>JASHQE010000278.1 GCA_030037705.1 Acidobacteriaceae bacterium | reverse complement strand
CGATCTGGGACTCTTCCGCAACATTACGTTCGAGCGTGGAATGGTGTTCCAGCTGCGCGGCGAAGCCACCAATGTCTTCAATCTGGTGAGTCTCGCCAATCCCACCGCAAGCCTTGCGTCAGGCAACGACGCCAAGATCACCAGCGCGGTGGGCACGCAGCGCATCATCCAGGTGGGCGGACGGCTGACATTCTGATCGATTCGCCGCAACAACAATTCAGGCCGGATGAGATTGCCTCATCCAGCCTGAATTTTGCTCCGAAATCGATCAAGCTGGATGGTTTTATTCCAGCTTCTGAATTTTGATCCCACTCGGCAGCTTCAGTTCGAACTGATCGGCGGGGAGATTTACGTTTTTGTTCACGCTCTCTACCGTGAGCGCAATCTCGACGCCTTCCAAAGGACGTTTAATCGTTACCTTCGAGGGATATTCACCGGAGACGAACTGGGCGTACGTGCCGTACGAAACCTGCGTCTCGAGATTTCCATTGCTGTCAAAGATCTCCTGCTCATAGGGGAGCAGATCGTCGCGGTGAAACGTGATCTTGCGAACCAGACTCAGTTCCTGGCTGCCGGTCTTTCGGCGCACCACCTCCAAGATATACTCCGGGACCGAATAGAGATGCTTCTTGGCTGCATCTTCCATCGTTGCGGTGTCGGAGGTCGCCATGTATTCTTCGTCCAGACTCAGTCCTCTGACCATAAGGGCGTCCAAAAAGAACTCGGGACGCAGGTTCTCCAGCGGGTTGGGTGATTTCCCTTTCTCGGTGCTTGAGCCTTCAAAGGCTACATTCCTGGGCGGAACCTCCAGAGTAAAGTTCTGCCCGTCGCTCACCATATCAAAGACTCTGATGCCGAAGTACTGCCCCATCACGCGGAGCGTTCTCGGCTTGCGTAACAAAATGTATCCTCGGCATGTTGGAAACTCTTTCGCAAGACCTTGATTGGTTTTCAGCTCAGTAGCCTGTATCTGAACGGTCGCGGTCAATGTCTGCAGCGCGTCCCATCGTTGGTTGAGCTGCGCAACCAACTGCTCAGGCGTGACGGTTTGCACGACGGCAGGCGCCTTGGGAACCGGGAGCTTGCGCGTTGTGGGAAACAGGGAGCAGCCCGTCAGAGTCAGCGGCCAAGCAAGAGCCGCGCACGAAATCAACCGGGTCAACCGGCGCGGGGCCCTCATTGCGCACTCGCCTTCTTCATCGCGCGCCGGTAGCCGGCCACGTTGCGATTGTGTTCATCCAGCGTAGATGCAAAGAGGGAATGCCCCTGGGCGTTGTTGCTTGCCGCTACAAAATACAGGTAGCCGGTTTCCGCCGGATGCAGAGCGGCCCGCAGCGACGGGATGCCGGGATTCGCCACCGGTCCCGGCGGCAGCCCCGGATGCCGGTAAGTGTTGTACGCGGTATCGCGGGTCAGATCGCTCCGGTAGATCGCGCCCCGCCACAATCCCTCCAGTTCAAGACCGTAGATCACAGAAGGGTCGGTCATCAACGGCATCTTCTTCTTCAGCCTGTTTTCAAAGACACTGGCCACCAGCGGCCGGTCGGCGTCGACGGCCGTCTCCCGCTCGACCAATGAGGCAATCGTCACCACCTTGTGCACGTTTTCCTTCAGTCCCAACTGCGCGGCGACGGTGCGGAAGTGGTGCACCATAACTGCAACAATCTGAGCTGAACTGGTGTTGGGAGCAAAACGGTACGTATCGGGAAAAAGATAACCTTCGAGAGATTTCGCCCGCGGGTCCAGGTCGCTTACCAACGGAACCTGTTTGACTGCGGCCTCGAGAAAATTCTGACGAGTATCGAAGCCCGCCTGTTCGACACGTGCGGCAATATCAAAGATATTTGCGCCCTCCGGAATAATCAGTGCACGAGTATATACGTCACCGCGCACAATTCGTTCATAGACTTCGATGGCCGAAGATGGATGGTCGAACCTATATTCTCCTGCCCGCAGCGTTCTCCGTTCCAGAACCCGCAAAAGATCAAATGCGTACTGACTGCGCACCACGCCTGCCGCTTCCAACTGCCGGGCGATTCGGGTTGCGGAAGAGCCTGGCGCCAGATTGACGAAGGTCTCAGCCGAAGGGCCATAGGGTGTGAGGAGCAGCCATCCGGCTCCGCCGGCTATGAGCAAAACGAGCAGAAACAGTCCGACCAGGAATCGCGCCGTCCCGGAACCCTTCTGTCTCTTGTCCTTCCATGTGCGCCTGGCCATTCGGTTGAACTCGATCCCTCAATCACTTAGGACGCGACAAGCGTCCCAATGGACTCTATCTTTTGATTGTATCGGGCGGGGAAGCGACGGCCGGACCCCGGAAGACGGATGGACGTCATCCGCACCCGCCTGGTTTCAGTTCTGGAGCGCAGGTCTGAAGCGCATTTCCGGAGCGCGTTGCCGGCGCACTCAAGGTCTGGGGCACAGAATCCCTTCTCGAGACCCAGCCATCTATAGCCGGCAGATGAGCAGTTCCCGCTCGTAGATCATCTCCGGCGGCAAGTGATCGTGCAGATCGAGAAAGAGCTCCTCGTGCCCGATCACTTCCATACGCCATTGGGCGCGATCGACGGCCTGCAGCCGCTCGAACTGCTCCTCTGAAAAATCGAGCCCTGTCCAGTCAATGTCCTTGTAGTATGGCGTCCAGCCGATGGGTGTTTCCTTGCCCTGCGCCCGGCCCCGCACGCGGTCCACGATCCATTTCAGAATACGGATATTCTCGCTGTATCCGGGCCAGAGAAAGTTGCCGTTCTCGTCCTTGCGGAACCAGTTCACATGAAATATGCGGGGTGTGGAGGTGAGCTTCCGCTGCATCTTGATCCAGTGGCGGAAGTAATCGCCCATGTGATAGCCGCAGAAGGGCAGCATGGCCATGGGGTCGCGGCGGAGCTTGCCCACCGCGCCGGTGGCGGCGGCCGTCATCTCCGAAGCCATGGTGGCGCCCATATAAACGCCTGCGCTCCAGTTGAAGGCCTGATAAACCAGCGGTATGGTTGCGGAGCGGCGGCCCCCGAAGATGATGGCGCTCAACGGAACGCCTTCAGGGTCTTGCCAGGCTGGATCGATACTGGGACATTGCGAGGCAGGCGCGGTGAAGCGTCCATTCGGATGCGCCGCCTTGGCGCCGGTGTGGCGCGCGATCTCCGGCGTCCAGGGATTGCCTTGCCAGTCCAGGCACTCACGGGGCGGATCGTCCGTCATGCCTTCCCACCAGACGCCGCCCTCCGGCGTGAGCGCAACGTTTGTGAAGATGGTGTTGCGCGCGAGCGCGGCCATGGCATTGGGATTCGTCCTGGCGCTGGTTCCCGGCGCAACGCCGAAGAATCCCGCCTCGGGATTGATGGCGCGAAGCTGGCCTCTTTCGTCCGGGCGAATCCATGCAATGTCGTCACCGACGGTCCAAACCTTCCATCCCTCGAGCGCCTTGGGAGGAACCATCATGGCGAAGTTGGTTTTGCCGCACGCGGAAGGAAATGCCGCAGCTACGTAGGTCTTTTCACCCGCGGGGCTTTCGAGACCGACGATCAGCATGTGCTCGGCCATCCAGCCCTCGTCGCGCGCCATGTTGGAAGCGATGCGCAGGGCGAAGCATTTCTTGCCAAGCAGGGCATTGCCGCCGTAGCCCGAGCCGTAGGACCAGATCTCGCGTGTCTCCGGAAAGTGCGCGATGTATTTCGTGTCGTTGCAGGGCCACGGGACATCAGTCTGGCCGCGTTCGAGCGGCATGCCGACCGAGTGCATACAAGGAACAACGCGCTTCAGGTCCTTATCGATCTGCGCGAAGACCGGCCGACCGATGCGGGCCATGATTCTCATGCTGACAACGACGTAGGGCGAGTCCGTAAGTTGGACTCCGATCTGCGCCGCCGGCGAGTCGAGCGGGGCCATACAAAACGGGAGCACGTACATGGTGCGTCCCCTCATGCAGCCGCGGAACAGCTCCTTGAGCTTGCGGCGCATCTGGTAGGGATCTTCCCAGTTGTTCGTAGGGCCGGCGCTATCGCGCGAGAGCGAACAGATAAAGGTGCGCTCCTCCACGCGGGCGACATCGCGCACATCGGAATGCGCATAATAGCAACCAGGCCAGAGATCCTGATTCAGGCGGACAAACGTGCCGTTTTCTTCGAGCAGCGCGCACAGCCGATCATACTCGCGCTGCGAGCCATCGACCCAATGGATCGAATCGGGCCGGGTAAGTTCAGCCATCTTTTCCACCCAGCGCAGCAGGTGTTTGTTGGCGCTCAATGCAGGATGAGTTTGGGTCTTCGTTGCCATCGCATCCCCCACATTATCAAAGCCGGTGGAGGGTTTTCACTAGATTTGAGACAAAAAGGAGCCCATGATCTTTCCCGTATACATCACGAACTCGCGTTTGCAGCACGAACGCCGCCACGGCGCTCGTGCAGGGCAGCGCAAGAATCGCCGGACGCATCTACTCGGAGTGAATGATACGAAAGCTGAAATCCGGGCAGTTCCGCTTGTACTCGCGTAAAAAAGACCAGGCCACCGGCAAGCGCCGCAATCTGGGTACATTCAAAACGCTTGAGCAGGCCAGGCAACATGAGCGCGAGGTGCAATATTTTAAGCGGCATTCCTAAATCACGCTGTAACCGCAACGCCGCAGAGCCGGGGCAGAGACCGATGTGGCGCGCGGTACGAAATCGGGCTCCGGCCCGCCAGAATATTGGATGAGAAATGGCACAGACTGCAAAGAAGTGGTCAGGCAAGGTAAAAACAGTTTCGACCTATCCACCGGAGGGTCTTTTCAGCAAAGATCCTGAGGCGATTGCACGGGCGCTCGCTTCAAAGAAGGTTTCGCCCAAAGGGCCTGGCTCCGGGATGAGGATGCTGACGTTTTATATCAATCGCGCCGGCAGAAACTTGAGCGCCAAGCGAAGGCATGAGCTGGAAAAAGCAAAAGAATTGCTCTCGAAGCGGGTACAAGCGGCGCGCGAGCGGGCGAAGAAGCGCGCAGCATAATGACGGAAGTCATTCGTCGCGCGTACGCAAGCTGTGCATATCGATGCCCAGTTGCTGGCACTTTTTATAGAGATGGCTTCGTTCCAGGCCGAGCGCTTTGGCGGTCTGCGTCACATGGCGGCCATGCAGTTCAAGTTCGTTGAGCACGGCGGCACGCTCGAAGGCGAGCACACGCTGCGCGAGCGAACTTGTGGCTTCCAGTCCGGCTAAATGAGCCGGCGTAGTCTTTATCGTTGCATGGGAAGCGGGCAGCGCTAATGGAACGTCGTCTGCGGCCACTTCATCTCCCGCCAAGAGCAACAGCCGCTCCACCACATTGCGCAGCTCGCGGATATTGCCGGGCCACGGGTACTGTTTCAGCGCCTCGATTGCGGCAGAAGAAAAGCCGATCAGCTTCCATCCGTTTTGCGCGCATACCTGGCGGGCAAAATGTTCTACGAGCAGGGGAAGATCTTCAGCCCGTTTGCGCAAGGGGGGCAGCTCCAGCGGAAAGACCACGACGCGATGATAAAGATCGCGTCGAAAAACGCCGGATTCGACCAATTGCTCAAGGTTGCGGTGTGTGGCCACGATGACGCGCACATCGACGGTGGTGGGTTTATCGGCGCCAATGCGTTCGACCTCGTCCTCTTCCAGAACCCGCAGCAGCTTGGCCTGCATGGCCGCGGGCATATCGCCGATCTCGTCAAGAAATAACGTGCCACGGTGCGCCTGCTCGAATTTTCCCGTGTGCCTCTGCGCAGCGCCGGTGAACGAGCCTTTTTCGTGACCGAAAAGCTCGCTCTCAATCAGCTCCGCAGGAACTGCCGCACAATTGAGCGTCACAAACGGACCATTCGCGCGGGAACTCTTCTCGTGCAGCGTGCGCGCCGCAAGTTCTTTTCCCGTGCCGGTCTCGCCGTAGATGCAGATGCGGGTTTCGCTCGCGGCCACGCGCTCGATCTGCGCCATCACGCGGCGCATCGTTTCTCCGGCGAAGACCAGCGTATGTTTGCCTACTCGCGCACGCAGTTCGCGGTTTTCAGTCTCCAGCCGCGTGAGCTTGAGCGCATTTTCGAGTGTGACGAGCAGCTTTTCCGTCGTCAGGGGTTTCTCCAGAAAGTCGAGTGCGCCCAGCCGCGTTGCGCGCACCGCCATCTCAATGTGCGCCTGCCCGCTCATCATGACGACTGGCGCGGAGATTCCGGCAGTCTTCAAATCTTCAAGGAGCGAGAGACCGTCACGGCGCGGCATCACCACATCGCTCAGGATCAGGTCAAACGGTTGTGTGCGCGCCAACTCCAGAGCGCGCGCGGCACTGTCACATACAACGGCCTCGTGCCCGGCGAGGCGAAAGGCGCGGGACAGCGAAGCCAGCGTGTTGGCTTCGTCATCAACAATGAGGATGTTGGCCTTCGCGCTCATGATTCCGCCTTCGGCAGCATGATGATAAATGTCGCGCCGCCGCCCGGTCGCCCTTCTACTGTGATGGTTCCTGCATGATCGGCTACAACCGATTGCACAATCGCCAGGCCAAGTCCCGTTCCATGCTGCTTGGTTGTGTAATACGGCGTGAACAAGCGCTCACATTCCTCCGGCGTGAGACCTTTGCCCGTGTCTGAGACTCTGAGCTCCACTCTGTCTTCTTTGCGATGCGCAGCGATGGTCAGCGCACCGCCCTCTGGCATCGCGTCGATTGCATTCAGCACCAGATTCGACAGCGCGCGATGCAGCAATTCGGAATCGGCATTGATGGGCATGGGTTCACGGCTTACGTCGAGATGAAATTGAATGTCTGCGTCATTTGCGGACGGATTTTGATGAGCGGCGGCGTAGAGCGCATAGACGCGGTTGACGACATCGGCGGCGTCAATGCGCTCCAATTCCGGCTTGGGCATCTTGCTGAAGTCGCTGAAGCGGCCGATGATAGTCTTCAGGTTTGCGATCTCCGCGGTCAAGGTTGCCGTACTCTCGCGAAAGATCTCGTCGAACCCATCTGCGGGAAGCGCCCGCGCCCGCACCAGGTTCTCGACCGTCAACTGCAGCGGAAAGAGAGGATTCTTGAGTTCGTGCGCCAGCCTGCGCGCCAGCTCGCGCCATGCGGCAACGCGCTCGCTTTGGATAAGCCGCTCCCGTTGGCTGGTGAGTTGGCTTGTCATGTGATTGAAACTGCGCGCCAGCACACCCACCTCGTCGCGCCCACGCTCCCTGACATGCACTTCCCAATTGCCGCCCGCGACCTCCTCCGCCGCGCGCGCCAGTTGTTCGATCGGACGCGATACGCGCGCAGCAATCCAAAGGCTGAAGAGGATCGCAAGCAAAATGCCGCCGGCCGCTACTCCATAAGCGATAGCGCGGATGTGCTGTTGTGCTTCCACCATTCCCGTGCGCAAGATCGCGACGACGAGCACGGCCATCACATCTCCCGCCTGATTCTTGAGCGGGATCGCCGTTGCGTTCAAGCTGTCTTCACGCCGGCCAGTCGGATCGATGATGCCGCTCGCCTGTTCTCCGCTCGCGCGGGCGGTGTCGATCAACCCTTGATAGCGCGCCGCGTTTGCGAATCCACCGTTGGGACCAACGAGACGAGCAGGGGTAAAACCGGCGGATGTTGCCACACGTGGATTCGCGCCCGGCGTGCCGGGTTCTGCCGTGGTATCGACGCTGGTATAGAGGCCCACAGTCATTCCGGGCGCAGCCGGCAACCCGGCGAGAAAGCTCTGGTCGAGCCGCTCGCCACCGATCAGCTTGACCTGAGGGTCGGAGCCGTTGATTGCGCGTACTGCGAACAGGCCCAGCGCTGTGGAACCATCTGGCAGTTCTTCGCGCTTGAGCAGGGAGTCCCGGGATGTATTCGCGGCAGCAGGCTCAGGATAGCCGAAGCGCGCGGGCCACTGAGCGGAACTGATCACATTGCCATCAGGCCCCACCACCTCAAGAAAATCAAGCTGCGCATCCTCTGCCAGGGCCTGAGCCTCGGTGAGATACGGCGCAGAGTCGCCGGTCTGATCAATCTCGACGGCCATGGCGCGTGCCCGTTCGCTCGCGGCAAGGCGATCAACTGCCGCGGCCACTTCCGCGGAGCGATGTTGGAACTCGCGCTGGAACTGGCTGACGAAGAGAGCCGTTTCCTCCTGATCCCGTTGTTCGAAGACGTGACGGATGCGCACCAGCACGGTCCACGCGACTGCGGCCACGGCTGCTGTGATGGTGAACGCGAATAGCAGAAGAAGCTTCTGGCGCAGATTCATGGTGCATCCTCGAGCGAAGCGGAGGCCAGATCGGGTGTGCCGTCGGCGCGCAGTTCGAGATCCCGCACGCGCGAGCCAATGGCGTAAGCGCGAGGAAGATTGAGGAGAGGCACGAGTGTTTTGCGATCGAGATATGTGTGCTCCACCTCAAAAAGCGCAGGTGGAGATTGTTCAGAGACCGCAACGGTTTCTCCTGCAGCGTGAAGCAAAACTTCCATCGCGGCTGCGGGATCGGCGCCCTCCAGCGGAAGCTCGCGCAGGAGAAAGTCCGGATGCGAGGCGTGGTGTGCGTCGAAGTGTGCGTCGAGGTGTGCATCCGGGGTCTGCACATCAAAGCCGGCTTCGTGAAGGTTGAGAGCGAGGCGCTGCGCAGCCAGTTGCATTGCGCCATCGCCCTCGAAGCCGAGCGTGAGCGGCGGAGTCGTCAAACCGCCGCGCAGTGCATGGGCCTTATTCAAATCGCGCTCGGCGGGAAACAAAAATGAGTAACCGGTGAGCTTCTGCGGCAAAAGGCTTGCGGTGACCTCGCCCTGCTTCTGGAAAATTACGTTGAACAGCGCATCGCGATCGATAGCCGCGGCAATCGATGCGCGCAGCATTGGATTGGCCAGCGCACCGGAGTCAGATATCTGCAAAGCGAGTAATTCGACGGGCGGCGACGCCGCAATCACGAGTCGCTGCTGCCCGGCTTGGCGCAGCTCTTCGGGGGGAACTTCCACAACATCGGCGCGGCCCACGCTCAGATCGAGCCATTGATCGTGGATCGCGCGATGGGCGCGAATTTCGATCGAATCAACAAACGGGCGACCTTGCCAGCAACTTTCGCTGGCCGTTAGCGAGAGGATGCCATGATTGGACGCGGCAAACCGGAAGGGGCCGGTGCCGATCAAATTCGCCGGTGTTGTTCCGTCGGACATAACCGGGAGAGCAATGAGAAAGTTGTCCTCCGCCAACAATGCGGGCAGATGCGGCATCGGAGAGTCGGCCGTAAAGAAGACCGATGAGCCGACCGCGCGGACCGTAGTCCACGGGCAGTTTGCGTTGCAGGAGAGATTCAACGACTGCACGACTACGATTGCGGTGAGCGGCGAGCCATCGTGAAATTGCACCCCGGAGCGCAGACGGAATTGCCAGTGGTGCGCAGCGTCGTCGGACTGCCAATCGACGGCAAGCGCGGGTTGTACCGTGCCGTCGTTGCCGAGACGCGTGAGTCCATCGAGGATCAGACGCCGCGCCAGTCCATCTGCGCCGTTCCATGGATCGCCTGTGATTTCGACGTGCAGCATTCCGCCGTAATGCGGGCGGGTCCTGCTCCAGGCACAGACCCCGACCAAGACGAGAAAAAAACTAATTGCAAAGCGCCGAAACACGATCCACCTCATATTGGTCGGCCGCCGTACGCACCGCGGCATAGACGCTCTTCGCGTCCGGCGCAGGCCAAATCGCGGTTATGGTGCCCTGCATCGCCAGCGGCGCGCTCACCGGCACGGCCTCGAGAGCCGGTAACTCGTATGCGCGCAGGCTGTCGCTGATTGCCTCACCCGAACCAGACGCGATGATCTGTGCGCCCGACCCGCAGCCAGAACGAATCACGCCGAGATCGCTGCCCCAGTCGCGCGCGCCCTCGACTGGACTTACCCCGCCGTTCTCCGCGAGTCGTACTTTGCCGTCGATGCCGGCAATCAGCAGCGCGGTATTGCCTGCGGAACGCGGCAGCAGAGCGGCCGAGTAGAACGCAGGCAGCTCGACATCGAGGCTCGGCGAAACCACGCCCGTGAAGTAATTCCGCGTGGCATTGTAAAAGGCTTTGAGCGCAGGAGGGCTGCCGCCGGTAATCGCGGAAGCATTCGTGAATGCCAAAGATTGCGGAGCGCCGCGCGCGGCAATCGCCCACGGATCGTCGCTTGCACCGCATTGCGCGGTCGCATCGTTCGCTGGAGGAAGACTACCTGTGCAATGCATTCCGGGGAACCAGCCTTCAAAGCCCGTGCCATCTTGCGACACAACCAGAATGCCGCGCGGATCGCGCGCAAACGGGGCGTTGCCGGTCAGGTTCACGCGCTTCTGCTCCTGCCATCCGTTTATGGCGCGCGCAAAGATCACGATCTGGCCCGGCTCCAGCACGAGCAGTGCATGGGCAGTTTCAAGAGCGGAAAGAATCGGCTGCTGCGCAGTGATAACCGTCTCTTTCCGCAGCAGCAGACCACCTGCCGCAAGTATGGGCGCAGGCTGATCCGGCGCCAGCTCCACCATCGCCACCCGCATCTGATCGCCTTCCACGACTTCAGCCACCCAAAGCCGCTGGCGCGTGTTTTCGCTCAGGGTTACGCGCACCGCGTCGGCGCTTTCCTCGCCCGCAACGGTCATTCCATGCGCTTTTAGGTCTTGTTCGAGGAAATGCTGGATCGCCGGCATCTCATTTGCCGGGATCGAAGACAGATTGCGGAGGGTGAGCCGCACCTGTCCAGGGCCGAGGATGTTGGCGATCTGCTCGGCGAGCATCGCGGCGGGCTGTTCCCACGGACTGGGTGCTGGCGCCGCATTCGCCGCAAATCTGACCGCTATGCATAAGACCACACTTAGCCCAAACCGCCTCATGACCTTCATCTCTTGGAAATTTCTCGTTTGCGCGGATTATATCGTCTGGCGCTCGGTTTGAACTCAAACCGGAAGTTGACGCGGGAGAAGGCGCGATGATGCCGCGCCCCTCCGTTGCTGCATCATTGCTGACCGCCTGGGGCAGGAAACGCATGTTGCTCGCTGTCCATCTCTTGCTTGATGATCGGGTTCGGGGCGGCAGCCTTGAAGACATCGCTGGCGAAGAAGAATTTCCCGTCTGAGGGAACCATCACCACCTGGATCTTGTCCGAGAGCCGCTCGGCCACAATCTTGTTGATCAGCAGCGGCGACTTGTTCAGGAGGTCCGCCTCGCTGGTCATACGCTGTGCGTCTGCCGCAGCCACTACCTTAATGCGGTTGGCCTCGGCGTCGGCCAGCAGGTTGCGCCGTTCGAGCTCGGCCTTGCTATCGATCACCTTGGCCTGCGCCTCGGCGTCCGCGTTTTCAATCGTGGCCTCCTTGCGCGCCTCGGCCTCCAGCTTGCTCTGCTCAATCTGCTTCTCTTTAAGCGGCAGTGTGTACTGCATTGCGTCCGCTTCGCCTTTTGCTTCAACCACCTTCGATTGCGCATCGCCCTCAGCCTGTTTTACCTTCTGCGCGGCTTCGGCCTCCGCCTGCAGCTCGGCGATCTTCACCTGCTTCTGCTGAATTTCCGTGTCCACGCTCATCTGGTCGTCCTGTTGCTCTTTGAGCAAAAGCCCTTCCAGCCCCTGCGCATACTCGGCCGGGAGCTGAATGTCCGAAAGCATGACTTCTTCGACGACAATGCCATCGGTGGCAAGCTTGCGCGTGATGATGCCGGCTGCGCGCGAGCGCACCTCCTCGCGCTTGGTCGAAAAGATTTCGCGCACGGTGTACCCGGGCGCCAGGTCGCGCCACGCGCTGGCCACCACTGGAGGCACTAACTGCTTGTCTGCCGGCTGCGGCAGATGCGCCTGTACGCTGGCGAGCTTGTTAGGATCAAGCCGGTAGCGCACCGTGATGCCCAGGCCGATGTTGAGGCCCTCGCGCGACTGCACGTTGAGCCCGGTGTTTTGCACCGCTTTCTTTCCGCCCTCTTCGAGAATGCCGGCGGTGAAGAGATGGTCGCGCAGATCGAAGGTCTGCACGCTGTCGACCAGCGGCGTGATGAAATGTACGCCCGGATACAGCGTGCCCGGCAGCGTGCCACTGATCTGGCTGATGCGTACTCCGCCCATGCCGCTGGGCACTACGACGATGCTGGCGGCAATCAGCAGGGGCACACATGCTGCGATTGCCAATGCAACCGAACCGCGCCATGCGATCTCAGTCGGCTCGATGAGGGTTTCGTGTTCAGGAGATTCGCCGCTGGCTTTTTTGCGCTCCATCCTGATGCGCAGCCAAAGGCCATATAGCGGAATCTCCGCCGCGCAGGCGAGCAGCAGCGCGCCTGCAATGTTCAACAACAGCTTCAATGCGAGCATTTCATGCCTCCGTTCGGGTTGTTGTGCTCTTTTTGTTCGCCGGTCTCCGGCCGTGGAGCCAGCAACAGCCGGACCAGTCCGCCTAATGTCAACTCTTCGAAGAGCAGTCCCGCCGCGATGGGCAGCAGAACCGCTCCGATTCCTCCCAACGCCTCAGAAAGCAGATTCATCGCCGCCCTCCTTTACAGCGCGCCAGCGACTGGCACGCTGGAGGCCAGCGCCGATCCGGCCTGCGTCAACACGGTTGAAGTTGCAGCGGTATCCGTCGTGGGATGTGCAGACGACGCATTTGCCTTAGCCAACTGCGTTGCCGCCGCGGACGGCTGCGCCGGGTTGCCGAACAACTGCGCGGTCTCCTGGTCGCGCGCGCCAATCAGTTCCACCGTGTCGCCTACGGCCACCTGCGCATAGAGTTCTTCAAGGTCAGGCTTCGCCATGCGAATGCAGCCGTGCGAAGCAGCTTTGCCAATGGAACTGGGCGCGTTGGTTCCGTGAATACCGTAGCCGTGAACGCTCAGGCCCATCCAGCGCGTGCCCACCGGATTATTCGGCCCCGGTGGAACAATGCGGCCGTCATGCGAGTACGCGGGATTCATCACCCGCCGCTCGATGATGAAGGCGCCTACCGGGCTCGGTGTCGAGGGCTTGCCGACTGCGACGGGATAAATCTTCTTCACCTTGCCGTCTTCCACCAGAGCCAGTTTCCGGTCTTCCAGGCTCACCACGATCACCGTTTTGCGGGTTCCGGCTGCCGGAGCGCTTGCCGTGCTCTGTGCCGCTGCATTTGCCGTCAGAACCGCCGCCATCATCGCCATCGCCACTGTGTTCTGCATGAAAGCCGTCATCGCATCCTCCGATCCTTAACTGCGTGCGCCCAGAAGAAGTGCAAGCGCGGAGCCAATTGGAGGAGATTGAAAATAAATGAGTTATAGGTAAGATCGGAGCGGGCGGACGTGTCAGCGCACACACATTGTGGGCAGCCTGACACAGGAAAATTCAGACATGCGGATTGGAATTTAGCCGCCATCCACGGCCTTTAAGCGAGCAGGATGGGCAGGGAGGTGCAACGAAGAATCAAACGCTGACGCCGTGCGGATTATTCCATTCGCTCGATCATCACGGCCGTCGCCTCGCCGCCGCCGATGCAGAGCGAGGCGATGCCGCGTTTCAGCTTGTATTTCTGCAGCGTCGACAACAACGTGACGAGAATGCGCGCGCCCGATGCTCCGATGGGATGACCCAGCGCGCAGGCCCCGCCATGTACGTTGACCTTCTCGACAGGCAGGTTCAGATCGCGCATCGCGGCCATTGCGACTACGGCGAAGGCTTCGTTGATCTCGAATAGGTCTACATCTTCGAGCCGCAATCCGGTGTGCTCCGCGAGCCGGCGGATGGCGCCGACAGGCGCGGTGGTAAACAGGCTGGGGGCCTGCGAATGCGTGGCATGACCCACGATACGGGCGAGTAGTTTGACGCCGCGGCGTTCCGCTTCCGACCGGCGCATCAGCACCAGCGCCGCCGCTCCATCGGAGATTGAGCTCGAGTTGGCGGCCGTCACCGTTCCGCCCTCTTGAAAGGCCGGCTTGAGCGTGGGGATTTTCTCGGGCTTTGCTTTGAGCGGCAATTCATCGTGCTGAACTTCGCGCTCCGTCTTGCCCGACTTCACCCTTACAGGCGCGATCTCCGCGGCAAAACTGCCGTCTGTAATCGCCTGTTGTGCGCGGGTGAGTGAGCGCATCGCGTATTCATCCTGCGCTTCGCGTGAAAAGGCGTAGCTTTGCGCGCAGCACTCGGCAAATGTGCCCATCAAACGGCCTTTGTCGTAGGCGTCTTCCAGGCCATCGAGAAACATGTGATCGAGCGCGCGGCCGTGGCCCAGCCGGTATCCGGCGCGCGCGCGATCCAAGAGATACGGGGCATTCGTCATGCTTTCCATGCCGCCGGCCACCGCGATCTCGATGCTGCCGGCGGCAATCAGGTCGTGCGCGAGCATCACGGCTTTCATGCCCGAGCCGCATACCTTGTTGATGGTGGTAGCTCCAGTCGATTGCGGCAGGCCCGCTCCTAGTGCCGCTTGCCGCGCGGGTGCTTGGCCAAGCCCGGCGGGAAGCACACAGCCGAAGAGGACCTCCTGGATGGATTCGGGCGCAATGCCGGCGCGCTCCACGCTGGCGCGCATGGCAATCGCGCCCAGCTCAGGAGCAGACAAGTCCTTCAGGTCGCCCTGAAAGCCGCCGATCGGCGTGCGCGCGCAGCCGGCGATGACAATCGGATCGCGGTCGGGCATATGTGGCTCCAGAAGATCAGATACGCTCAACGCGGCGCCATGCGCAGCGCGCCGTCGAGGCGAATCACTTCCCCGTTCAACATCGTATTCTCGCAGACGTGCTTCACGAGTGCCGCGAACTCGGCAGGCCGGCCCAGCCGCTGCGGAAATGGCACGCTTTTGCCGAGCGCCGTCTGCACCTCCTCGGGAAAGCCCGCCATCATTGGCGTCTCGAAGACTCCCGGCGCAATCGTTACGACGCGGATACCCAAACGGGCAAGCTCGCGGGCAATGGGCAGCGTCATCGCGACAACTCCGCCCTTCGAGGCCGCATACGCCGCCTGGCCAATCTGCCCGTCGAATGCGGCGATCGACGCGGTATTCACGATCACGCCGCGCTCGCCGTCCGCTCCGGTCTCCTCTTTGGCGATGGCTTCGGCGGCAAGCCGAATCATGTTAAAGCTGCCGATGAGATTGATGTTTACGGTGCGCGCAAAGACATCGAGCCGATGCGGCCCCTCGCGGCCGAGAACCTTTTCCGCTGGTGCAATGCCCGCGCAGTTCACAAGCCCATGCAAGTGGCCAAAGACGGAGAGCGCAAGAGCGACGGCGGCCTCGGCCTCGGACTCGCTGGTCACATCCGTCGGCGCAAAGCGCGCTGCCGGTCCCAATTCCCCGGCGAGCGCGATTCCAGCATCGCGATTCATGTCGGCGATCACCACAGAACCGCCCTCCAGCGTGATGAGCCGCGCCGCGGCTGCACCCAATCCGGATGCACCGCCGGTAACCAGAAAGACATGATCCTTCATCTGCATCTATATCGACCTGCATCGATGAGCCGCAAATCCATCTGTCATAATACTCCAGAGTTGGAGCGGATCCGGAGGGCGCAGCGTGAATCCTCTCACGCAGTTGAGCGAAGACGAACGCCTGTTTGCCGAGACTGTGCGTCAGTTCTCGCGTGAGCAGATTGCTCCGCTGGTGCGCCCTATGGATGAAAACCAGCAGATGGATGCCGCGTTGCTGCACAGCCTTTTCGGACTCGGGCTGATGGGCATCGCCATCCCCGAAGAGTACGGCGGCAGCGGCGGTACGTTCTTTGATGCGGTGTTGGCCGTCGAGGAGATCTCGGCCGTCGATCCCGCCGTGGGCGTGATGGTCGACGTGCAGAACACGCTCGTCGCTGCTGCGCTCCTCCGCTGGGCTACCGAAGAGCAAAAGAAGAAATATCTGCCGCGGCTCGCTGCCGATACCGTAGGCGCGTACGCCTTGAGCGAAGCCGCTTCCGGCTCCGATGCCTTTGCGTTGCAGACGCGCGCAGCGCTTCGTGGCGATGCCTGTGTATTGAACGGCCGCAAGTTGTGGATCACGAACGCCAAAGAAGCGGGGCTGTTCATCGTCTTCGCCACCGTCGATGCCAGCGCGGGGTACAAAGGCATCACCGCATTTCTGATCGAGAAAGGCACGAAGGGATTCACGATCGGCCGCAAGGAAGACAAGCTGGGCATTCGTGCTTCGAGCACCTGCGAGCTGATTCTCGACGAATGCGAAGTTCCGGCCGCGCAAGTTCTCGGCGAGCCCGGCAAGGGTTACAAGATTGCCATCGAGACATTGAATGAGGGCCGCATCGGCATCGGCGCGCAGATGCTCGGGCTGGCTGAGGGCGCATGGGGCCACGCCGCCCAATACGCCAAGGAACGCAGGCAGTTCGGCCGGCCGATTGCGGATTTCCAGGCGATGCAGTTTCAGCTTGCCGAAATGGCGACAGAGATCGAAGCCGCAAAACTTCTGGTCTACAACGCCGCGCGCCTCAAGGATGCCGGTCTCGACTTTCGCAAAGAGGCGGCCATGTGCAAGTACTTCGCTTCGCACGCGGCCGAGCGCGTGGCCAGCCTTGCGGTCGAGGTCTTCGGAGGGGCGGGATTCGTCCGCGACTACCCTGTAGAAAAGCTCTATCGCGACGCCAAGATCGGTAAGATCTACGAGGGTACCTCGTTCATGCAGCTCGCGACCATCGCGAAATTGACCTTATAGAACCTTTGATTCCTGACCCCTGAAACCTGATCCCTATCCCTCCCCAAGTATGTTTCAATAGAAAGAATGGCAGCTCCCCGCAGATCGACATTGCGCGGCCGCCGGCTTGCGGCAACGCGCAAGCTGCGCGAGTACGCGATGGTGGCGCGGGCGCTTGCTTCCACCGATCATCCTGTGCTCGCGCAGATCATCCCCATGCGATTCTGCAACTTGAGTTGCGCCTACTGCAACGAGTACGACAAGGTCTCGGAGCCGGTGCCGCTCGAAGAAATGGTTCGCCGTATCGACCACCTGGGCCGTCTGGGCACGGCCATGATTGGCATCTCCGGAGGCGAGCCGCTCACCCATCCGGAGCTCGACGATATCATCCGGCGTATCCGGCGGACAGGCGCAATTGCCGGGATGATCACCAATGGCTACTTGCTCAACCAGGAGCGCATCGAAAGACTCAACCGCGCCGGCCTTGATCACATGCAGATCTCGATCGATAATGTGGAGCCCGATGAGGTTTCGAAGAAGAGTCTCAAAGTGCTCGATAAGAAGCTCCAAATGCTTGCCCAGCACGCCGAGTTTCATGTGAATATCAACTCCGTGGTCGGCGGGGGCTTTAAAGACCCAAACGATGCGCTGGTGATCGGCAAAAGGGCCCTTGAGCTTGGTTTCGAGTCGACGATCGGGATCATTCACGACGGCGAGGGGCAGTTGAAGCCGCTCACCGAGGAAGAAGCCCGGGTCTATTTTGCGATGACCCAACGCAAGAAGACCAACTATGCGCAGTTTGACAAATTTCAGGAAGCGATCGTGCAAGGCCTGCCGAATGACTGGCGCTGCCGCGCCGGCTCACGCTATCTCTACATCTGCGAGGACGGCCTGGTCCACTATTGCTCGCAGCAGCGCGGGTCCCCGGGCGTGCCTATCGCCGAGTACACGCGCGAGGACGTGAAGCGGGAGTTCCGTACTGCCAAGAGCTGCGCGCCCAACTGCACCATCGGCTGTGTACACCGGATCAGCCACATCGACCACTGGCGCGCCCCGCAGACCAGGACGATCTCGCCCGGCGGCGACGGAGAACTGGTGCAGATCCAAACCGGGGATTGACATTGACGCATGGGGCGCACCCGAATATCTGGGGATAACCTCCAGATATCACAGTGGGTAAAGTTCCTCTCCAGAAGCAGTTGTCAGTGGCGCGTATTGGCAAGCGCCTGATCGATGGTGCGATAAAGATCGCGATCTGGATTGAGAACCTGAATGTACGGAGCGCCTTTCGAATTTGCAGTGACGATGAAGATCGTGGGAGTCCCATTGATCCCCATCCGTGTGCCAAGGGACGTGTCCGCCTGTACCGCAGCATCAAGCTTGCCCTGCGGATCGAAGGTGAAAGGCAGTGCCACGCCATGACTTTGCGCAAACTTCTGCGTGAACTGATTGAGCGTAATGATGTTGTAGATGAAAGGCTGGTTGGCAAAGACCTGGTCGCGATATTCATCGCCAAGCGCCTTGCTTTTGGTATCAAACCAACGGGCCTTCACCGCGGCATCGCGGCTCCAATTGTGGGATGGGATCAAAAAATCGTGGCGTATCCAGGGGATCTTGTAATCGGTGGCCGCTTTCTTGAGGAGCGGGTTGAAGTGAGCGCATGTTGGGCATTCGAGATCGTCGAACTCAACGATGGCCACATGAGCCCCAGGCGGCGGCTTGAGCACCGACACATCCATGACCTTGATTGAAGTCAACTGGCCTAAAAGAACACGTGGGCTCATCGATGCTGTAAACAAGAGCAAAATGGAGAGCAATCCAAATCGAAAGGCGCGCTCTCCGCAAAAACGAAACGAGAATGCACGGATGAAGCCAGCAAGAAATCTGTGCATACAGCGATAGACTGTCACTACTGCAGCATTGTAATCAGCGCTTCGGTACCGGCGTGATGGCAACATCAACGGCCTCGCGTCTCCGCCAACGCCTGATCGATCATCTGGAATAAACGGCTGCGATCGAGTACTTCGCTATATTGCGGCGCACCATTCGCTCCATTGGTTACGATCCAGATCGTGGGGGTGTGTTCAATGCCGATGCGCTGGCCGAGTGCCGAGTCGGCCTTCACTTCGGCGGCCAGTTTGCCCTGCGGGTCTACAGCAAACGGCAGCGCGATGCCGTGGCCCTGCGCGAAATTCTGTGTGTATTGCATCAATTGAGCGGGCATCTCGATGGAGCGCTGATTGGCGAAGACCGAATCGCGGTAGTCGTCGCCGAGCTTCTTGCTCTTGGTATCAAACCAGCGCGCATAGACGGCTGCCTGAAAGCTCCAGTTGTGAAAGGGCAGCGGGAAGTCATGCCGGACCCAGGGAATGCTGTACTTTTCCGCAGCCTCTTTGAGCAGCGGATTGGCGGCGGCGCAATCCGGACACTCCTGGTCCTCGAATTCGACAATGGCCACGCGCGCACCGGGCGGCGGTTTGAGCGCCGAAGAATCGTGGACGGGCGTCGTGGCCGGCAACCCAAACTGCGCGTGCGCATTCATCGCGGCAAAGAGCAACACGGCGCTGACAAAGCCAAGAAAGAGGCCGGCGCAGTCGCGGCGACTCCGGCCGAACAGGGAAAATTTCGAGCGCATAGTGGTTGGACGGCTCCCGTTCTTCATTGTAACGGGCTGAATCCGGGAAAGTTGCCGGTTGCAACCTACCGGTCCTGGCCAGAAGAGCGTCGTCGCTCAGCCATCCATTGCCGCCACTTGTAATCGGCATAGAACGAGCCGGCAACCACGATCACCGCTACGAGGATGAGCAGGAGTTTCAATTGGAGCTCGGCCGGTGCGGATCAGGCGCCGGAAGCTGTTTTCGATGCGAGTGGATGAGCTGGTAGAGAATCACAGATGCGAGATCGCCGCTGAGCGCAAAATAGTCATCGATGGGCCCCGGAATGTTCACAGGCAGCATCTCGTAGATGTACACAAGGATCGGAAAGATCAGCCATCCCCGTCCCTGCCCGCCCTCGTGATACACCTTCCACAGGCAAAGCGTCAGCAGCAACCCGGCGCCAATAGCCGCAGGCGCGGCAAACAGGTCGGCTCCCAGGCTGAAAGGTGCGAGAATCGCCGACCAGATCACAGAAAAAATGACCGGCAGAAAGACGTCGAAGAGCGTGAACCGCCGCGTAAAGAACGCCATCAGCGTGGCCGCCACGAGGCAGACTGCGAAAGTCGAGACGCACGCGATCAGGCCGGCTTTCCACCCTTGCGCCGCCCAGAAGGCAATGCCCAGCGCAATCGAGAGCGGCGCCGAGACGACGACGATCAGCAGGCTCTTCCACATCGAGTTCCATCCTACCGCATCTTCGACGAAGGGATATCGATCAATCCCGAGCCGCAATCGTTGGCCTTTACCGGCCGATCACGATAATGGTAAAGCTGCCCGGAATGACAGCCGGCCGAGGCCGCGGGTTCTGCGGCGTGGGATCGGGCCGAGGACCGAACTCGGCCGTCACCACGTAAACGCGATCCGTCGCAGGATCATACGCCATGGTGCGCGCGCCACGCTGCGTGGGCAGGCTCTCGATCGTCGGATAATCCGGAGCGCTTGCATCGATTACCGACAAGATTCCGTCGCTGCTCGAAGCAAAGGCGAAATGGAACTTGCTGCTCCAGCCGGCCGCGTCCGGTCCATCGCCGATCGCGGGATTCGCCAGCAGCTTGCCGTCTCGCGCATCAATCACGGACATCTTTTTGCCGTCACACACCGGAAAGAGCCGATGACCTGCGACGTCGAAGGCGAGGCCCGAAGGTGAGTCGCAGCCGGCAGGCCAGGTTGCCGTAATGGCCTTGCTGCGCGCATCGAAACGGACGATCTCGCTTTTGTCTTCGATGTTGTCGTAGACCGTGCCTTGACCGTCTACGGCGGGAAACTCTGGTTTGCCGGGCAGATCGATGGTCGCCGCCACTTTCCACCCCAGCGATGAAGACCCATCGCCGGGGGCCCCGGCTTTGCGCGTGGCCGTGTCGATTACCGTCACATTGCGGCTGCGGCCGTTGAAAGCCCAGACGGTCTGCGTGGCCGGCTCAAAGACAATCCCATCGGGATTGGTCCCAGCCGGGATCGTCGCTACAGTTGCCAGCGTAGCGCGGTCAAAAACGATCACCGCATTGCCTGCGCCATCTGAGATGTAGCCAAACTTTCCGGCATTATCGAGAGCGATACCATGTGTGCCATAAAGACCGGTGATGGAGCCGATCAGCTTGCCGGTTGTGGTATCCACCACGTCGACGCGCGGGCCGTGCGCGAGATAGAGCCGATGTGCCGCCGAATCGGCGATCAGGTAATCCCAGCCGCCCTCGCCGCCGATCTTCCACCGGTCAATGACGCGGTAAGAGATTTGATTCGGCTGCTGCGCCGCGAGGATCGACGGCGCGGCAAAAAGGCTGCTGAACAGAATCACTGTGATCCATCCCCGGACAGGACCAGGACTGCGCTGGATTGCCATGAAAGCTCCCGTAGACGACTCTCCGCGAATACTACTTCTTGACCGTGCCCATAGTGTGACACGGCAGGCTTAAATCACGCTGAAGAAACTGCGGAATTTACCGGGCCTTCATCCGCTCGCGGCAAGTGTACCGTTACTGTGGTGCCCTTACCCACAAGGCTCGCCAGTTCGATCGACCCTCCGGCTCGTTCCACAATCGCCTTCGAGATAGCGAGCCCCAACCCGGCTCCGCCCGTGGAGCGGGAGCGTGACGGGTCGGCGCGATAGAAGCGCTCGAAGACATGCGGCAGCGCTGCAGCGTCAATGCCCTCGCCGTGGTCCTCGATGGTGAAGAGCACCGATAAGCCGTCGGCGTCCAACGCCAGGGAAACACCAAGCTGCACGGTTGATTCGGGCGCGCTGTGCTGAAGTGCATTGAGAAGCAAATTAGAGATAAGCAGCGAGCAGTCTTCGGTAGAGAGTGGCACAAAAGGACCTTTGGCGACCTGGTTCTCTACTTTCACTTCAACGCGGCGCAGCACGGCTACAGTTTCGAGTTCGGCAGTAGAACTCCGCAGGCAGTGAGCGATGTTGCAGGCCGGGCACGAAGTGGGAGTACCAATTTGGGAGCCATTTTCGACGCGTGCCAGGATGAGCATTTTGCTCACCAGCTCTTCCAGGCGTTCGCTGTCAGCAACGCAGCGCGTGAGGCCAAGTTCATATTCGGCGGTCGTGCGCTGGCGCAGGCTCAAGAGCTGCAGACCCGATTTGACAACGGCCACAGCGGTTTTGAGCTCGTGCGCTGCGTCAGAGACGAACGTGCGTTGCTGCACAAAAGCGCGCTCCAGCCTTTCCAGCACGCTTTCAAGAGCGTGCGTAAGCGGAGCGAGCTCCGGGGTGGCCCGCGCGCTTTCCGGCGGCGAAAACTGCCAGTTTTTAGCCGAGACCTGCGAAGCAAGCCCAGCCAGCTCGCGCAATGGCGCAAGGCCGCGGTTCAGCAGCCACGCGATCAGGGGCCCCGTGATGGCCAGAAGCAGAATGCTGCCCGCCGCATAAAACGCGACAGCCGAACGGATATCGCGCCAGACACGCTCCGTGGGCGCGCCATAGAGCACCGTAACCTTGCGCAGCTTGCCGCCGCCGGGCTCGTCAGGATCGACGATGCGCGTTCCGCGATGAAGAAGCAGGCGGTAATGCTGGTGGTTCAGTCTGAGCCGCGAGTAGCTATTGTCCGGCAAGGAGGCAAGCTGCGCGGGTGTCGACGCCGCAACGCCGTTCACTTCGGTTCCCGAAGGCCACATAGGCGAACGGCCCAGCAAACGTCCGCGCCCGTCGTAGACCTCGTAGATATCTTCACCGGGCAGATGCAGATCGGCCTGATCGAGTATCACGTTGTCACCGGCATCTTCTGCGTCCTGCACGGCCCCGAGCACGGAATCGGCGCGTCCTCGCAGCATGGTATCGAATGCGCTGAAGTGAATATGGCGTTCATATGCGAGCGAAAGCGCGGCCACGAGAAGGGATGATGCAAGCTCGACCGCAAGCACCGCCGCGATGAGCCGGAACGCGATGCTATGTTTCTTTCCGTTCATGCGCTGTGCCCGGTTGCAAGCCTGTATCCGCGCCCGCGCATCGTCTCAATAACCGGCTCGGCTCCTGGCAACGCAGAATCGAGTTTTCTGCGCAGGTTCGACACGTGCGCTTCGATCACGTTCGAGTGGTGCTCCCAGTTGTAGTCATAAAGATGTTCGAGCAGCTCGCGTTTCGAAAAGATACGTCGCGGATGATGGATGAGATATTCGAGTATGCGGTACTCGGTGGGCGAAAGCTCGATGGCAGCTCCGTTCCTCCGCACCGTCTGCTCCAGCGTGTTCACTTCGAGATCCAACACG
The DNA here is from genome assembly GCA_030037705.1 of Acidobacteriaceae bacterium. Classification (GTDB taxonomy): domain Bacteria; phylum Acidobacteriota; class Terriglobia; order Terriglobales; family Acidobacteriaceae; genus Telmatobacter. The sequence goes on along the minus strand of JASHQE010000278.1, from coordinate 12,027 downwards.
GTAAGCGTGGGATGCGCCGCGCCCTTACCGCGGCGGATCAGGGCCTTGGCCCGCGCAATGAGTTCGCCCAGATCAAAAGGTTTGGCCAGGTAGTCGTCGGCGCCGGCATTGAGCAGCTCGACGATCGCAGCCTTGCCCTCCTTGGCCGTCAGGATCAGGACCGGCGTGGCGTCCTTGCGTGCGCGCAGGCGGCGGAGAAGCCCAAGCCCATCGAGCTTGGGCAGCATCAGGTCGAGCACGAGAAGGTCATAACAGCGATAGCCGGCCATCTCGTCCCCGGTCAGGCCATCGGCGGCGCAGTCGACCGCGAAGCCGGGGCCGTCGCGTAGCGCTGCGGCCAGATTGTCGGCCAGCCGGAGTTCGTCTTCCACGAGTAGCACGCGCATCTACGCCACGTCTCCTAGCGCCACCGTCTCTTCAACACCATAGTATGAGGGGGTGAAGATTAAAAGATCCTGAAGTTTAGGCGATGCGCGGCCCCATGCTTTACCCTCATACCTGCGGCCTTTCTTGCGCATGTGAGGGCTTGAGTTTGCGCATTATTCTTTCGAACATTGGCACCTTCGGCGACATCAATCCTCTGATTGCTATTGCTCTTGAACTCAAACGGCGCGGCCACGTGCCGGTCATGGCGCTGCCGGCTGTTTATCAGCCCAAAATTGTGCCGCTCGGCCTTGAATTCCACCCGCTGCGGCCGGATATCGACCCCACAAACACGCTTCTCGTCGAGATGATCTACGACGTGAACAAGGGCACGGAAACCGGCTTGCGCAAGTTCCTGTTCCCGGTTTTACGGGAAACCTATGCCGACCTGCTCGATGCAGCCACGAAGCCCATCCGCGCGGACCTGATGCTGCTCGGTGAACTGAATTACGCCGGCCCGCTTGTAGCGGAAGTCACCGGGATTCCATGGGCGAGCTATGTTCTCGCGCCTTTTTCGTTCTTCTCGGCCTTCGACCCTCCGGTGCTGCCGCCGTATCCCAGGCTGGCGCGAGCCGACAAGCTCGTAGGCATGGGGCGGGCGATGCGCCGTCTGGCGCGCTTCGTCACCCGCAAGTGGCCGGAACCGATCTATGAACTGCGCCGCGAACTCGGGCTGCCCAAGGGGCCGAATCCGATCTTTGACGCCAAGCACTCGCCCAATCTGGTGCTGGCGCTTTTTTCGCGTGTGTTGGGCGTGGAACAGAGAGACTGGCCCCCCAACGTGCTCATCGCCGGTTTCTGCTTCTACGATTCCGATGCCGGCAATGCTTCGCTGCCGCTGAATCTGGAGAAATTTCTCGCCGCCGGTGAGCCGCCGGTGGTCTTTACTCTTGGCTCCGCCGCCGTGCTGGCTGCCGGAGATTTCTACGAGCAGTCCGCGCGGGCCGCAATACGCCTTGGCATCCGTGCGGTATTGCTCATCGGTAACGATCCCCGCAACCGGCCCCGGACCGCGCTGCCGGACTCGATCTGCGTGGCTGAATATGCGCCGTATTCCGTTCTGTTTCCGCGGGTGGCACTGGTGGTGCATCAGGGCGGCGTGGGAACCACGGCGCAATGCCTGCGCGCAGGCCGGCCCATGCTCATCATGCCGTACTCGCACGACCAGCCCGATAATGCGCGGCGTATGAAGCGGCTGGGCGTGGCTCGCGTCATCCAGCGCGCGAGTTACAAGTCCTGGCGTGTGGCGCGTGCGATCAAGTCGATGCTTGCCGCGTCCTCGTACGCGCAAAAAGCGCAATACGCAGCGGATATCTTGGCGCAAGAAGACGGCGTGAAGTCTGCGTGCGATGCGTTCGACGAATTATACAAGCGGACGCACAGCCAATCTTAGTTCGGCAGTATTGCAACTTATGCGCGCCTTGATTCAGCCAGATGATCTTGCCAATGGATCTAAGTTCAGGCTTGATGCAGCTCCACGCGGCAAAGTTGTTTTCATAGGGTGAATGACCGAGTTGGGTCCAAAGTGAAACTAGAATTACAGCCACTCGTCTAAGCAGGCATAAAGAGAGCCTTCGGAACCTAATCGCGAAGGCGTAAGTTAAATCGATCCTTAGGAGTTTATTCGCATGAACCTCGGAGAAAAAGCCGCTCTTTCATTGGCGTTGGGTGGTTTTGTTTTGCTCGTTCCCCCGCTGATTCGAGCCCAAAATTCGAACGGACAGGCAGACCAAACTGCACTCACAAGTGCAGCGGCCCGGCAGGAAGCCTCGCAAATGGTTGCGGCAAACGCGCATCTTGTGCAGGCGCTCGATGCCCGGAAGTTGCAACCCGGCAGGCAGTTCGAAGCGATTATCGACGGAACCGTGCATTTGAAAGACGGGACGGAGTTGCCGCGCGGCACGGTCCTCCATGGTGAAATCGCTGCCGATCAGATGCGTTCCGGCGGTACATCGCACTTTGCATTGCGATTTACCGAGGCAAAACTGAAAAGTGGAAAAATCCTTCCGGTCGAGGTGATGATTGCGGGGGTCGCCGGGCCGCCCGCTGGTATCGGCTACGCCGCAGAGGACCAGGGGCCTCCCGCTTGGAATGGACAGGAATTACAGGTGGACGAGATCGGAGTCCTGAACCACGTGGATCTGCACAGCAGAATCGCCGGCCGGGATTCAGGCGTATTTGTATCCGCGAAAAAGGATGACATGAAGCTCGCGGCTGGAAGCCGCCTCTCGCTCGCGATCGCACCCCAAACCAACACCGCACGGAACGCTGCCAGCGGTGTGTAACCTCGACAGGATGCCTGCACGATCTCCGGGAACTTGAAACATCTCCGGAGATCGCGGCTCAAATTTGAGAAAAAAATCACCTGCTCAAAAACAGGCCGCGCGCGGATGGCTCGCGGTGTTACGCAGCGCTCTCAGCAATTGGCTCCGGCCTTCGCCAGGCAGTCTTTCAAGCCTTTCATGCTCACGCGGCTTGAAGCTTCCGGCGTGCCTGCACCTCGCCAGTGCGTCTCCAGGCTTACGGCATAGTGGTAGCCATCGCGCTCAAAGGCGCGGAACTGGCCCACCCAGTCGATGATGCCGCCGCCCACGGGAGCCCACTCGAACTTGCCATCCGGCTTGCGGATCGTGTCTTTGCAGTGGCAGTGTCCAATGCGATCTTTCGGCAGCAGGTCGTAGTCATCTGGATACGGAGTATCGCCGGGAAAGGTCGCCGAGTTCCCGGGATCCCAGTTGAGCATGAAGTTCGGCTCGCGAATCTCCTGGAGCACTGCGGCGGCTTCTTTGCCGCTGCCGGTATTGCAGGCCATCTCGTTTTCGAGCAGCAAAATGAGATGATGTTTGGCGCAGATTCGCGCGGCCGCACGCAGCTTGTCATTGATCGCCGCGCGATAAGGCTTCTGGTCGTCGAGCCGCCAGAAATCGAAGCAGCGGATGCGGTCGGTCTGAAAGGCCTTCGCGAGATCGATGCACCGGTCGAGCACGCTGTCCTGCTGTTTGAAATCGAAGTCGGCGTGAAACTGGTCGCGTTTCGGCCCCTGCGCGGATTGCGGCGCGCCCGGCCAGTTCACCTTGAACAACGGGCTGGCAATATCAGTGACGCGCAGCTTGTATTTTTCGAGGATTGCACGCGCCTGGCCAACCTCGTCCGAGCTGAGATCGGTAACGTTCTTGCCCCACATGCCGCGAATCTCGATCCACTGCAACCCGAAATCGTTCGCGGCCACGGAACAGGCATGGTCGAAGTCCTGTGAGATCTCATCGTTGATGACGGACAACCGGAAGGGACAGCTCGAGCTGGCATCGGCCACGCGCGGCAAGGCCGCCAGCGCACCCGCGCTCGCCAGACCGGCAAGGAATGTCCTGCGAGATGAAGACATCAATCTTCCTCCAAAGGATTAGAACGCCATGGAACAGCGCTCCGCTTGCGAAAAGCGATTATAGACCCTCTGGAGTTGTGCAGCGGAACGCGACACTGTGCCGGATGATCGCGCATTTTTCTCATGAATTCTTTCTCAAATTACCTTGCTCCGAAGAATCTTCAGCTCGGCCCTCATGGAATGCCGCAAACCATCCGATGAGTGCAAACGACGGGAAACCGCAAACAATGGGCGGATTCATCAAGAAAGAGAGCCGCCTGGAGGGGGTCGCATGAAGGGAAAGATACTGGTGGTTGAAGATGAGCCGATCGTCGCTCTTGATCTGCAGCAGGAAGTCGAACAGCTTGGCTTGAGTGTGGTAGGGCAGGCGGAGAGTGCGGATGAAGCGCTGATAGCCGCCGAAGAAAACCGGCCCGACCTGGCGCTGATGGATGTGCGCATCGTCGGCAGCATGGACGGTATCCAGACAGCACGCCTGCTGCGGGAGGCATATGGGATTCCTGTAATCTTTCTTACCTCATATAGTGATGAGTCGACGATCAGGCGCGCGGCGCGGGAGCTGCCCTTTGGATATCTGACAAAACCTTTTCAACGCCGGGAGCTGAAAGCGGCGCTCGAGGTCGGGCTGCATCGGGGCCGCACGGAGGCGCAGCGCAATCTGGAGCAGGAGGCAATTACCGCAACCGTAAGCGGCATGCGCGAGGGCGTACTTCTGATCTCTGCTGCGGCTGAGGTACGGTTTATGAACGCCGCCGCTGAAGATCTGACCGGATGGGCAGTGGAAGATGCGAAGGGCAAGGCTCTGAAGGAAATTCTTTGCTTGGATGAGAACTGCCAGTGCCTGCCGAGAGCCGGTCAGGATGATGTGCCGACGGAGGAGTTTGGCGTCACAATGGAGCGCAATGGCGGCGGTCGAATGCTGGTCGACGTATCGGTCTCGCCACTGAGTAATCATGGCGGCGAGCGGACGGGCTGGGTCGTCACCCTGCGCGATGCGGCCGAGCGGCTGCGCACCCAGGCCGTGGAAGAAGCGCTCGAAGAAGGTCACTCATTTCATACTGCGCCGATTCCCATGCTGCAACTCGACGCCAGCGGCTGCATCGTTCGTGTCAATCGCACGTTGCTGGACGAGACCGGGGTTCCAGCCGAGAGCCTGGTAGGCCGTACCCTGACGGGCCTCAGCATGGATCCTGATCCACGCATCGCGCGCGACCTGATGCAGAAACTGCTACACGGCGGGGCGCAGGCTACGGTGGTGCGGCCCCGTTCTATGAACTGACCGATGAACCGATCGCCGTTGGACCGCCGGCGCCGTTCGGCGCTGTGCCCCCGATGGTTTAAGTACAGCGTGTTTCCACTCCTAACTTTGTCGTGTGGGCATGGTTCCATGAAGTAAGGATTCACGGCGGCCATGAATGAAACACGCTCTAGAAAAATCCGTGGAGCGCCTTCCATGCCTCAAATGACTCAGACCGAAGAACAGCGGTTGGAACATCTGCAGAGGAAAAATATCGAACTCGAGCAATACCGTGTCATTCTCGAGAACATCGATGGCCACGCTATCTACACGCTCGATACGGAGGGCCGCATAACCGGTTGGGGAGCCGGCGCACAGAAGATGCTGGGTTATGCGGCCGGTGAGGTGCTGGGTCAACATGACTCGATCTTCACCGTTCCCGAAGACCAGAAGACCGGCGTGTTCGAGCGAGAGCTTGCGGAGGCAGCCGAGACGGGGCGCTGCTGCATGGATTCTTGGCGGCTGCGCAAAGACGGATCCGTGGTTTGGTCGAGCGGCATTATCTCTGCAGTGAAGGATCAGACTGGGACATTAGTTGGTTTCGTCCGTCTGGCGCGCGATCGGACTGAGGAAAAGATCTTAGCCGACGCCCGCGAGCAAGTGGCTGCCGATCTCGAGGCCCGTGTTGCCGAGCGCACCCGGCAACTTGAGGAGACGGTCGAGGAGTTGCGCCGCAAAAATCAGGAGGCGCACGCCAACGCGGAGATCGTCTCGCGCAATTTACGCGAGAAGGAGATGCTGTTGCGTGAAATCCATCATCGCGTGAAGAACAATCTGCAAGTAGTGCAGAGCCTGCTCAAAATGCGCGCGCGTTTATTGCCTGAAGGAGAAACCCGCGAGGCCTTTGATACTACAGTCGAACGGGTAAGCGCGATGGCGCTGCTGCATGAGCGTCTTTATCAGACACCTCATCTTGAAGGACTGCCGCTCTCTGCCTACGTACGGGACCTCTTCCGGGATGTAGCTGCCGCGAATTTGCTGGACCCCGCCCAGGTGCATCTGCGGCTCGACGCCGATGACATTCCACTGCAATTGGATTCTGGAATCCCCTTTGGACTGCTGATGAACGAGTTGCTCTGCAATAGCCTGAAGCACGCATTTCCGCATGGCCGGAGGGGAGCCATCTCGGTCTCTGTGCGCCGCGTGGAAGACCTCGTCCGCATGGTCGTGCAAGACGATGGCTGCGGCCTGCCGGAGAGCTTCAATGCTGCATCGAACTCGTCCATGGGCCTGAAGCTGGCCGCCAGCCTTGCCCGCCAGTTGGGCGGAGCGCTCCAATTCACGAGCGATCATGGCTGCCGTGTGCAGGCCGATCTTCGCCGCATGTAGCAGGATTCGCTTCTATTCACCTGCGGGCATATTCCCTTGTCTCGCCCGTTCGCGTGTTGGTTACCGAAAAGCTTCCGTTTGGCGAAGCCGCCACCTTCAAGTACGCGCCGTCTTGCGCACTGCCGGCGGGATTTGCAATCAACGCCGCAGGGCTGTTGTGCGCTGCGTCGGATCCCTCCGCCGTGTGAAGTTGCCACAGATCTACGAGGCCGGGACTGTCATGCACGGTCTGCCACGCCTCTGGCATGCCCGCTTTGTGCGCGCCATTATTCATGATGGCCACGCGCGGATGCACGGCATCGACAATCGCGCGTGAATTCGACAGGTCCATGCCGTGATGCGTGACCAGGTAAAGGTCGACGGTACCGATGGGATTCTTCGGGCAAACCAGCGCGACTTCTTTTTGTCCGGTCAGATCGCCGAGATCGAGAAATTTAAACTTTCCAAATGTCACTAGAATGCCGGTCGAACGCGCGTTCTCGGTGGGATCGTCCGGCCATTGGTGCTCACCGGCGCAGTAGGGGTTCGGCGCGGGCATAATGCCTGGCACTGCGTCGATGTGCGCGCCGTCGGCCGTCAGCACAATCGTGCTGAGACCGGGAATGTCGATTGTGTCGCCAGGATGCACAACGCGATGCGGCTTGTCGCCGATTGCCTTGAGATATGCCGAGTAGCCATCGCGGGTGCTCGCCGAGTCTTCCCGGTTCGGTCCGTGATCGAGAAATTCGCCGATCTCAACGCGCTTCACAAGCTCCGGCACGCCGCCTACGTGATCGACATGATAATGCGTGATGAGCAGGTGATCGATGCGCGTGATGCCCGCATCGCGCATGGCCGCCTGAATACGGCCGGCATCGCGGCCATTGTTGTCCGGCCAGCCCGCATCTACCAGAAGGGATTGTCCGGAGGGCGACACGAGCAGCGTTGACTGGCCCCCCTCCACATCAATCGAGTAGATAAGCAGACGGTCCTTTGCGCCCTTCGCCGCGGAGTGCTGCGTCGAGCCCACGAAGACCAGCGCCAGGGCGCAGACCAGAAAGAACCGGGTGAAGAGCCTGCTGCGTGCAGGTTGAATGTAAGCTGGAACGGAAGTTTGCATGGCTCCAGAAGTGTAATTGAAGGAGGGCGCTGCGGAAAATTGGAGCCGTCATAGTGCGCTGCGTCCATTCACTAATCTGGCGTCGGTACGGCTTTCGAAGGCTCGGGCTGGCTTCGCAGGCACCAACTTGTGCATCCAATCAAAAGGCATCGATACGGACAGCGAATTGTCCGCTGGAGAGAAGCATGAAAGGTTTGGCGGGAAAAGTCGCCATTGTCACCGGAGCCGGCACCGGAATAGGGCAGGGAATCGCCACGCGTCTCGGCGCCGAGGCGGTAAAAGTAATCATCGATTATGTAGGTGATCCGGAAGGGGCGCAGGAAACCAAGCACGCTGTCGAGCAGGCAGGCGGCGAAGCGGAGATTGTGCTTGGCGACGTGACGCGCATGGAAGACGTAGGCAAGATCGTTGACACCGCATGGAACCGCTTCGGTTCGGCGGACATCCTGGTCAACAACGCCGGCATCGAGCATCGCTCCGATTTTTGGGACACGACCGAAGAAGAATACGACCGTGTGATGGCGGTGAATCTGCGCGGCGCATTTTTTCTGTCACAGGCCTTCGTGCGCCGCCTGCGTGAAGCCAAAAAGCCAGGCTGCATCGTGAACGTCAGTTCCGTGCACGAAGACATGGTCTTTCCCGGATTTTCCACCTATTGCTGCAGCAAAGGCGGGATGCGCATGTTCATGCGCAACCTGGCCATGGAACTCGGGCCGCTCGGAATCACTGTAAATAACGTCGCGCCGGGCGCCATTATCACGCCGATTAACAATTCGCTTCTCAAGAACAAACCTCAACTCGAAGCTTTGCTCAATAACATTCCGCTGGGCCGGCTGGGTACTCCGGAAGATGTAGCCGGCGTGGTTGCCTTCCTGGCTTCCGACGATGCCGCCTACGTCACCGGTTCCACATTTGTGGTGGATGGCGGATTGATGAGGAACTACAAAGAGCAATAAAAAATATGGCCGCAAAAATCGAAGACTACGCCCTGATTGGCGATATGGAGACAGCGGCGCTGGTGGACAGGAATGGCTCGATCGACTGGCTGTGCTGGCCCGATTTTTCTTCTGAAGCTTGCTTTGCCGCGCTGCTGGGAACCGAAGAGAATGGTTATTGGAAGATAGCGCCGGCTGAAGGTGAATGGACCTCGTCTCGCCGCTATCGCGACCACACGCTGATTCTCGAAACCACTTTCAAACACGCAAATGGAACCGTGCGGTTGATCGACTTCATGCCTCCGCGTGGCGTGCACTCTGACGTAGTGCGCATCGTGGAAGGCGTGCGCGGCATCGTGCGCATGCGCATGGAACTGGCGCTGCGCTTTGACTACGGGCGCACAGTGCCTTGGGTGACCGCTATCGACGATGGCGTGCGAGCAGTCGCGGGACCGAATCTTGCCATTCTTCATGCATCCGTTCCCATTCATGGCGAGAATCTCAAAACCGTAGCGGAGTTCGAAATTCGCAAGGGAAAACGCGTATGGTTCACGCTCACTCACGGACGCTCGTACCTTTCCGATCCCAAGCAGATCAGCTTCTGGCGCGCGCTCCACGACACCGAGCGCATCTGGAAGCGCTGGACCTCGAAATTGAGGTTCAGGAGCCGATATCGAGAAGCCGTAGAGCGGTCGCTGATCACGCTGAAGGCCCTTACGTTTCGGCCCACCGGCGGCATTGTGGCTGCGGCTACCTGCTCGCTGCCGGAAGCGATCGGCGGTGTGCGCAACTGGGATTATCGCTACTGCTGGCTGCGCGACACCACCTTCACGCTGCTCGCACTCGCCAACGCCGGCTACTTTGACGAGGCAGAAGCATGGCAGGACTGGTTGCTCCGCGCGTTAGCCGGCAGCCCGGATCAGGTGCAGATCATGTACGGGCTCAAAGGCGAGCGGCAGCTTGAAGAATGGGAAGCCGACTGGCTGCCGGGATACGAAAGCTCGCGCCCTGTGCGCATCGGCAACGCCGCAGCCAAGCAGATGCAGCTCGATATCTATGGCAAGATGCTTGACTCCTTCTATCACGCTCAGGCGAGCATGAGCTGCCACAACGAGAACGACTTCCGCATTCTTGCTCTTCTGATCGAGCATCTTGAAAATATCTGGAAAGAACCTGACAGCGGAATCTGGGAGACGCGCGGCGACCCGCAGCAGTTCACCTATTCAAAGATGATGGCCTGGGTGGCCTTCGACCGTGCAGTGCTTCTCGCAGAGCAGATGCAATACGATGCGCCCATCGAGCGATGGAAGACTATCCGTGACGCAATCCACGAAGAGATATGCACGAGGGCCTACAACAAAAAGAAAAAATGCTTTGTGCAGGCGTACGGTTCGAATCAACTCGATGCTGCATTGCTGCTGATGCCTGTGGTCGGCTTTTTGCCCGGCAAGGATCCACGCGTGAAAGCGACGGTACGCGCCATTGAGCGCGAGCTGATGCCCCACGGTTTGGTGCTGCGCTACAACACTGCAAGGGTGAAGGATGGCTTGCCGCCCGGCGAGGGCGTCTTTCTAGCCTGCAGCTTCTGGATGGTGAGCAGCTTAAAAGCGGTGGGCCGCGATCGCGATGCGCGCAAGCTTTTTAATAAGTTGTTAAAGCTTCGCAACGATCTCGGCCTGCTTTCGGAAGAGTACGATGTGGATCACAAGCGGCTGGTCGGAAATTTTCCCCAGGCCTTTTCTCATATCGCTCTAGTGAATGCGGCTTTTGATCTCGATGGCGGGGCGCAAGTGCGCGGGCGGACACACCGGCGTATGCGCAGCACTGTGCTTAGCTCCCCGAAGCGCTCGGCAAGCGGGTAAATAAATCAAAAAAAGATACGGCCCCAAAGTATATGGGACATTGTCGAGCAACCGTTTCGCAACGAGGCTTGTCGGCCGTTGCTGGTAGAATAAATACTGCTGCTTTCTGTGACATTTGGCTGGTTTTGCCTCCTGCGCGAGCCGACGGTCCGAGTGGCCGAACCCGTACAAAGGAAAAATCGCACGAGTGAATCAGACGATACGCAATATCGCCATCATCGCCCATGTCGACCACGGAAAAACCACGCTGGTTGACGCCATGCTGCGCCAGGCCGGCACCTTCCGGGCGAATGAACAGGTAGCTGAGCGAGTGATGGATTCAAACGAACTGGAGCGCGAGCGTGGCATTACGATTCTCGCCAAGAACACCGCCATCAATTACGGCGGGGGCAAGATCAATATCGTCGACACGCCGGGCCACGCCGATTTTGGCGGCGAAGTGGAGCGCGCGCTCAAGATGGTCGATGGCGTGATGCTGCTCGTCGATGCGGCTGAGGGGCCGTTGCCGCAGACGCGTTATGTGCTATCGAAAGCTCTTGAGGCCAAGCTTCCGCCTATCGTGGTCATCAACAAAATCGACCGTCCCGACGCGCGCCCGCAGGAAGTGCTGAACGAAATTTACGATCTTTTCATCGATCTCGATGCCGACGAGCACCAGCTTGAGTTCCCGGTGCTCTACGCTGTCGCCAAGGCGGGCACTGCATCTCTTGATCCAGCAGCGCCCGGCGCGGATCTGCAGCCGCTCTTTGAAGCAATCATGAACACCATTCCCGCGGCTACCGGTGATGCCGACGGCGCGCTGCAGATTCTGGTGACCAATCTCGATTATTCCGAGTACTTTGGCCGCATCGCCATCTGCCGCGTCTTTCAAGGCACATTGCATGCGGGCGATGAAGTGAATATTTCCAAGCGTGACGGCGCTCTTTTGAAGACGCGCATCACGAAGCTCTTCACTTTCAGCGGTCTCAAGCGGATTGAAATCACTGAAACTGCGATGGGCGATATCGTTGCTGTTGCGGGCGTGGAAGGCATTACCATCGGCGAAACGATCACCGGCGTCGAGAATCCTGCGCCGTTGCCGCTCATTGTTATCGACGAGCCGACCATTGCCATCCAGTTCAATGTAAACAACTCGCCGTTCGCAGGCCGCGAAGGCCAATATGTCACCAGCCGCAACCTGCGCGAGCGTCTTGAAAAAGAGCTGCTCACCAATGTCTCGATCCGCGTGGAAGAAACTGGCTCGCCCGATAGCTTCAAGGTGCTGGGCCGCGGCGAGCTGCAACTCGCCATCCTCATCGAGATGAAGCGCCGCGAAGGTTACGAACTGATGGCCGGCCGGCCGGAGATTGTTACGCGCATGGTCGACGGTGTGCGCATGGAGCCGGTCGAGCATCTCACCATCGATGTGCCGGAAATCCACACGGGTGTCGTCATTGAAAAGCTCGGCCCGCGCAAGGGTGAAATGACGAAGATGCACAATCACGGCTCAGGTCGTGTGCGCATGGAGTTCCGCGTGCCCAGCCGCGGATTGATTGGCCTGCGCAGCGAGATGCTCACCGAGACACGCGGCACCATCGTAATGAACTCGCTCTTCGACGGCTACATTCCTTATCAGGGTGAGATTCCGCAGCGGCCTACCGGCGCGCTGATCGCCGACCGCCAGGGCGTCACCACCACTTATTCGCTCAACGGGCTGCAGG
>JASHQE010000277.1 GCA_030037705.1 Acidobacteriaceae bacterium | reverse complement strand
AGCCTCTTCAGCCGTCGGGCAGGACACGACCACACCTCCAGCGATTACTGCCGCAGGCGCGCATCCGCGATTCGCCCTTAACCTGTTCAATCGGCGGAAAGGCGCACAACTTCATCGCATTTTGGGGAAAATGAGAAAAGGCAAATTTGCGAATCCCAATCGCGCAGCCGCAGCGCAGGTTGCCTCTGCCGGATTTCAGCGGGGAAATACCCCACGTGCATTCTTAATCCGGACTAAGGTGAGGTATCCGGCCCGAGCGCCAGGTGGCGATTATCGAAGTGCAAACGCGTGAGGAAAGAAGTCCGCTTCGCATGAAGCGCTGGGGAAAGAAACTCCAGGCTGATATTCCCAACAAGATAAGATAACAATCCGTAATTCCCCATCCGGAAAGCATCTTTTGCGCCATACCGTTCCGGATACCATCCATACACGGCCGTCAGATTGGCTGCATAGGGCGCGACAATTACCGGGATGGCGAAAGCTCTGTGTCCATCCGCGCCGCGATGCACAAAGGCGGTTGCATAAACTGAGTGCCACAAGCGTGGCCACACGCCGGAGCAGGCGCACCGGTAGTACAACGTGTCTTCGTGCAGTGCCTCTGCAACCGCAAAACGCGTGGTGATATTGACAGCCGAATTGCCGAAGTCCGAAGCATAGCGCTCTCCATACCCAGAAAACCCCTCTCGCCAGTCAGGCGGATTGCGCGTCGCCTGATGGTAGCCGGCGACAATCGTCGTCCACGCCATGGGATACGGCCCGAAAGCCTCGTAGAGATAATTGTGCAGCTTCTGTTGTGGTGTGGGTTGCACGTACGAAAAAGTGTCGATCCCTTGCGGGACCAACCGCGATTGCGCCGCGACTGGCACGGCAAACGCGAACGCTAGAGAAAGGAGAATACCGGCACGCCAACGCACCCTCAAATCGCAGACCCCGCCTGCAAGCTGAGATGCGGCTTACTCGTTAAGCGACTGCGGACCTATATAACTCCTGACCCACTCGAGAATCGATCGCACCGCAATCCCGCTCGGCCCTTTCGCGATATACGGCCGCGATTCGTCGATCCACGCTGTGCCCGCAATATCGAGGTGAATCCACGGAACGTCTTCGGCAAACACATGCAGAAACTCTGCCGCCGTAATCGCGCCGCCATAGCGGCCGCCGGTATTTTTGATATCGCCAATATCAGACTTAATCATCTCGGCGTACTCATTGCCCAGCGGCAGCCGCCAGAACTTCTCGCCGGACACAGTCAGGCTCGTCTCGAACTTCGCATACGTAACGTCGTCATTCGAAAACGCGCCCGCATTCACCTGGCCCAGCGCCACTGAGATCGCACCCGTCAGCGTGGCTGCATCGATCAGGTGAGTCGCGCCCAACTGCCGCGCGTAGCACAGCCCATCGGCCAGCACCAGCCGCCCCTCTGCGTCGGTATTGATAATCTCGATGGTCTTCCCTGACATGGCTGTCTGTACGTCGCCCGGCTTCTGCGCCTTGCCGTCGGGCATATTCTCGGCTGCGCATACCACCGCGATCACCCGCACCTTCGGCTTGAGCAGCGCGATCGCCCGTATCGCGCCCAGCATCGCCGCGCCGCCCGCCATATCGTATTTCATCTTTTCCATGTTGTCGGCAGGCTTGATGGAGATGCCGCCGGTATCGAAGGTGATCCCTTTGCCCACCAAGCCGAGCACAGGTCCGTCCTTCACACCCTCCGGCTCATACCGCAGCACAACCAACGCCGGAGGCTCTGCCGATCCCTGGCTCACGCTCCAGAACGCGCCCATCTTCAACTCATGCAACTTCTCGGTCGAATGAACCTCGCACCGGAGCCCGACCTGCTGCGCCATCTCGGCCGCGCGCTGGCCCAGCACCGTCGGCGTCAGCTTGTTGCCCGGCTCGTTCACCAGCGACCGCGCAAAGTTCTGGCTCTCGCCCACAATTATGCCTTCCGCAAAGGATGCCTCCAGCGTTTTCCTGTCCGCAGTCTCCGGCACAACCAGCGTAAATCGCTGCAAACTCACGTCTTTGCGTTCGCTGCGATAGGTGTCTGGATCGAAATCCCCCACCAGCGCGCCTTCGGCGGCAGCTCTCGCACCCGTCGCCACATCCAGCGCGTCCCAAACCGGCGCCGCCAGCGCCACCTCGCGAATCCCACGAGGCTTGGCAAAGCGCACTACAGTTCCCGTGGCATTGCGCACGGAATGTGCCGTCGCTTTGCCAGCCTTTCCCAATCCCACAATCAGCAGCCGCTTGGCCTTCAAACCTGCAGGAGCGTGCAGCAGCAGGGTCTCGTTAGCCCCGCCTTTGAACTCGCCGCTCTCCAGCACCGCCGTGGCCGCAGTCTTCACCACCTCATCGTCCGTCAGCAGCGCCGGAGCTGGCTTGGCATCGGCGCCTTTGGCAGATTGCATATCGGCGGCCAGCACTGCCAGCAGTTCTGTTTCGCTCCCGGAAAGGGGGGCAAAAGTCAATTCATTCCGCATGGTGCCTATCCTTTCACTGGGGGCGCGCTTCCGCCAACCTTCTGCGCCAACCTTCTGCATTGATTCGATTTGCTAGGCTGTATCGACATATCGACCAACTCTAAGTTGCTGAAAAGTGAGTCAAGCACTGTCATGTTGAGCGAAGTCCGCCGCGGTCCGCCGCGGTGGAGAGTCGAAACCTCTGCGGTTCGCTTCCTGCCGCACGAATTCAATGGAAAACTTGCTCATTTTGCCCATAGGTTATCAGGCTATATGTCGATACGCCCTAGCGCAGGCGGCCATTCCTGCACACGTGCTGACCTCGTGACGTAAACCTGCCAGCTACCGTCCGCTCCGATGCTTATTCGCCTTGATTGCTGCCCGCGCCTCGCGGTCGGCCTCGCGGCGGCGCTCCGTCTCCCGCTTATCCCAGTCCTGCTTGCCCTTGGCCACGGCCAGTTCGCACTTCACCCGCCCATTTCGGAAATAAAGCCGCGTAGGGATGAGCGTATGCCCTTTGATCTGCGTCTTCGAGTGTAGTTTGCTTACCTCATCCCGGTGCAGCAGCAGCTTGCGCGTCCGGGTTTCGTCGTGATTGGCAATGTTGCCATGGGAATAAGGACCGATATGCATGTTCAAGAGGAAGGCTTCGCCGTCCTTAATCAACCCGTAGGCATCCTTGAGATTAGCCTTGCCTTGCCGGATCGATTTCACCTCGGTCCCGCGCAGCGCCACCCCCGCCTCGAACTTTTCGAGCAGAAAGTAGTTATGCGCCGCCGCGCGGTTCTGCGCTGCGTCACGCTCGCCGGAAGCCACGGGATCGCGCGGGCGCACGGGCTTTTTCGCGCCGGGCGCATCTTGTGGAACCATTACATGGCTGGTCTGGCGCGGCATCCGGCGCTGTCCTCAAATCTTCATCCTAATGCAAAACTGAAGCCGGCGTGGCCGCCAGTGGAGCTTTGCTAAAATGAGGCATCTTGGGCTGACGGAGATCAGCAAATCGAACCGCGTACCGGGCCGCCTAGCCCGCCCGCACGAGCCCGCCATGCGCAGCGCGGGACAAACGCCTGGGAGTGGAATGAATCACCGCACCGAACCCTCTGCCGTCCCCGCATCCCTCCTGCCTAGAGACGTATCTAGAAACGTATCTGGAGACGTACCTGGAACTGCACTCGCAATCGCCTCTCTCGCCATCGTGATTTTGTTTGGCCTTTCGACCACGCGGCTCTATGCTTACGGCGATTCGGCCAACTCCTACTTCAAGCGCGGGCAGGCCGCGGAAGCGCACCAGGATTACGATACCGCCTACGAGGACTACCAGAAGGCCTTCCAGAAAAATCCCAAGGACCTCCGCTATCAAACTGCTTTCTATCGCGTGCGCGTCTCCGCCTCCGCCGGGCATATCAGCAAGGGCCGCAAGCTGCTCCAGTCCGGCGATATGCAAGGCGCGCTGGCAGAGTTCCTCCACGCATCGGAGATTGACCCGGCCAATGAGGAGGCGCAGCAGGAGATTGCCCAGGTGCGCAAGAAGGAGGGCCAGGCCGCTCCACCCTCCGAGATGGCGATTCCGGAGCCGGCCGAGGAACAGCAAGAGCTTGCTGAGGTAGGCGGGCCTGCGCAGCTCAAGCCGGTCTCCACGGAGCCGCTCACACTGCACATGATCGAAGACGCCAAGGTCGTCTACCAGGCGATCGGCAAGGCGGCTGGCATCAACGTGCTCTTCGATCCCGACTACAACTCGAAGCGCATCCAGGTTGACCTGAATAACGTCTCGCTCATGGACGCGCTGCGCATCGTGAGCACCATGTCCAACACCTTCTGGCGGCCGGTCACCGACAACACGATCTTCGTGGCCCAGAATACCCGCGTGAAGCGCACCGAGCTCGACGAGGAGGCTGTACAGACCTTCTATCTGGCCAACGCCTGGCAGCAGAACGATCTCAATGATGTGCAGACCGCTCTGCGCAACGTGCTTCTCAATGCCAAGGTCTATGGCGTGCAGAGCCAGAACGCGATCGTGGTGCGCGGCACGCCCGACGAGCTGCTGCTGGCGCAGAAGCTTATCAGGGATCTCGACAAGCCGCGCGCCGAAGTGGTTGTCGACACGGCCGTGCTCGAAGTGAGCAAGAACTGGGAGCGCACTCTCGGCATTGCCTGGCCCAGCAGCATCGGCGTGCAACTGCAATCGCCTAATTCGTCGAGCAGTTCGAGCAGCAGTACCACGACCAGCAGCACCACCACGTCTCCCACTCTTTACGATCTCTCGCATCTCAAGGCTTCGGACTTCGCCGTTACCGTTGGCTCGGCCACGCTCAACCTGCTGTTGACGGACAGCAATACCCAGATCCTGCAGGATCCGCGCATCCGCGCTACAGACGGCCAGAAGGCCGACATGAAGATCGGCTCCAAGATTCCCATCGCCACCGGTTCCTATCAGACCGGCGCAGCCACGGCGCTCGTCAGCTCGCTCGTCAACACCCAGTTCCAATATGAGGACGTCGGCGTCGAGATCGAAGTCACGCCCAGCGTCCACTACGATCACGACGTCACCCTCAAGATCAAGATCACCGTCAGCGCGGAGAGCGGAACCGAGACCATCAGCGGCGTCACCGAGCCCATCATCAGCCAGCGCGTCGTCGATCAAGTCATCCGCCTTAGGGAGGGCGAGGCCAGCATCCTCGGCGGCATCGAGAACAATCAGGACACGCAGAGCTGGACCGGCATTCCCGGCCTGAGCTCCATCCCGATCCTCAAATACATCTTCGGTTCCAAGGACCACACCATCCAGAACGACGAGATTGTCTTTGTCGTTGTGCCGCATGTTGTGCGCTCGCAGGAACTGGATCAGCAGAACCTGCGCGCCATCGACACCGGCGCCGGCCAATCTATCGATCTGCGCCATCTCGACAATGCCGAGCCGCCGGCCTTCGTTCCCGGTGTGCGGCCCACCGCGCTCGAGCAGCAGGCTCATCCCGCAATGGACACGGTAGCGGCACAGAGCGCCGAGACTGCGGCGCCGCAGGCTCTCGCGCAGATGACCGCCTCCCAGCAGCCGAATTTTGGTCCGCCGCCCATGCCTCCTGGCGCGCAAGCTGCCCTGCGGCCCAATGCTCCTCAGCCGGCCCAGGCTCCTGCTGTTCCCGCAGGCAGCCCGCCTCCGCCGCGAGCCGGCGGCGCCGCGATCTTTGCCTTCAACGCGCCCACTGCGCCCCTGCCGGCCGGAGCCACCTTCCAAGTGCCGGTGGTCTTGAATGGCGGCTCGAACGTCGCATCGGCTTCGATGGTTCTTCACTACGATCCCGGCAAGCTTGCGCTCGCCAATGTGGCTTCGGGTACGTTCTTGAGCGCGGACGGGCAGGCAGCCGAGGTCGTGCATCGCGACGACGGTCAGGGTAACCTGACCATCGCCACCTCGCGCCCGCCGGGAGCGGCCGGGGTGAGCGGTGGAGGCGTCATCTGCGTCCTTACATTTCAGGCTAAGTCTGCTGGCCAGAGTGCAATTTCCATGACAAATGCTGTCGTAACCAACAGCGCCCAGCAGTCCACGCAGGCGCAGGGCAATGCGCAGGCCAGCATCACAATCAAGTAGGAAAAGAGCTGCTTGATCGCACAATTGCCAACCCGGAACGCAAGACGGACGGCGCAGGAAAACGGCCTCTCTCTCGTCGAGCTGATCGTGACCGTTGCGATCCTTTCGATCCTCGCCTCGGCCGCGTTTCCGGTTGCGCGTTTTGCCGTCAAGCGCCAGAATGAGCGCGAGCTCCACCGCGATCTCTGGATGATGCGCGACGCCATCGACAAGTATAAGGACGCCGCCGACAAAGGCGCCTTTCAGACCAAGGTAGACAGCCAGAACTATCCGCCCGATCTTGAGACCCTGGTCAATGGCGTCGATGTGCAAGGCAAGAAATTGAAGTTTCTACGCCGCATCCCCGTCGACCCCATGACCGGCAAAGCCGAATGGGGTCTGCGCTCGATGCAGGACGATCCGGATTCGGACTCTTACGGCGGCCAGAGCGTCTTCGACGTCTACTCAAAGTCTGACGGAACCGCCCTTGACGGCACGAAGTACAACACCTGGTAGCCTTCGCGAGACGGATTGAAAGATCTTGGTTTTGTAACAGGGCATGGCTTCCGCTGTGCCGATGAGGAATACAACGAAGATGAAGGGTACGGGCTTTAGCCCGTACATACAGCCGCACAAAAGCAACGGGGCTTTAGCCCCTGCCGGTGCAAAAAAGGAAACGTTGAAACGCATTCGCCAACACGAGTCCGGCTTTACGCTCATCGAGCTGATGATCGTCATGGCCATCATCCTCATCCTCACCACGATGGTCGTGCCCAGCTACATCGGCGCCATGAAGCACGCTCGCGAAGCCGTCCTCAAGGAAGATCTTTCCGTCCTGCGTAACGCCATCGACTCTTATACGATGGACAAGCAGAAAGCCCCCCAGTCACTCGATGACCTGGTGCAAAACGGCTATCTCCGCGCGATTCCCGAGGATCCCATGACCCACAGCAAAGACACCTGGGTCACCGACACCAGCGACGCCATGTACTCGATTGACGAAACCGAGCCGGGCATCGCGGACGTTCACTCCGGCTCCGAGGAAACCAGCTCCGACGGCCAGCCCTATTCTTCCTGGTAATGAGTAGTGGCTCAGTTTCAATTTGCTTTGTAACAGGGCATGACTTGATCGGGGTCCCCGACAAGCGGTCTTTGCTTGTGGGGGTGATCTTTAGTCGTGCCGAAATCACGCAAATGAACGGCGGGCTTTAGCCCCTGAAGAATGTGCGTTCAAACTGAGCCACTACCTGGTAATGGCCCGCCTCGCCATGGCAAAGTAAAGATATGGCTTCTCTGCGCCTTCGTTGGGCTTGGTCCGTTTTCCTTCTTGCCTGCGCCGCGGCTTTCACTCTGCACGCGCAAACCGCCCCGTCTTCGAGCACCATCACCATTCGCATGTATGATGCGCGCAGCGGCCGCCAGCTCAAGCCCGACAACTTCCTGGTGCGCTTAAACCACCAGGATGATCTCCATAATGAGACGCTGCGCATCGACGACGAAGGCACCGGCCAGATCACCGTCCCCGCTGGCACATCCTTCCTATCCGTCGAAGGCACCTTCGACAATTCCATGGAGATCTACATCAACTGCGACACCGGCAAAGAGAAAAACGATCGCAGGCGGCACTGGTACTCAATCCAGGAGATCCTGAACACGGGCGTGATCGCGCCCAACGAATGCTTCAACGGCAGATACGAACGGCCGCGCATCGCCGTCAAGCCCGGCGAATTTCTCTTCTACGCCCGGCAACGCAACTGGCGCGACCCTTCGTCTTTTTAAGGCATTTCTCCTTCAGATGCAGCCCTCGCATCGTCGCGCCCGGTTGCCGCCTCTTCAATCTTTGCCCATAACTCTTTGATCCCCTGCCCCGTCTTCGCCGAAACCGGCAATATCTCCTCGATCTCCAACCCTTTCTTCAGCGCCGCCACATTCCGCGTGCGCTCGTTGCCGCTCAGCCGGTCAATCTTTGTCGCCGCCACAATGAACCTGCGTCCCGCGGCGCGCAACCATTCCAACAATTGCCCATCGCTCGCTTGCGGAGGAATATTTGAATCCACCAGGCACACGCACAGCCCGAGTGTTGCGCGTTCCATAAGATACGGCTCGATAAACTTGGGCCACTCTGCCGAGATTGATTTTGCGATCTTCGCGTACCCATAGCCGGGCAAATCGGCAAATATCTTCTTCGGCCCGCGACGCTCGTCCAGGACCAGGAAAAAATTGATCGCCCGCGTGCGCCCCGGCGTCTGCGAGACCTTGGCCGCCTTCTCGCCCACCAGCGCATTGAACAGGCTCGATTTGCCCACATTGGAACGGCCCAGGAACGCAATCTCCGGCAAGCCCGGCTCGGGAAACTGCGCCGCCGATAACGCAGAAAGCATAAATTGAGTGGTATAGCGCATAGGCGGGACAGTTGTGAATCGCTGGCGACGCTCGACTTTTCTGAGCATACAGGACTCGCCGGCAGCCGCGAAAAACCGCACACCGTTGCCATTTCGAAGTCTTTGCATTTGGCTAAAAGCGGGCCGGCGCCTGCCCAATTTGTGGCATTTCGCGCTCATGGAATCGCCCTATACTGTGCTTACTTCAACGCCCTGGAGTTCCATTGTGAGCACTATTCTTGCGCTTGCGTTGTTAGCCGCTGCCGGCAATCTGCCGCCCATCCAGGCTGCCCACCCCGTGAAGGCCGACACGCAACCTGTCCTGGTCAAACTGCCCAAAGCCCCCGGCGGACTCACTCTCTATAACGCGAACGGCGAAGTCGTGGCCCGCTGCGATGGAAAGGCCGATACCTTCTCCAACTGTAAGATGGAACCCGGCGTCACCTTCGACGACGTAATGAACGCCTGGGTGCACGCCTACCAGGACTTGCAGCAGTAAGTTCTCGCTCAATCGGGATTTTTCCAGAGCCTTCGCGGCCCACAGGCACCCAACTCATCGCCGAGTCTCCGCTCCCTTCAGGCCGCCGTGCTGGCACTCGTAGTGCAGCACCATGCTGCGCAGGCATTGGGTGCGCAGCGACAAAAACCGTTTGCGCATCCAGATCTTCCGGCGCCAGGAAGCCCAGGCTCCAGCCGCAGTCGCAGCCGATCACGACTGAGTCTCGCGACGGATACGTGATCAAGAATGCCTCGGTGTCGAAGAAGGCGTTCACTAACAGCATGCAGCGCTCGCACCGTTGCGCCGGAGTTTCGTGAACCGGCGGCCAGAACTCGAACAGAAACCAGAACAACATATCCAGATCCCGCTCCGCGCGAAGACAGGCCCGCTCTGGTATCGATTGGTCTATCTTGATCAAGCCTCCGGTTCCGGGATGGCGCGCGGTATCGCGCCAGGCGCGTTCTCGCTTTCCGGAGACAGCGCTGTTGCGAAAAGGCTTGAGAAAGAATGGGTTTGTGTCCGGTGTGGACCTGCGGGTATCTTTAGACGTAGCCATCTCGTCGCCTTTCTATGGAAGGTGATGGTGGTCAGGGATACGCTGGTGTTCCAGCACTGGCGTGTCCCGCTGCAGCGAATTGTTCATCTCGGCAGGGCAAGTGCCGGATTTCTATTACGGAGACTATAGCACACAAGTTGACCAATGAATACAAAAATTTTGGCGGGTTCGAGGATTATTTTTCTCAAATTGAAGCGGCCCGTATCATCGGCATCTCGAAGCAAGCTATGTCCAAGTTGGTTCATCGGGGTTATTTCGCTACGAGAGAAGTAGCTGGCCGTTTCCTTATTCACCGCTCGGAGATTGAGTCGTTTATCGCGAAGCGTAAAGGCCGTAAGCGTATAAAAGCATTGGGGAAAAAGAAGACCTCAATAAAGTCGGCTGAACCAACCCAGAAACATGGTTCAGAGGAATATATCTCTCAGGCTGAAGCTGCTCGTATTCGCGGCGTGACTCAGCCTTCCATCGCTAATTTGATCCGCCGGGACCGTCTGACGACAATCAGCGTAGTTGGCAGGACATTGCTTTTCCGCTCCGAGGTTGAGGCGTTTGTGCCTCAACCAAGAACCGGCCGCCCTCCCAAAAAGAAGCCGAACACGAAGACACCCAAACCGAAGAAGTCCAAGAAGTAGCCGGGCAGACAGAAGCTGGGTGCCCCAGGTCTGTCCGCCGCGGCGGAAGACCTGGGAAAGCACAGCCCCAACCGTCCCACCTGGCTCTTCGTCCTTCAATTGCTGGCATCTTGCTCTCCCAGGTCTCTCTACGGAGAT
Source organism: Acidobacteriaceae bacterium (assembly GCA_030037705.1). Classification (GTDB taxonomy): domain Bacteria; phylum Acidobacteriota; class Terriglobia; order Terriglobales; family Acidobacteriaceae; genus Telmatobacter. Next base: position 2,617 of record JASHQE010000277.1, on the reverse strand, counting down.
CTGGGGCACCCATCATTGATGCTGAGCTCGACATCTGGAGACCTGGGAAATCACAAATCCCAACCCAAGCACTGTCATCCTTCGACTACGCTCAGGGCAGGCTCTGGGGCACCCATCCTCGTACCGAGTTGAGAAGGCGGCTCTACTGAAGTTTGGTGGCGACGGCTAACAGCGTTTGGAACTGCAGCGGTTCGGATTCCTTGTCGACGATCGTCGCTTCGATGCTGATGAAGCCGGCTTTCTGGAGCATTGCTTCGAGCTCGGCTTCGGTAAAGCCGAGCCACTCGTCGGCGTAGAGGTCGCGGGCCTCTTCGAAGCGGTGGCGGGCGAGGTCGAGGATGACGACGCGCCCGCCGGGGACGAGGATGCGGGCTGCCTCTTCAAGGGCGCGCGCAGGGTGCAGCGCATGATGGAGCGACTGCGAGAAAAAGACGAGGTCGACTTCACGGTCGGCGATGGGCAGCTCTTCCATGTCGCCGAGGCGGAAGTCGACGTTGGCGACGTTGTTGCGGCGGGCCTCTTCGCGGCCCACCTCGATCATCTTGGCCGAGGAGTCGACTGCTATGACCCGCACGGCTCTCTGAGAGAGTAAAAGAGCGAAGCTCCCCTCGCCGGCGCCGAGGTCGGCGATGGTGAGGGCGGGGAGCAGGCGCAGCAGGGCTTCGGCGAGGCTCTTCCACGATTTGCCGGGCACGTAGTTGCGGCCCAGGCGGCCGGCCACGGAGTCAAAAAAGGCGCGCATCTTGTCCTGCCGCTTGCGCAGAACGCGGCGGCGGGCGGCCTGGTCGGATACCGATTCGGGAATTTCCTGTTCGGCCTCGGCGAGGAGGCCGGTGAGCACGGTATTTGCGCCTTGGGTGTCAGGGTTGGTGAGACGATATAGATTGTTTTTGCCGGTGCGGCGGTCTTCGACGAGGCCGGCCTGCTTGAGCTGGGAGAGATGGGTGGAGATGGTGCTCTGGCCCATGGAGAGGATCTCCTGCAACTCGGCGACGGAGAGCTCCTCGCCTTTTAGAAGCAAAAGAATGCGGAGCCGGGTGGGGTCGGCGGCAACGCGCAGGATTTTGACGATGGATGGCATGGGTTCGAGTTGACGCCGTTTTCCCCGTCAGGGGCTAAAGCCCGTCCTGTTTGGGCTCGCATGTGGCACGAGTAAAACTCGCGCCCTGTAACAAAGTCCCGAATTGGTTACTTTTTCACCGGCAGTACCGCTCTTTCCTGTTGACGGGTGCGAGTGAATCTGTTACACATCATTATATCACGATAAGTCGATATCAAATTTGAAGGAGACTCCCTCACATGGCAAGCTCGACGCTGGAAATGACGGATCTGGGATACAAAGTGGCCGATATGGCTCTGGCCGACTGGGGCCGCAAGGAGATCACCATCGCCGAGCAGGAGATGCCGGGGCTGATGTCGATCCGCAACAAGTACGCGCCGCAGAAGCCTCTGAAGGGTGTGCGCGTGACGGGCTCGCTGCACATGACGATCCAGACGGCGGTGCTGATTGAGACGCTGGTTTCGCTCGGAGCCGAAGTCCGCTGGGCGAGCTGCAATATCTTCTCGACGCAGGACCATGCGGCAGCGGCAATCGCGGCCACGGGCGTGCCGGTCTTCGCGTGGAAGGGTGAGACGCTCGAGGAGTATTGGTGGTGCACCTACCAGGCGCTCAACCACAAAAACGGCAAAGGTCCAGAGCTGGTGGTGGATGACGGCGGCGACGTGACGCTCCTGATCCACAAGGGCTATGAGCTGGAAGAGGGCGACAAGTGGGTGAACACGCCAAGCTCGAATCACGAGGAGCAGGTGATCAAGGATCTGCTCAAGAAGGTGTATGCAGAAGACCCGCAGCACTGGCATAAGGTGGCCAAGGAGTGGCGCGGCGTTTCCGAAGAGACGACCACGGGCGTGCACCGGCTCTACAAGATGATGGAGGCGGGCAAGCTGCTGGTGCCGGCGATCAACGTGAACGACTCGGTGACGAAATCGAAGTTCGATAATTTGTATGGCTGCCGCGAATCCTTAGCCGATGGCATCAAGCGCGCGACGGATGTGATGGTGGCGGGCAAGGTTGCGGTGATCTGCGGGTACGGCGATGTGGGCAAGGGCTCGGCGCACTCACTGCGCGGCATGGGCGCGCGCGTGATCGTGACGGAGATCGACCCGATCAACGCGCTGCAGGCGGCGATGGAAGGGTTCGAGGTCACGACGATTGAGGACACGCTGGGGCGGGGCGATATCTATGTGACGTGCACCGGCAACACCGACATCATCACGCTCGAGCACATGAAGAAGATGAAGGATCAGGCGATCGTGTGCAACATCGGGCACTTCGATAACGAGATCCAGATGGACCGGCTCAATGGCGAGAAGGGCGTGGAGCGGTTGAACATCAAGCCGCAGGTGGACTTCTACAAGTTTCCCGATGGTCACGGGATCTTTGTGCTGGCCGAGGGGCGCCTCGTGAACCTCGGGTGCGCGACGGGTCATCCGAGCTTTGTGATGTCGAACAGCTTTGCCAACCAGACGCTGGCGCAGATCGATCTGTGGCGGAATAAGGACATCTATAAAGTGGCCGTTTACACGCTGCCCAAGAAGCTGGACGAGGAAGTGGCGC
>JASHQE010000276.1 GCA_030037705.1 Acidobacteriaceae bacterium | reverse complement strand
GATCAGGATCATGAGGCCGGTCAGAACTAGGCCTATCGTTGCCTCCTTGATGAGGTTCTTGATGGCGAGCTTGACGAAGATGGACTGGTCGAAGACCACAGCAGTCTTGAGTGATTCGGGAATGTCGACCAGTGTCTTGATAGCTTCTTTCATGCCATCGACAATGGTGATGGTGTTGGAGTCGCCACCCTGTTTGAAGACCGGCACGTAGACGGAGCGCTGGCCGTCGATGCGCACGATGTTGTATTGCAGCGCGCCCGAGTCCTCCGCGTGTCCAACGTCAGCGACCAGCACCGACGAATTGCCCACGGACTTGAGCGGCATCTGGTTCATGGAATTGGCGTCGGGAAACTGGCTGTTGGCGTAGATGTTGAAATCCTTCGAGCCGATGCGAACATCGCCGGCGGGCAGAATCAGATTGGATTCATTCACGGATTTCACAACATCGTTGAGACTCAGATTCCGAGCCTCCAGTTTGAGAGGGTCGACATAGACCTGAATCTGCCGGTAAGTGCCTCCGAAAGGCTGCGGGACCGACGCGCCCGAAACGTTGGAAATCTGGTTGCGCACCTGGAACTGAGCCAGATCCTTCAATTGGGTTTCATTTAGTCCCTGGCCCTTGAGCGTAACGAGGCAGACAGGCTGCGTGGAGGCGTCCATGCCGAGCACTACGGGCGGCAGCGTGCCGGGCGGAAGACGGCGCAGGTCGGCCATGGCAAGATTAGCGACGTTCGAGAGTGCGGCATTGGGATCGGTGCCCGGCTTGAAATACAGTTTGATGAGGCTCACGCCTGTAAGCGACCGCGACTCGCTGTGGTCGACGTTGGAGGCAAGGGTGAAGAATCGCTCAAAGGTGTTCGTAATATCGGCTTCGATCTGCTGCGGGGGCATGCCGTTGTAGAAAGTGGCAACCACGACAACGGGCATATCGATCGGCGGAAACAGATCGACTGGCATGTTCTTCACCGTGACCGTGCCCACCAAAGCAACCATGAGACAAAGCATGATGATGAAGTAAGGGAATTTGAGAGCAAACTTCGGCATGAAGCGATTCCTCCGAGTGACAGTGATCGAGAGATGCAGGTTCCGATTGCCGCATGGCCAATCCGTTTCAACGATGGAGTGGCCCGGTTGGCAGCCCCTTAGTTGGAAGCCGTCGTAGAGCCGGCCTCGGCCTGCTGGGCGTTCATATCGATGGTGCCGCCAGTCTCCTGCATGGTCTCCGATGCCGGCGTTGAGATGACCTGGGGTTGCACGGTTTCGCCTTCCTGGTATTTTTCCTGTCCGCCGGTTAAGACCCGATCGCCTGCGCTAAGCCCGCTTGCAATGCCAGCTAGCTTCTGTCCCTCCAGGCCCACCGTCACATTACGAATCTGAATGCGATTGCTGGTGTCAAGGACATAAACAGTCTCTTGCTGGTCGTTCAGGACCAGCGCTTCGATGGGGATGGTGACAATCTGGCTGGCTTGCACTAACGGTAACGCCGCGTTTGCGTACATGCCGGGCGCGATGGTCAGATCCTTGTTGTCGATATCTACTTCGGCCTCCATGGTGCGCGTCTCAAAATTAACGTCGCGCGTAAAGCGCACGATCTTTCCGGTATAAGACCGCCCGATGGCATCGACGCGCAAAGTGAGCATGCCCCCTGCCTTGATGAACTTGACGTCGTTTTCCGGCACGGGAAAGCGCAAGCGCAATAGCGTGCTCTGCGACAGGCGAACGATAGGGAGGGTCTGATCGTTGGAGTTGGTGCCACCCTGAATGAGGGCACCGGTATCGGCGTAGCGCCATATGACGACGCCGGCAATGGGCGCAGTGACAGTGGTGTAGTTCTCAAGCGCCTGCACACGCTCGTTTTCGGAGCGGGCGGCTTCGGCGTGTTGTTGTGCCGCGGCCATGGCAGATTTGGCGGCGTCGATCTGAGCCTGCGAGCTGAGGTCCTTGGCCTGAGCGTCGTCGAGCTCCTGTTGCGCGATGAGACCGGGACGCGTGTTGGCCGCCTGCTGCAAGCGCTGCGACTCGGCATGGAGAGCAGAATTCAGCGCCTCCGCGCGCTTGATCTCCTGTTGTGCGCGTGCGATCTCTTCTTGGCTCTGCTTGAGTTGGAATTCGGATTGCTCGAGCTGCGCTTTCAGCTCGGGAACTTCCAGAACCGCCAGAGTTTCACCTTGGTGCACGATGTCGCCGATGTCGACATTGATCTGCTTCATGTAGCCGCTCACCTTGGGATGCACATCGACTACCTGATAGGGCTGGAACTGGCCGGCAAGCGTGAGCACATGGGCTATGTCGCCGCGGTGCGCAACTGCAACTGTTGCGGATGGAAGGGTTGCGGCTCTCGTTCCTGATCTGCTATCCGCTGTGTGACAGGCAACTAAACCGGTCATTATCGGAAATGCCAATCCTAGGGTGAGAGTCAACGCGGTCTGCACTCGCATGTCTCGATTGCACCTCGTAGATGAGATCTTGTAACTGCTGGGTTCAAAATGAAGTGACACGCGACTGCCGGCCAGTTGGCACGAGCCAAATGCGTCAGTCTCAACTGCAGAGGAAGGGCTAGCTTAGGATGGGCGGAGGGCGAACGAAGAAGATATCCAATAGGCCGCGACGAATATGCCACGAATGAATCGCGCGCTCTTCCCACTGGCTCGATGCCTGCGGGTTCGAGATAGTTAGGGCCAGAGACAGAAACAAGAAGACCGAAGCAGAAATGGTGCAGCTAACTCTTGTAGAGGTTCTCGTTCGAACTATCAGGGGGTCTTCCGCAATTACATATCGCTCGTTTTCCGATAGAAGCTTGGCCTGCGGAATCTTATGAGAAGCAGCCTCTGATAAATCGTAAAGCGAAAGCTTATATTGCAAGCCCCACGCAAACACACAGACAGACAGTCCAACGGACCCGAGGATTACCAAGAGACTGAAGGGCCGAATTGTGCTCCATCGTTGCATATTCACTGGGATATCGATCGAAATCTAGCCTACTCGGCTGACGCAACACGTAACCGCCCAAACCTTAAGACATCGGTTTACGGCAAATCGCACAAAAAAGATGCTCAATTACATTCAAAAGTGGTCCCTACTGTCTGACATGACCGTATCTGTCGATTCGGCCGCCTTGAAAGAAGCGATGATGAACCATGCTTAGGCCAAGCAGATAAACAGCCACGACGAATGTGATGACAAGCACGAGTTGTGCAATTCGAGGCCAAGTGGATTCTCGTTTGTCGGGAGCGTCTATATTCAGATTGGTCGTCATCTGACCCACCCTCCACCGGTTGTTGCGAATCTGTCTGCAACGTTATATCTGGAAGCTGTAAGCTCTCTGTCGCAGTCAGATTCGATCCAGCCGCACCAGCCCTGTAACGAGCCCATTACACCACTTGGCAGCCTTAACCAAATCTGAACAGATTATGACGTTTCGATAATGCTCGCTCAAAGGCTTGTAACCGAGCTAGAGTGGAGAACATGGCTGCTTCAGATGGTATTCGTAGCGACGACTCGCTCCACATTCTTGTCATCGAAGACGAGAGGAAGCTTGCTGACGCTATCGGGCAAGGCCTGGCCGAGAGCGGTTACCAGGTGACCATTGCACATTCGGGGGAAGCCGGACTGAAGGAGGTGCGCAATCACGCCATCGATGTAGTTCTCTTAGACCTCCTGCTGCCCCGGCAGGGCGGTCTGGAGACACTCCGCGAACTCCGTCGATGTGGCTATAAGATGCCTGTGCTCATTCTGACTTCCAAAGGATCGATCGAAGACCGAGTACGGGGCCTCGATGCCGGCGCAGACGACTACCTGATCAAGCCGTTCGCTTTCCCTGAACTGCTTGCCCGCGTGCGGGCTCTTCATCGCAGAGTGACTCCTTCCTCCAATTCCGTTCTGCAGCTTGGCGACCTTCGGATGGACGTGGGAGGGCGAACTGCGACTCGGGGCGGCGAACTGCTCGATCTCACCGGGCGGGAATTTGATTTGCTGGAATACCTCTTACTGAATAGTGGGACCGTAGTCTCTCGTGAGATGGTTGCGCGAGATGTATGGAAGACAACCGTTCGCTATACCTCGATAGCCAATGTGATCGATGTCCTCATCGCACGCATTCGGCGAAAAATTGACGACCGTTTCCCGATGAAGCTCATCCATACTGTTCGAGGCGTCGGCTTTGTTCTTCGAATAGACGAGGAACGAAAATGACATTTTGGCCCAATCAAATCCGGAGAAGCCTCACCCTCTGGTACGTCGCGATCTTCGGCGGCCTACTTGTCGCCTACATTTGCGTTGCATGTATCGTGCAATATTGGCAGCTGAGTGAGGAGCTCTATCACGCTGAAGTTCGGGATATCGAAACCGTGCAAGGCCTGCTCTACTTCGATAAAGAGGGCAAGCTCTCACTCCATGAGGATTACTTCAACCGGCCTCAGTCAAAACTGCTGGTCGATCGGATGATGGAAGTACTCGACGCGGAAGGACACGTACTGTTCAGCAATAGTCAACTCAAAGCAAACCGGCTGGGTGGTTCGCCGACTCCGAATGAAGGTGTGGGCGGGTTCACTCCTCGGAGGCTGCGATTGGCCGATGGAACACACGTTTTAGCAATCAGTCACGTTCACTCCCTTGGAGGGACGTCTCTGCTTATTCGCATTGCCTATAGCACGGAGCCGCTTCGGCTCAGGACTTTCGAACTCTTAGGACTGCTTGGGCTCATCTTGCCGGCCGCGCTCATCGCCGCAGGACTTGCTGGTTATCGTGTAGCCGGGAAGGCTCTCGATCCGCTCGAAAAGATGGCGCAACTGACTGAGGGCATTACCGCTCGTCGGCTTGGGGAACGGATTCCCGTCAGGAATCCAAATGACGAACTTGGTCATATGGCGCGCGTATTGAACGAACTCCTCAAGCGCCTTGAAGAGTCTTTTGCAAGCTTGCGACGCTTCACTTCAGACGTAGCGCATGAACTCAGAACACCTTTGGCTGCGATACGCAACGTGGGAGAGGTGGGCGTCCAAGAGAAGCGTGGTGTCGAGGAATATCAAGACATTATTGGAAGCATGCTCGAAGAGGTAATCAAACTTAGTTCCATGGTTGATACGCTTCTAACCTTAGCTCATGCCGAATCCGGCGCCATCGAACTACATCGAACCATTTTCCCGTTCATGGAAGTAGCGAGCGAATCGGCTGCAATTGTCGGTATCATGGCTGAGGAAAAAAATCAGACGATTACCGTGAATGGCGACTCGGGAATCCACGTCTGGGCAGACCAGGCATTACTGAGGATAGCCGTCGTCAATCTTCTCGACAACGCTGTCAAGTACTCGCCTGAGGGCAGCGTGATCCTGCTTTCGTTGGAAGCGGAAGCTGGAGCCGCGCCATCGGCTGGATTCGTCGAACTCGACATCGAAGACGAAGGACCAGGAATTCCGGAAAACTCAAGGCAGAGGATATTTGACCGCTTTTTCCGACTCGACGAGGCAAGAACTCAAGATGCAGATGGCGCAGGCCTGGGATTGTCTATTGCCAAATGGGCGGTCGAAGCGAATGGCGGCATGATCTTCGTGAAACCAGGACGGGCGCGCGGAGCCAAATTCTGCATCCGCGCCCCGGTAGCCGACGGATCTTCTGACAACCGCTCATAAACTGCGATCCAGGCAACCAGCTTCATGCCCTCGGCAGGCCGGTTGCCTTCCACTTCCGTTGCCCTTCAATGAGCGCCCCCCTTGATCAAGCCGGCTTGAGATGGCGTCAGTCTCAGTGTGTCGAAACATCAGGAACTGTTCAGAATTGATTAAGACTAGGCAGGGCTTTAATGAATACAGGAAGTGAGGCAAGCCAGAAAGGACGCACTGAAATCTCCATGATGTCTTCATCATTATCTCGGCGGACATTCAAGCCAGCTGGGGGAAATGACGGCGAGTTGAGTGCAGGTGAGGGAACATGCGCCGCATGGGGCGAGAGGGAATCTTTCCAGAGTGCGGATCCCACGGCATGCAAGTCTGAAGATTTTCTCACAACAGGGAACTTTTCCATGAAAGGAGTTGGGAAATGATGGACTGGATTGGGGCTTTCGCGGTCGCTGTGTCGATGTTTTGCGTGTGGAAGTATGCCGAATACAGAATTCGTAAACAGCGACTGGTGAGGAGAATCAAAGAGGTCTGTCGGTGACGCGGATTCTGCGGATTTTATTGATCACCGCGATTCTTCTGCTTACCGAAGTCGCCTTCGCTCGCCCGGATGATTTTGCTGTCGGCAATGGAGGATGGGTGACTCTCGGAAAGTGAGCCTTGGCTCTCACAGCAACCTATGCATTGCACTAACTCAAAAGCGGGGTTTCGACGAATGAAAGAGGAGCATTCGTTTTCAGCACTGGGTCTGGGTGGTGCCTCTCAGTATCTGACTGCTAAAGGATTTGTTTCGTCGCGTAAGGCGACACACGATTGTCAGTATGTGCGAGTAGATGACGACGCTGAACGGTCTTGAAAACTTCTGAGATAGTTCAGGTTTCCTTGAGACTGCCGAGTGATGTGATGAGTCAGCAAGTAAAAAACGAAAGAAGGGAGCACTCTCATGCAGATGACAAGTAGATCAATCCTTTGTAAAGCGGCGATGATCCTATTCAGCATCATCGCGGTCTTCCTCACAAGTCCGTGCACCGCAGCCATCGCAGGGACGACGGTCCCTTCTTCTACGGCACTTCCGGTGCGCTTCGTGCATTCAGTAGATGCCAGAAAAGCACGGCCTGGGGATCCGGTGGTTGCAAAGTTATTACAGACTGTTGTGACTCCGGATGGATTCCGAATTCCGAAAGGGACTCTGGTCACAGGTCATGTCGTGGATGCTCGGCCATTCCGGCGCACTAACGAACCATACTCGGAACCGAAGGCTTCGGTCCTTTCCATTCATTTTGATCGCATCTTGAATGGTGGTCTCAGCACGCCAGTAAATCTCTCCGTCCGCGCACTGGCTAACTCGATCGAATCTTATGAAGCCGCATATCCGCACCGTCTCGATGAAACCGATGGATTGGGAACCACGGTCCTCATCGGTGGAAGCGAGTTTTCACCATTGGACAAAGCGATCCGCGACAGCGATGGGCAAGTGATCGGATTTAACCGTAGGAATGGCGTCTTCGCACGACTGATCGCCTCCGATGACACGAGTTCGGCGGGGAATCCAATGTGCAATGCAACAGACTCGGAGCAGTCACTAGCGATTTTCTCGCCAAGTGCTTGCGGAACCTACGGCTTTGACGGCGTTTCCATGCCGCGCACGGGGAGAAGGGGCAGCGGAATGTTTACATTGGAGTCGCATGAGCGTTCAGTGAAGCTCTATGCGGGCAGCACGGCGCTGTTGCAAGAGACGAAGGGGCACTAATCCTTCTTTTCTTGTCATGCGCGACATATCAAACAGCCCACATCCATACGGAGGAGCAACGATGTTTTTACTTCGGGTCGTCTTCGCAATGGCCCTCGCAGGTTTCTCGCTCACACTTTGGCGGATATCTCGATATGGTAGGAGGGGATTGCGCCTGCAACTCCCTCGTGCTTCTTTCACCACGTTAAGTTTTGCGCCCATGGCAGAAGATGTCTCGTTGTCTTTTAGAAGAGTGAGGTCGCACTTGCTAGGGAAAATGGTCGGCGGCGAGAGCGCGTTTCGAAAGGATAATGAGAACTTCGGGCAAGATGCGGAAAAGGGTGTACATCCGGGTGAGCCCTTCAGTTCAAGGGGAAATCACGTCCTCATGGTAGGTCCGATGGAGTCAGGTAACGTGGTCCGGTCTGCTCTGCTCGGGGAACCGAACTTAACGATCTCTATCGTCGCCGACTATCGAGAGTTATGGACGATCCCGGCTCAAGAAACATTCGACCTCGTCGTTCTCAATGTGACGCTCTCGACATTCGAACTTGAAGCGTCCAGTCGACTGATTCGCCAACGATGGCCGCATGCCAAGATTTTGGTAGTTCGCCATGGCGAGGGGT
>JASHQE010000275.1 GCA_030037705.1 Acidobacteriaceae bacterium | reverse complement strand
CATCCTCCGTCGCACCCAGGCACAGCCCATTCGAAATCAGCTCGCCCTCCCGCGTCACCGTCCACGACTCACCAGAAGAGCCATTGCAGCTTTCCGTGGCCCCAGATGCAGACAGGCAACGCCTGTAGCTGTCGATATCGTCTTCTTTCTGCATCTCGACCATCGTGACGGTTCCGATTCGCTTTGGCATACCGCATGATCGGTCCGAATGAACGCGCCAGGTTCCCGTGTCGTGGCCCGGCCGAAGAATTCACGCCGAGCACCGGGCCGAATGACATCCCTACAGGCTTTTCAGCCATTACTGCTCCACGCCCTGAACGAAGACTCTGCCGATATCCAGCGTTCCGTCGGAAGGACGCCACGCGAACTGAACGAGATCGGCCGGAGTGCCGACACGCAGCACTCCCCGTCCGCCAACGAAGCGGCCAGGATTCTCCGTGGCCATCCGTACGGCCTGCGCCAGCGAAAAGCCAGGCAGGCGCGCAACGTTGGCAATTCCATCCTTGAGTGGCAGGGCCGCCCCGCCCAATGTTCCAGTGCCGGGGATTCCGACTTTTCCCTCAGCGCTGACCTCGACCGCTCCGCCGACAGGGGTTTCATAAAGACCGGGGCCCAGTCCGCCGACGGCGACAGAATCGGAGACGAGCACGCAGCGCTCGATTCCCTTGGCGCGCATCATGGCAACGAGCGTATCCGCAGGAAGATGATGGCCGTCGGCGATGAAGGTGGCGGTGAGACGATCGTCGGCAAGCTGAGCCCAGAGAAGGTTTGGATGCCGCGGTAGCTCGCCGGCCACGCCATTGCCTAGGTGCGTAGAAAGCACCGCGCCTGCCTGAGCGGCGGCATGGATGCGCGCGGTATCCGCATCGGTATGCCCTATCGCAATCAGGATTCCTTTCTTCGCAAGGTTCGCAATGTAATCGAGTGCGCCATCCCAATGCGGAGACACGGTCACTAAACCAACGAGACCGCCGCTCGCGGTCTGCCAGCGCTCCAGTTCGGAGCAATCGGGAGGCCGCACGTGAGCGCGGGGATGAGCGCCCCGCGGACCGTCGTTAGGCGAAAGATGCGGGCCCTCCACATGCACGTACGGAATCATATGAGCAGCCAAAGGGGAAATGCGGCGTGCCGTCATGATCGCTTTGAGTGCTGCGACGATCCGCTCCTCTGCGGCAGTGATTAGGGTGGGCAGAAAGCTGGTGATACCGAACGCGACCAGCTTCTGAGCCAGCGCAATAACGGCTTCGGGAGTGACAGACTCCGCATTGAGGTCGAGTCCGCAATAACCGTTGACTTGGAGATCGATGAAGCCAGGCGACAGCCACCGCTCTTCTCCGGAAGGCACGGGCACAATCGCGCGGATGACGCCGTCGTGGATGACCACCTCCACAATTTCGCCGCTTGCCGGATCACGACCTTGGATCGACTGCATTGCACAATGCCTCCAACGGGCGTTGCTGTTTTTCCGTCTTCCGCCTCTCGAGTTCGCAGTCCCCTTCGAAAAAACCAGCGCTCCATTATGTATGGTTTCTGCTCCGGTTCTCCATTCGATCGTGACCGGCCTAACCGATTGTTATAGGCTCGCACCCAACCCGCACGGAGAATCGGCCACCCAATCGAAACGATCCGGTTTACAGGCGGTCGCCGGTAATTCGTGCGCACAAAACTCAAAACCGGCTTTGTTTCGATGATTTGCCCAATCCGAAAATGTAGTGCGAAAGGATCTGGAAAACCTTTTGCTCCTCACAAGAGCAGCTTCTAATGTGAACGTCCTCTACGTTACATTTGCAAATTTTCCATGTCAATAGTAATTTCTCTCAAAATTTCTAGCATATTTCGTAGATTCAAGCTTGTCCGTGACAGCAGGCAGGAAAATAAACTCGCCATGCAGCAGAGCGGCTTAAGCAAACACGGCAAAACATGGCTGCTTGTAAGTTTTCTTGACGATTCGGCAAATTTTCAGTAGTTTAGGTTCACAGAAGACCTGTGTAGCCGATTCAAACTTCAGGAGTTTGGTCCGAAGTGTTCGCAGTCTTTTGCTCCCGGGCCGCATCCTGGTTACTGCCGTCCAAAGAGCAGTCGTGCCATGAAGGAACATATGCCGCCAAAAGCCAAAGTAGGGCTGCGGGAGATTGCAAAAGCCGCTCATGTGAGCGTAGCGACGGCATCCCGGGTACTCAACGGAAGGGGCCGCGTCAATGCAGAAATCCAGAAGATGGTTCTGGCTGAAGCGAAGAAGCTTGGGATCGACCCCTCGCGGCGGCACAAGAGCAGGACTCTGGCATTTCTTTTGAGCAACAGGGCCATCCTGCATGCCTTTCACTCCCGCATATTGAGCGGGGCGCAGGCGCAGTGCACAGTGCGCGGCTGGGATCTGGTCTTCCTCTCTTATCAATACTCGCAGCATACCCCGTGGAAGGAGCTGCAGCTGCCGCAGGTGATCGAGCGCCGCGATCTGGTTCGAGGCGTGATTCTGGCCGGGACAAATTCAGTCAATCTCTTGGAGCTGCTGCGGAATCGGAGAATCGTTTTTAGCGTGCTGGGCAACAACATGCTCGGCGAACATACCCACCTGCAAAACTGCGATGCGGTCTATTCCGATGACATTCACGGTGGGCTTGATACAGCACAGCATCTGCTGCGTCTTGGACACCGCCATATCTGGTTTGTGGGAAATAGCCGCCTGCCATGGTTTGCGCGTTTTCTCGAAGGATATCGCCGCGCCATGACAGAAGCGGGACTCATTGCGCGCGAGAGCAGCATTGATTCGGAGGATGACACTGAATGTGGATATCTCGGAACTAAGTCGCTGCTGGCGCGCAAAGAGGAAGTTACTGCGATCATTGCTGGTAACGATCAGGTTGCGGGAGGAGTCTATAAGGCGCTGCGTGAGAAGGCTCTTTCAATTCCCGAAGATATTTCAGTGGTTGGCTGCGACGATACGGTGGGAATGTGGCTATATCCGGCGCTCAGTACCACGCGGGAATTTCCGGAACAACTCGGTAGGAGTCTGATCGATGCGGTTCTAATGCGTATCGAGGACCCGGATCATGAGCCGCAGCGAGTTACAGTCCCCACGGAATTTGTTCGCAGAGATTCCTGCGGACGGCCTCCCCATCCGTCGGGGAAAGATTTGTCGCCGGAAGTCATGCTCGGGAGTAGAACTGCCTGACCCAGGCGAAAAGTGAGTTCCTAGGCCATATCGACATATAGACCGAGGCTAAGTAGTTGACAGACAAAACAAGCACTGTCATGTTGAGCAGACAACGCAGCACTGTCATGTTGAGCGAAGTCCGCCGCGGTCCGCCGCGGCGGAGAGTCGAAACATCTGCGGTTCCCCACGCCTGGCACCGAATGATTGAGAATCCGCTGATTTTTTACCCATTGCTCACCGGGCTATATGTAGATACAGCCTAACCATGCCTGGACAGAAGTACTACTGATACTCACTCAAGCATTTGAATCCACAATGTCTTGCTTGGCTAGAGCGCCCTTGACCGGTCAAAGCATCTCTATCATTCATTTTTCCATATGAATGAGAAATTATTCAGTATTTTTGAGATTTTTTTCTTGACATTTCCTCTGCTTGGCTTCAGGATTGGGATCATGCTTCCAGTGCCCCCATGTTGCCAGATTCCGCCGCAAAATCCAGAATGGGGGACTTCCAGATGAAGAACTCCAATCGGATCGGCTTCGGGGCATGGATCCTCCTGCTTTTCGGCGCAAGCTCCCTGCTGATGACACAGAGCGCTCAGGCGCAGGTACTGCGCGCCACGGTGTATAACTCACATTTTCCGCAAGCAGCGGGCTTGGGAGAGTCCTTCAACGGGATGGGAGTAGCCAATGACGGCACCATCTATTACGTGATTGACTCGCGTGTGCATAACATTCCCGGACAAATGTATTCGCTGAATCCGCAGACCAGGCAAATCACTCACATAGCGGATTTGAACACGGCAACGGGTCAGGGTGACATAAAAGCCGTCGCACAAGGAAAAGTCCATGTAGATTTCGTTGAAGATCACGGCAAGCTCTATTTCACCACTCATCTTGGCTACTACAATGAATCAAGCGGCATTGAGAGAAGAGCCGTTCCCCCCGATGGTTATCAACCCTATCCCGGCGGTCATTTTGTCTCCTATGATCTCCGGACCGGAAAATTCGATTCACTGGCTATAGCGCCACATGGCGAAGGAATCATCAGCTTCAACATGGATGGGAAACGAGGCAGGCTCTATGGCCTGACCTGGCCGTCGGGTGACTTTCTACGTTTCGATCTGAAATCACAACAGCTAAAAGACTTCGGCTCTTTCTTTGATGAAGGAGAAGCTGGTAAGATCGGCAGCACTTATCGGGCGATCTGTCGTCGCATCGTTGTTGACCCGGACAGTGGTTCAGCCTACTGGACCACCGGTGACGGCGCGATTCACGAGTATCGTTATGACAGCGATACCGTAGCAACCGTAGCAGAAGTGAATCTTCGCAAAGATTACTTCGGCCAGTTTGATCCTTCGGATTACGGCATGGCGTATAACTGGCGTGCGGCCGTTTGGAATCCGAACGACCATGCGATTTACGGAATCAATGGCGCCTCCGGCTACTTGTTCCGCTTCGATCCAGTGACTCGGACCATCCGGGTCCTCCAGCGGCTTACTTCGGAGGCGTCTCAGGCAACCGGCATGTTCGACAAGGTGAAATATGGGTATCTCGGAATGGCTCTCGATGTCCGTAACGATGTCATTTACTATCTCACGGGCGCGCCTGCGCCTCCAGGCTCGAGGAGGGATGAAGGGTCACATCTGATTTCGTATAACATCGCAACGGAAAAATACGAGGATCGCGGAGAGATCGTACTGGAGAATGATGAGCCTGCCGGCGATGAGCAGGCCCTGGTTCTGGGCCACGATGGGCTGATCTACACATTGACTGAGATCCGCCGCAATGGAAGATCTGAGATGGATCTCATCAGCTTTCATCCCTAGTGTGGTGAGTCAGAAGTTCATAACATAATTCGAAGTCCCGAACCGCAGATCCTTCGACTCCGTTTGGCCCAAAAACGGCCAAACTCCGCTCAGGATGACAGCGGCAATTATGTTGCGGATTTAAGACTCAGGACACTAGAACTGGTTGCATAAATGGTTTCGTAACAGGGCACGACTTGAGTCGTGCCGCAAAAGCCTCATGAACACTGGGGCTTTAGCTCCTGAGGGAAGTTTTTTTACCTGACCAGACCATTTATGCAACCAGCTCTAGTGTCCTGTCCCTAAATTTCGCTATATAAATAACGCTGTCATCCTGAGCGTAGTCCGCCATGGTCCGCCGCGGCGGAGAGTCGAAAGCCTGCCCTGAGCGAAGTCGAAGGGGATCTGCGGTTGCTTTCAACGAACCTTCGGATTCAC
>JASHQE010000032.1 GCA_030037705.1 Acidobacteriaceae bacterium | reverse complement strand
GATAGTTCGGTGGCCGCACCGGCGCATCCGGTTCCATATCCAGTTCGGAGAGGGGTTTTTGGGGAGGGTTTGCGCGGGGAGTGGGTTGATTAGTACTTTTAGAAACAGCCATGGCATTGCCTTTCTGTCGAAGGTGATGGTGGTCAGGGATACGTCGGTGCTTTCTACATCGGCGTGTCCCGCTTCGTGTTGTCCAGAACCGGTAGAAACAACTACCGGATTCCGATGATGGAGACTGTAACAAAAAAATCCGTCCGCGCCAAGAAAAAATCACGAAGAAATTGAGAATATATTTTCCGGGCTGACTGAGCACGATATGGGTGCCCCAGGTCTGTCCGCCGCGGCGGAAGACCTGGGAAAGCATAAATCCCAACCCAGCACTGTCATCCTGAGCGTAGTCCGCCTTGGCGGACGGAGTCGAAGGATCTGCGGTTGCTTCTAACCATCCATGCGATCCGCAATCGGCAGGTTCCACATCGTGCCAATCTCGACTCAGTTCGCCCCATGCCACCTTTACAAAGACAACCGCGGATGTTTCGACTCCGTTGCGAGCAAAAAACGCTCGCAACTCCGCTCAACATGACAGTGCTTGAATGATCGGGCTGCCGGGTGCCCCAGAGCCTGCCCTGAGCGAAGTCAAAGGGTCTCGATTTTGAAACCTGGGAAAGCACAAATCCCACCCCAGCACTGTCATCCTGAGCGAAGTCCGCCGTGGCGGACGAAGCCGAAGGAGTTGCGGTTGTTTTTGGCGAAGCTTAAGGTTGGAAATGATGCTGCTTTGACATCTTTGATGAGCGTATCGTCCGTGGAGCTGCGAGACGAACCGCAGATGTTTCGACTCCGTTGCGAGCAAAAAACGCTCGCAACTCCGCTCAACATGACAGCGCTTGAATGATCGGTCTGCAGCCGGCTGATTTGCACACATTTTGATCTGTTTACGGCACGGCTAAAGCCGTACCCCTTCAAACTGACCCACTACCATTTTCCGGGCTGACTGAGCACGACCTGGGGCACCCGGCTGAATAGGGTCTTTTCTTCCATCTCATTCAAAGCCCATTTTCCACCATCTTCAGCACGCGTTCGGAGAGCGCGCGAATCTCCTTGTCGGATGCGCCGCTCAACGGCCCCTCGATGATCAGGTAGGCCAGACCGTGCACTGCCGACCACGCCAGATACTCCGCTCCCGCTCTGCGCGATTGGGGAAGCACCCCCGTCGACACCAGCCTGTCCAGCGCCCGCGCGAGAAGCTGAAACGGATTCAGGCCGCTCCTGCCCGTCTTTGCCGCATCGGCGTCGTCTTCCACCGGGTCAGCAACGGAGAACGCCGTCCGAAAAAGGCCGCTCTCGTTCAGTGCAAACTTGAGATAGCCCCTCCCTACGGCGCGAAACACTTGGCGCGCTGATTCGGCAAGCCGCTTGCTGCGCGGCACAGCGGCGATCTCTGTTTCCATGGCGCGCGCCAGCAAAGAGATAGCCGCTGCCCGCACGGCTTGCAAAAGTTCGCCGTGACTGGAAAAGTGCCGGTAAGCTGCATTCGGAGCCACGCCTGCCCGCCGCGTTGCCTCCCGCAGCACTACCGCCTGCGGGCCGCCGTCGCGCGCCAGTTCGATTCCCGCTTCCAATAGGGCCTTCCGCAGATTTCCATGGTGAAACGTCTTGCGAACAGGCGGGCTGGATTTTTTCTGAGGATTCATGCGGTTTTGTGGACAGTGTACATTTCCTTTTGTTACGTTGGTGTGGACGCCGTACACATTCCAGGGCGTGATCCCGTTCGACAGGAGACGAAAAATGAGCACAGCAGCACAGGAATTAACCACGCCGGTCCAAGTAAAAACAGGGAACTTTGTCTGGCACGAGCTCAGAACGACGGACGCCAAGGGGGCCGAGGCGTTCTACGCGCATGTCATCGGCTGGCAGCCGAAGAGCTCCGGAGATCCAGGCGGTATGCCGTATACGCTTTTAGCGGCCAGTGGATGCGATGTGGCCGGCCTCATGCAGCTTACACCGGAGATGCAAGCTGGCGGCATGAGACCCGCGTGGGCGGGCTTCATCGGCGTCGACGACGTGGACGCCTACGCAAAACGCGTCGAACAGGCCGGCGGCAAGCTGCATTGCCCGCCGATGGATATTCCGGGAATTGGCCGCTTTGCCTCGGCTGAAGATCCGCAGGGCGCCACCTTCCTGCTCTTCAAGGGCTCGCGTGACTACGCTCCGCCGCGTCCCGCAGCCGGTACGCCAGGCACGGTCGGCTGGAACGAGCTTTCTGCCAACGATGGTCAATCTGCATGGTCCTTTTACTCGGGGCTTTTCGGATGGAAAGAAGATCACGTCATGGACATGGGACCGATGGGCATCTACAGAATCTTCAACAACGGCAGCACTCCGATGGGAGGCATGATGACACGGGACAAGAGCAAGTCTCCCGTGCCGTTCTGGCTTTTCTACTTCGCCGTCGAGGATATCGACGCGGCAACGAACCGCATCCGCGAAAAGAACGGTCAGATCGCGATGGGACCCCATGAAGTGCCCGGCGGTCAATGGATCACTGTCGGTGTCGATCCCCAGGGCGCGATGTTTGCCGTCGTCGGTTCCAGGAAGAAGTAAACTCTACCGGGTTGCCCCCCGTCCTAGTGTGGTGAGTCAGAAGTTCATAACATAATTCGAAGTCCCGAACCGCAGATCCCCTTCGACTTCGCTCAGGGCAGGCTTTCGACTCCGGTCGCCGCGGCGACCTCCGCTCAGGATGACAGCGGCAATTATGTTGCGGATTTAAGACTCAGGACACTAGCCTGTTCATTGGTTCACCCGAATAAGATGGAGTGCCATGCATTCTCCCTACGGGAGAATGCATGGACCGAGTTGCTGGAGCCGCGTGCCCCACCTTCGGTCCGCCGCGGCGGACGTGTACTGTGCGCATCGCCGAAGGTGGGAAAGCACACCTAATCTACCGCCCCGTTGTCCCTTTATCCACCAGCATCATGCGCGTATGTCCGGCCGATTGCGTTCCGCGCACCACGTGCGGCGTGATCACGATGACCAAAGTCGCGTAGTTCGACTGGATATTTTTATCGGTCGCGTTGTTGAGGCCAGGAATCTCGCTGAGCCCCGGTGTACCGCTGATGGCCTGGCTCTGCGTCTTGCTCAGCTCCGCAGCCAGCACCGTGGCCTCGCCTTCCTTGAGGGTGGCGACTCCTGAGTACGATTGGTTGCTGAGGATTGGATTGCCGTCGATTGAAGAGCCGGAGAGCGCATCGAGCGTGATATCGAGCGTGAGCGCGACCGTGTCATTGCGCATCACCTTGGGCGTAGCTTTCAGCGTCAAGCCCAGATCCTCATATTGGACCATCGGAATATTGGGAACCGAGCTGTTGACCGATCCCAGCAGTGAACTAAGGCTGCTCGAGCTTCCCGCGCCCGTAAGCCCGGGGATGTTGGGAAGTGTAGGAGACAGGCTCGAATAGGACGAGGTCTGGATGGGATACTTCTCGCCTTCCTTGATCGTTCCCGCCTCGCCGTCGCTCAGGCGCAATTGAATGTCGTCGAGCGTGCGCGAGTCGGATGTGTTCAGACTCAAGTTGAACGTAACCGGAGCGGGCGACAGCCCCGAGGCCGTCAAGCCGCCGCCGAACAGAACGAGCCCGTTCGAGAAGATGGAGTTCGAAATCTGACCGGAAGCGAGCAGAATGCCCAAAATCGCCAGTGTGTCGCCCGGGCTTGCAAGACCTGATGAGATAATCTGCTGCACCAGGCTTGCGTTCTGGCTCAAGATCGATTGTTCTTCGGCGTAAACGTTGAAAGCAGTGATGGTCTGCGGCGGCTGCACGCCGGTATTGCGTGTGGCGTTGTGCGCTACCTGGATCATCTGCACGTCGAGCAGCACCTGGTTGCGTCCGTCTAACAGAGTGCGCATCGTGGTATTGAAGGCCGCGAGCGTGCGCGGTGGTGCGCGCAGCGTGAAGGTGTTGCCCGCGCTGTCCTTAACCGTCTGCTGGACATTGAATACGTTCTTGGCCAGGTTCTCGACTTCGCTCAGCTCATTTTCCGTCAAGCCCGGAAGGTAGACCGTTTCCACCTCCTGCCGCGTGTACTGCTGCCGGAGTTGGGTTGTGTCATGGGCCACGAGCGCGCGGTGCGCATCCAGCGGAACATAAAATGTATCGGTCAGCAGCGCGAGTACGCGCATCGCCTCCTCGAAGCTGGCGTCATCAACATCCAACCGCGCAGGCGCGCTGCGCACGCTGTCATCGAGCATCGCCGTGATCCCGTACGCCTCGAAGACTTGACGGATTACCTGCAACGCATCACTGCGCATGTGAAAGCTGTGCACGCCAGCCGAGGGCACAAGTGAAACGACGTCACCCAATCCTTCGCCCGCCTGGCCGTAGAGCGGTCTGGGCTGTTCGCGCAACGCATCATCGGCCAGTTCGTCCAGATGCTGCATGACCTCGATATTTTTGGGTTGAAGCGCAAGCGCGCGCGTCAGATCCGCGCGGGCTGAGCTCTCGTCTCCGAGCAAGCGCGCTTTGGCCGCGGCTTGAATCAGCGCCGTGACCGCATGACTGCGGGCCACCTCGGCTGCCATCCTGTAATTGGCATTGGTTGGATCGAGCTTGGCAGCCTGCTCATAGCCGTGCATTGCCGCCTCGAATCGTTCTGCAACAAACAGCTTGCTTGATTCCAGGTAGAGCTTTGTCGCTTTCTGCTTCTCATGGCTGCCCGGCTTCGCGGTCGCTGCTGTTGCTTGCGCGGCGGGCGCGCTCTCCGCCTGCGGATTCGGTGCGCTCGCAGCGCCGGGCTCAGACTGTGCCGGCGGACTCCCGGTCTGCGCAGGCATGGCCACGGGCAGTGCCGCCAGCAGCAAGCCCGCAGTCCATGCCTGAATCTGGGCCTGGATCTGGGCCTGAATCTGGGCCTGAATCTGGGCCTGAATCTGCGCGCGCATTTGCCGGCCGTGCGCAAAGGCCATTTTCAATAGGTCTAATCTCACGATGCGGATCTCACGATTCAGGCCTGGTAAGTGCGAGCAGATCCGCCAATGAAGTGGCGCAGACCTCCGGCTGATATTTCGCCAGCTCGTCGAAGCTGTAGCTGCCGGTGGCCACGGC
>JASHQE010000274.1 GCA_030037705.1 Acidobacteriaceae bacterium | reverse complement strand
ATGAGGGCGGCGCGGAATGCAGGGAAGACCCACTACCCAAAATCCAGACCCTTCGACTGCGCTCAGGGCAGGCTCTGGGGGCACCCGGAGTTAGGCTATCGACCTATCGATCAACTTTCAGCTTCAGACCGATCATTCAAGCACCGTCATGTTGAGCGGAGTCCGCCGCGGTCCGCCGCGGCGGAGAGTCGAAACATCCGCGGTTGTCTTTGTAAAGGCGGCGTGGGTTGACCTGAGTCGAGATTGGCACGATGTGGAACCTGCCGATTGCGGATCGCATGGATGGTTAGAAGCAACCGCGGATCCTCGCCACGGCGGACCACGGCGGACTTCGCTCAGGATGACAGTGCTTGGGTTGGGATTTATGCTTTCCCAGGTCTTCGGATGTCGAGCTCAGCACGGATGCTGGGTGCCCCAGGTCTCCGTAGAGAGACCTGGGAGAGCAAGATGCCAGCAATTGAAGGACGAAGAGCCAGATGAGATGGTTGGGTTTCGTGCTTTCCCAGGTCTCAGAAGCGAGACCTGGGGCACCCATGTTCTTACTTGGTAAGCATTCTTGAGATGTGGGAAGGCAGGATTTTTAACCAGGTGAGCCGTGCTCTAAGATGAGCGTTTTTTCCGGGGCTTCGCTTTTTTAGAGGATTCTTCGCCGGTTTTCTTTTTCGGAGGGCGGCCGGTTCTGGGCTGCGGTACGAATGCTTCAACCTCGGAGCGGAAAAGCAATATCCTGCCAGCTACGCTGATTGTCGATAGACGGCCCCGGCGGATCAAATTAGCGATGGAAGGCTGAGTCACGCTGCGTATGCGGGCAGCCTCAGCCTGAGAGATATATTCCTCTGAACCGTGCTTCTGGGTTCGTTCAGCCGATTTGGTTGAGGTTTTCTTTTTCCCAGATGCTTCTTTGCGCGGACGGCCTTTGTGTCTTACCCCAAGAGACTCTGCCTCTGAGCGGAGAATAAGAATGCGGCCTGCTACTTCGGTCATATGGAAATAACCTTGGCGGACCAGATTGGCTATAGCCTGCTTCGTAATACCTAAAATCCGGGCAGCCTGGACCTGAGAAATATATTCTCGAAATTCCTTACTTGTGGTTTTATCGGTCAATGGTTTGTGTTATAGTCTCCGTAATCGAAATTCCGGTACTCATTGTGCCGGGCGACAATTCGCTGCAGCGGGACACGCCAGTGCGCCAACACTGACGTATCCCTGACCACCATCACCTTCCAGAGAAAGGCGACGAGATGGCTACGTCTAAAGATACCCGCAGGTCCGCACCGGACACAAACCCATTCTTTCTCAAGCTCTTTCGCAACAGCACTGTCGACAGCACTATCTCCGAAAAGCGAGAACGCATCTGGCGCGATACCGTGCGCCATGCCGGCACCGGCGACCCGCCGTTACGGTTTCCCGTCTATGAGCATCTCTATCTGCTCAATGTCTATGCGCAGAAGATGGTCGAGCTGCTCGAAGAGTTGAGCGGCAAGTCCGCAATCAGCAAGGAATCCCTCGTCTATTATCAGGCCATGCTCCAGTACGTGCGGGCCTCGGCAAGCCATGGTTTGGTCAACTTCATGAACGGTATTGAAGAGACCGAGGGGTGGCTCCATCAGAACCAGCAGCGCGCGGAAGAAGAGAAGTTGTGCGACCCGGACGATATCTATATCACTGTCCGCCAGCGCGAAGCGGAGCGCCGCCGGCAGAAACTTCCGCCGCTCGTCCGGTTCCTGGACGAGCCACAAGCGGCAAAACCAGCCGCTGCCAAAAAACGCAAAACCGGCAAGGCCCGCTGATGAATCCTGCTGCTGGTTTATCATCGAAGAGGCTGCGGGCCAGTCGGTCCGCTGTTCAAACCTTTGCCCGTGCGCAGCCAGCCTCTCGGCCGGCTGTGCCGGGCTGTTTTGTGGAAATGGGACGACATGCGAGCAAAGACGGCGGTGGTGCTGGGCGCTCAATGGGGCGACGAGGGCAAAGGCAAGATTGTGGATGTACTCAGCGAGCGGTTCTCCGCCGTAGCCCGCTACGCAGGCGGCCATAACGCAGGCCATACCGTCATCATCGGAGGGCGGAGGTTTGTCCTGCAGCTCATTCCTTGCGGCGTGCCGCGGCCACATTGCAAATGTGTGATTGGCAACGGTGTAGTCTTTGATCCGATTTATTTCCTTGATGAGCTGGCCAGAGTGCGCGGCATGGGTGTCGAGATCGATGACCGGCTGTTCATCTCGAACCGCGCCCAGGTGATTCTGCCCTACCACCGCATGATTGAACTGGCCGCGGAGAACGCGCCCGGACGCAAGAAGATCGGCACCACCAGCCGCGGCATCGGCCCGGCATACGAAGACAAGATGGCGCGCAGCGGCCTGCGTATTGTGGATCTGCTGCATCCTGCGCTGCTCAAGACGCACATCGAAGCGGCCTGCGCGGAAAAAAACGCAATCGCGCACGCGCTCTTCGGCACCGACCCGCTCGATCCGGCAGCGATGTATGAGGAGTATGCCGGCGCGGCCGAGCAGGTGCGCCCGTTTGTCGCGGACACCGGCAGGATTCTCAACAACATTCTGGCCCAAGGCGGCAGTGTGATGTTCGAGGGCGCGCAGGGCACGCTGCTCGACATCGATCATGGCACCTATCCGTTTGTTACGTCTTCCTCGGCCACGGCCGGCGGCGCGGTGACAGGAAGCGGCGTGGGACCCACGGCGATCGGCACCGTGATCTCGGTCACCAAGGCCTATGTCACGCGCGTGGGCGAAGGGCCATTTCCAACCGAGATTCACGATGCCGCCGGTGAGAACCTGCGCGCACGCGGCAATGAATATGGAGCCGTTACCGGACGGCCGCGGCGCTGCGGCTGGCTCGATATTCCGCTGCTGCGCTACTCCAACCAGGTGAACGGCGCGGAGTGGCTGGTCGTGACCAAGCTCGATGTTCTCGACGAACTCGATGAGATCCCCATCTGTGTCGGCTACGAGATTGGCGGCAAGGTGACGGACGAAATTCCCGCCGACGTGCGCGGCATTGATCTTGTCAAACCGCGTTACATTACGTTAAAAGGCTGGCAGCAATCCACAGAGGGAATTACGGAATTCGACAAACTGCCGCCAGCGGCACGCGAGTATCTCCGGTTTCAGGAGCGCGAAAGCGGCGCGCGCATCGGCATGGTCTCCACCGGCCCCGACCGCGAGCAAACGATACTGCTGCCGGAGTTTGCCCAGGCGCTCGACAGCATTCACGCATAAAGAACGATTCGCAGGTACACTGAAGGGACCCTGGCCGCTCGGGCGAAAAGGAACATGATTCATGGTCAGCTTCGTCGTCTGGTTTAAATTCGCGCCGGAAGATCGCGCAGAAATTGCAGAAATCCTGCGCCATCTGGCCGACGCTTCGCGCCGGGAGCCGGGGTGCATCAGCTATATTCCCCATCATCTGCAGGACGATCCCGATACGATCCTGATCTATGAGCAATATTGCGATGATGCCGCTCTTGCAGCGCATCGCGAGTCTGCCCACTTTAAAAAATATGGCGTAGGCGGGCTCCTGCAGAAGATGCGCGAGCGCAATCACCAGAACCTGATTGCTCTCGTTTAACAATTTTGCCGCGTCCAACTCCCGATGGTTTCGCCTGGTGCGGGACCGGTGTTCAAAAACCGGAGTTCGTTACACAAGGATGCATCTTTGCTTTAAATTCATTGACCGGTGCCCCGATTCAGGGCTACCATCCGTTACGCCTATGACGGGTTTGGCAAGATACCCATGGAGCTCCAATCGCCGGTTCCGGGCAGACCGGGCGATGGTTGCGGCGCTGGCGCTGATGGTGAGCGCGAGCACGCTGTTTGCAGGGTTGCCCCGGGCGCAGAAACACGAGCGGCGCCATGAGATCGATCATCTTGAAGAGGCTTGGCGCAATGCCCTTCTCAAAGATGACACGGTGGCTATGAATACCCTGCTTGCCGACGATTACATGGCGATTACGCCCAACGGAACGCTGCAAACCAAGGAAGAGGCGCTGGCCAACCTTCGTGCCCACCGGGTTCATTTCACCAGCCTGGAAATCTCAGACCGCAAGATCAGGTTTTACGGGACCACGGCGCTGGTAACCTCCACCGCAGATGTGCAGGCGACAACACCGGATGGTGATGTTTCAGGCAGCTATCGCTATACGCGAGTCTATGTGGAAGGCCCTCCCGGCGTTTGGAAGATCGTGAGCTTTGAGGCCAACAAGATTCTTGCATCGGGCTATCACAAATGAGTGGGCTCTAGCCATCCTCTAAAATAAACCGATGCCCGAGTTACCCGAAGTGGAAACCATTGCCCGTGGCGTCCACGAGCGTGTACGCGGCGATCAGATCGTCGACGCCTGGTTCAGCAGGCATTCGGAACCGTTCAAGACACCCCCTGCGCGGCAATCCAAAGGTCTTGCGGGCCGCAGCTTTCTGGCGGTTCACCGCACTGGCAAACACATCGTATGCGAACTGGGCCCGTCCGGCAGGGATGGGCGCGCACCTGAAGAGAGGAAACCCGAAGCGCAGTGGATTGTGCATCTGGGCATGAGCGGACGCCTGCTGGTGACCACCCCCGAAACCCCGGTAGTCCCGCATACGCATGCGCGCTTGAGCCTGGCGAGCGGCCGCGAGCTGCGCTTTGTTGATCCGCGGCGGTTTGGCCGGCTGGAGTTACGCGATCTCCGCAAAGATGAATCATTTGGCGCGCCGGGCGCTGACCCGCTCACGATCGGTCTGAGCGAGTTTGCCGTGCTCTTTCGCGGCCGTAAGCTTGCGATCAAAGCTGCCCTCCTCAATCAGAGCCTTTTGGCCGGCGTGGGCAACATCTATGCCGATGAAAGCCTTTTTCATGCGGGTATCCGGCCGCGGCGCGTTGCCGGCCGGCTGACCCGCGCCGAACTGGAACGGTTGCGTGGAGCGCTGCACCGGGTTCTGAGTCAGGCGATCCGGCTGGGCGGGTCGTCCGTCTCCGATTATGTCGATGCGAATGGCGTGCGCGGTTTTTTTCAGCTCGAGCATTGTGTTTATCTCCGCACCGGGAAACCTTGCCGGCAGTGCCAGACACCTATCCGGCGCATCGTTCTCGCTGGCCGTGGAACGCATTTTTGCCCTCATTGCCAGCAGTGAAACCGCAGGTTAGGTACGAAGATATGTTCGCTATGATTTTTTGAAGTTTTCGCCTTTTTTGCCTCCCATATTCGAGACTCTTGGCGAGAGGTACATAATGTAAGTCATTTAGAATCATAATAATTTTGAACGGCACGCGGATTGCTACAACGAAAGCGCCAGTGATGTTATGGCTGCTAGCTCTCCAGAAGCAGCTTGAAGCACAGCGGGCACCCGGCAAGAGCAACCGCCACAGGAGCGGTCCCTAAACAGGGAAAGCCGGCCGGGAAAGCCTGCAGTCGGCGCGGTGGAAAAACCATCGCCCACCATCTGCTACGGGAGGCCAGTGACCGGCGCAGGATGGCAAACGCCACTCGTAAGAGTGGCGTTTTATATGCGTTAGAAGCACCTCTAGCCTGCCGCAACGTTGCAACCCCCTGCAACGTGACTATTGATCCCTGTTGATCAACAAACGCCTCTTGCCAGGCGAAGGGCTTCGCTGTAGTATCAAAGTTGCCTATCAAACGGCTGATGCGGGCCACCCGAAAGGGTAGAGCAAGCTCGCCGTTGAGCCGGCAACTCCCGTTGAACAGCTCAATCCCGATCTGGCTGTACGGGGCAAAAGGCTCACAGAGGAAGGGCATCGCCTGCGAAAAGCACCGGCTGTCACACATCGATCCGGACCAGTGAATGGGATTCGAGAATGGCTCCTGCATAGGGAGCGGCAGAGGATTTTCCAGAGATTTTTGAGGCACGGTGCCCCGGAGAAGCTGCGCCGGTACGCCCAGGCAAACGAAGTTGCTGCATAAGCAGGACGGCAGCTTGAGGAAATCAAGCTGCGGCTTGTGGTACGGATGTATTGGGTCAGCGGCATTTCTGGGATGATGCTGTCGCAGTTGAGGAATCTGCAGCGTGGCCTGTTCGGTTCTTGATTCCAGCGCCTCCGCCAGCGCTTATTGCAGCTAGGGGACCGTGGGAGATTTCCGGCGGGCATGTGCGCGGCCGGAGAGGAAATGCCAGGGAACCATGCCCCAACAGGGAATGGCCAGGGCGCAAGTTCGATGCACTATATTGCAAAGCACCAGGAAGTACACGCATGACGACAGAATCGACGCAGCCTCAGCCGGAGCTGGGGCCCGCACCTGACAATGGCCAGGTGCAGTCGCAAGGACATCGGCGCCGCAGGCGCCGCCGCAAGAATAAATCCAATCAACAAGGCGCACCCCAGAATCAGCAGGGGCCGCAGACTCAAGTGCAGCCGCAGATGCAAGCTCTCCAGCCTGCACACCCGAAGCCTGTCCATCAGAACCAAGGCCGCAAGAAGAAGAAATTCTTCCAGAAAAACGGCGGTCCGCAGGCCTCGCCCGGCAATAACAGCGCCGCATCGCAACAGGGCAAGCGCAAGAACAAGCAAAAGGGCCCACGCGAATTCGTCGGTCCGATGGACCACAGTTATCGCTCCATGAATGGCAACGTAGCCGACGGTCCACCCTCGACGATCCAGATTGGCGGCAACAATCATTCAAGCTATTACGCCGACGCTTATGCGCATCAGCCAGCCGCGCCGGTGCGTGAAGATGCGCCTACGCGCATCTTCTGCTTTATCGAGGATCTCTTCTTTCTCGCCAAAATTCAGGAGACCGCGCGCAAGCTGGGCGTGAAGGTGGAGTTCGTAAAAGGCGATAAGGACGTGGTGGCGCGCATTCTGGAAGCGCCGGAGGGTGGGCGTCCAACCTTGCTGGTCTTCGACCTGAACAATCTGAACGCCAAGCCCATGGCGCTTATCCCGAAGTTCAGGGCGAAGTTCAAGAAGTCCGTTTCGATCATCGGCTTCCTGGGCCACGTGCAGGGCGATCTGAAGTTGAAGGGCGTGGAAGCAGGTTGCGACGTAGTGATGCCGCGGTCTGCCTTCTCGCAGAGCCTTCCGAATCTGCTGCGCCGCTATGGCGTAGAAGAGGAAGAGGAGTGCGCGCCGCAGCCGGTTTCGTGAACAGTGCACAGTGGGCAGTGAACAGAAGGTCGCTTCTGCACTAACCACTGTTCACTGGAATCGGGCCACTGTTCACTGCCGTTCTCATCCCGGCGGCCAGGTCATGGGCCGGCCGCCCATCAGGTGCAGGTGCAGATGCTCGACCGTCTGCCCGCCGTCCTCGCCCGCATTCACCACGATACGATAGCCGTTGTTGAGCTGCTGTTTGCGCGCAATCTCCGCCGCGACCCACATGAGATGACCTAACAGATCGCGGTGATGATCGCTCACCTCGATCAACGAGGTGATGTGCTCGCGCGGGATGATGAGGATATGCACGGGTGCTTTCGGGCTGATATCTGCGAAAGCGTAAGTAGAGTCATCCTGGTAAATGGCCTTCGAGGGAATCTCGCCGGCGGCGATCTTGCAAAAGATACAACTCATAACGGAACCAGTGTATATGAGCAGAATTCCCAGCTCTGTACCTCGACGGGCACCGCTCAAAAGCGTGAAGGCCAAGAAACGTCATCTGTTTGGACTGGGAGTCGCCGGCTCAATCTCGATGTAATCCAGCGCGGCTGGATCGCCGCCGTCCGGCGTACCGTCGACGCGCAGCACATCGCCGGGCTTCAGCTCCATAGCGCGCGCTATGAAGCGGGTGGAATTATCGCCGTCAGGATGGCGCGAGGGCAGCGTAGCGTCGGCTGCCCACCGGGTAACTGCATTCCCGTTCACGCACAGCGTGAAATGCGCCACGCCATCCTGCAGATCGAAGTACTGAACAGCGATATCGAAACGGCCGGGCTTGCCGTTGTAGCTCCACTCTGCGGAGCAGGATTTTTCCGCGCAGCTCACGGCCTTCCCGCCCGACGCGTCTTCCCACGGATTTACGTCCACAATGGCGTAGCCCGCGAGCCGCGCGTCTTCGGCCTCCATGCGGCCGGGATAGTAACCCGCGCGTCCCTGCGCGTCGGGAATGCCGCTCTCTTTCAGGAAATATTGCACGATTGCGTCGCGCCACACGATGGCATGACCGGCCTGGTACTCAAGTCGCGTGCGCTCGTCCTCAAAAAGCTGGGGATTGATCTTATCTTTCAGCGCAGCCCATTCTCTACCCAGCTCCGCCGCCTCCTCGGCGCCCTTGTAATGGCTGTCGTAGACGTACTGGATCACCGTCTTGCCCGAGTGCAGCTTGTAGGTCCAGGGCACGTGATGAAAGAAGAGCAGCAGATCGTCGGGGCAGGTTGCCAGCGACTCGTATATCTTGGCGATTTCCGGCGGGTACTGTCCAATGAATCCGGTGCCCGTGGCCACGGTGCGGTCCATGCCAATGCCCTCGGCGTCGTCGCGGTGCCACTGGCCCCAGCCGTTGCGCTCGCTCGATTCGATGTTGGGTCCGTAGTGAGAGCCGGTAATGTCGGTCAGCGTCTGCGTGCCGAGAAAGCCGGTGTAGTCCACATAGGCAGGCCAGGATTGCATGAGCATTTTGTCGACCGTGGCGACAACTTGCGGATCGGTGCTGATCGTCTGCCTGGTCCACTCCGCAGCGATGGCCTCCGGCGAGAGATCGGGATTCCACGCGAGCCGCCCCAAGGCATAGAGATTCGCCATCGCGAGCGGCGCGCCCAGCCAACCATCGCGGCCCACGTCGGCCACGCCGATCATGCCTCCAGTTGGACGATCGAAGCTCTTGCCTGCGATGATCTGCTTCACCGGTGTGTTGCGGTTTTCTGCGCGCAAATCGAAATCGAGAACCCATTTCCACATCGGCGCAATGTAGACGAGGTGCCGCTGCTGGCCCAGATACTCCTGCGTGATCTGCACCTCCATGGCTGTGTTGGTCTCGCGCAGGCCCGCGAACAAAGGTGACACCGGCTCCTGCGCCTGGAAGTCGATTGGGCCTTCCTTGATCTGCACGATGACGTTGGGCGCAAACTTGCCGTCGAGCGGATGAAAGATGTCATAAGCGGCCCGCGCGCGGTCGGCCTTCAGATCGTTGTAATCGAGATGATTGTTGTAGACAAAGGCGCGGTAGAGCACTACGCCGCCATGCGGAGCAAGCGCATGGGCGAGAAGATTGGCCGCATCCGCGGGGCTGCGGCCATAACTTGCCGGGCCAGCCTGACCCTCCGAATCGGCCTTTACGGTGAAACCGGCGAAGTCGGGGATAAGCGAGTAAATTTCATCTACTTTGTGCGCCCACCAGGCCTTCACGCCGGGATCGAGCGGATCGAAGGTCTTCAAACCGCCGATCTTCTGCGGGCTGGCGATGTCGACGCTCATGGCTAGACGCACGCCCCACGGCCGCATCGTATCGGCGATGCGGGCAAGGCCCTGAAGCATCTGCGGCTCAAGAAAAGGCGCGGCTCCGTTGACGTTGTTCACATTGCAGCCGTTGATGCCGATGGAGGCGAGTAGCCGCGCATAGTCGCTCACCTGGCTCAGGTCGGTCCGCACATGGCCGTCGTCAAAAAAGATCGACCGGCCCCCGTAGCCACGCTCCACAGTGCCGCTGGCGTTATCCCACTCGTCAACCCAGCGGATGCGCATAGCGGGATGGCCTCGCATTGGGCCATTGCGAAGGAGGAGATTCTCGGCAGTGACCGGGGCGGTTACCAGATAGCGCAGAAATGCAAATGTCCCGTAGAGAACCCCCGCTGGATCACCGCCGACAATGAGCAGGTGCTGTCTGTCGCCCTCGCCCGCGTGAGTTCCATAAATCCAATATCCTTCGGCTGCGAGGTCGGACGGGATGGGCAGATCGGGAAATGCTTTGCGCATCTCTTTTGCCGTGCCGAGGATCGTTTGTCCTCCCAGGCCTAAATGTGCTCGTGCACTGAATCCCGGGCCTGAGGCATCCTGTCCTGCCATTCGGCCGAGACTGCGGTTGAGTTCCTTAACCGCCGATTGCTCCAGGAGGTTATTCCCCAGCGAACGCACAGCGATCGGCATGCCGGTATGATTTCGTGCCGGAAGATCGTAATTAAGCCACGCCGGATCGTCCGTCTGCGCCGAAGCGATTGCGCCGGCAGTCATCCACGCCGAAGCCAGAAAAAAAGCGATTTTCTTCCAACAATTACCCCTCCGCCCGGCCATGCTGCAAACCCCCTCCAACGTTCTATCACTTCAGGACAAAGCGTGGAGTTCTTTGTGCGATTGAAGCGGAAGATAGCTGTGGCGGGAGATACGCACGGAAGTCTTACGCATGTTTCGAAAGAGAATCCCCATCGACAGTCACCCGCCGCAGGCCGCGGACGGCATTGCAGAGATAGACGGCATCGGCGCTGTATAGATCGTCTTCGCGCAGCACCTGTTCCGCTGTAGGAGTGCGCGTCTCAATACGCGTCTCGAGCAGATGGCGGCGATAGACGCCGGCCAGCAAGCCACATGCGACGGGCGGCGTGAGCCACCGGCCATTCTTTTCAAGAAAGATGTTGCTGATGGCACCTTCGGTCAGTTCGCCACGGAGATTGAAGAAGAGCGCGTCGTCAAAACCGTCACGCACCGCGCACTGGAATGCCGCCGCGTAGATTGGCCGGTGGGTGGTCTTGTGATAGAGCAGCGGATCAGCGGGATCGGTGCGCGCCGGTGCGATCCGCACACGGCCGATTCGTTCCGCATCATTGCCGGAGGCGAGCGCTTCATCCGTGATCGCCAGCTTGCCCTCACGGTCCAGGAGTAATCGCACCTTGCGCGTCGCGCCTTCCGCAAACCTCCGCACATATGCTTCGAGCGCCGCGCGCACGGCCTCGCGTTCGCAGGGAAACTCGAAATACGCTGCCGAATCCGCGAGCCGGTCGAGATGCATCTCGAGCAGCGGAAATCCACGGTCCCAGAGCATCGTCTCGATAAGCGAAAAATCGGGCCGTGTTTTGGTCAGGAACTCCGCCTTCAGCAAGCATTCGCGGTATTCCTCGGCCGCGTCAGAGTCAATCACGATGCCGCTGCCGGTGCCCATGGCGCCCTCTTCGCGGTCGAGCTCCAGCGTACGGATGGCCACGTTGAAGATGGTCAACTGAGGCGAAAAGAATCCGATGGCTCCCGTGTAGACGCCGCGGAATGCATCTTCGATCTCCGCAGTCAGCTGCATCGCCCGCACCTTGGGCGCTCCGGTGATGGAGCCACAGGGAAACAACGCGCGAAAGATCTGCTCGAAGCCGACGTCATCGCGCAGCTCGGCGGTCACGGTGGAGGTCATCTGCCAGAGCGTGGGATACCTTTCGACTTCGAAAAGTTTTTCCGCGCGCACGCTGCCAAACTTTGCAATCCGTCCCAGGTCATTGCGCAGCAGATCGACGATCATCACATTCTCGCTGCGATTCTTCGGGTCCGCGCGGAGCCATTCTGCGCGCTCGCGATCTTCGCGCGTGGAGCGGCCGCGCGGAGCGGTGCCTTTCATCGGCCGCGTGACGATGCGCCGTGCGCCGCTCTCTGATTCCATGTGGAAGAAGAGTTCCGGTGAGAAGGAGAGAATCTTGCGGCCATCGCTCCAGTGCAAGAAAGCTCCGTACTCCGCCGGTTGCTGCGCGCGCAAACGCGCATACAAAGCCGCTACGCTGCCACGCAGGTTCACGCGCCACGGCGCCGTGAAGTTAAGCTGATAAATATCGCCGGCGCGAATCCATGCGTGAATGGCAGCGATCCGTTTGGCATATTCGTCTTGCGAGATTTTGAAGGCCGCGCTGATCTCGGGCGCGCTCTCTGCGCCGAGTCCGGCAGAGGCTGCCCGGAGGCGCAACTTCGCAAGACCCGGCGGCTCGACATCCACGAAGCGGCCCGCTTCGTGATCGAAACGATAGCAACGCTCGTAGATTCCAAGCCACGCCAGTGGGCCATTGGGATGTTTGCGCATCTGCGCCGTGGGTTCAAAGTAGCCGCCGGCTTCGTAGGAGAAAAATCCTGCCGCCCACAGACCGGACCGCACCGCGCCTTCGATCTCGGCAAAGAGCGATGGAATTTCTTCCGGAGTGCGTGCAGCGCACACACGCAAGGGAACCGTAAACAGGCGCGTCCACGGCTCCTCATGGTTCGTGCGATTGTCTCTTCCGCCTTCTAGCAGCACCGTGGCCGGTGTTTCATCCACCAGCGTGTAAACCTCGGCGGGAAGGGAATGCCGGCGTTTCATACAGGCTTGTGAGCCGTTTACTGCACAGTCAACACCATGGTGGTGGAGTTGGTGATGGCGGTTACGCCATTACTGGACTGCGCAGTAATGGTGACGGTGTATGTGCCCGACGGAGTGGCCGGGGTAGCTCCGGGACCGTGCTGATAGTACCGGTAAAGCGGACTGCAAGCTGTCGCGCCGAGCGTCGTGATCACGCCGAGCATTGCGGCCAGCGCCAACCGGCTGAGCCATCTGCGGCGCCTTACTCCCCAAGCCAAGCCGCCGAGACTGAGCGCACCGGGCAGCAGAAATGCCCACGCAATCGGATTGCTTGTCCGGCCGGGCGCAATCTGGCCCACGGTGCTTGCAGACACGGTTTGGAGAAGCATGGAGCTGATGGGTGGGCAACTCGCAGCAGGCGAACCAGCCGCGCAGCTTGCCGGCGTGGTGGAGAGAATCTCGACGGTCTCCGGCGAGAAAGTGCAGGATGCCTGATTAGGAAGTCCGGAACAGGAGAGCGTCACGAACATCGGCGATGTCAGCGATGCGTTGTTCTCCGGAGTGACGGTCACCTCAGCCGTTCCAGAGGTGCCGGCGGTCAGGACCATTGGAAACGAAGCCGGCGAAATAGGTGTCAGGGTTACCTGAAAACCGGGCGTCGAACTGCTTGCAGCCGTCGCCTCGGTGATGGGCGAAGTGGAGGGAGCACGCGTCGCATCGCCTGCGTAGACGGCGCGGAGAGCATGTGTTCCGCCCGGCAGCTCCAGGGTCGTCGTCGCGCGGCCCGCTGCATCCAGCGCCACTTCCGTCAGCGTGCGGTCTCCATCTTCGATGTCCACGGCTCCGGTGGCTGGCAGGCCGTATTCATCCGTCACGTTTACCGTTACGGCGGCAAACGTATGGTCACCCTGGTCGCTTGTGCTCACGCTCAGGGCGGTTTGTGTCGCGACGCTCTGCGCCGCACGAGCCGCCGGCAGCACGGTCAGTCCCAGGGCCATGCCCAATCCAGCAACCCACTCCAGCCGCACACCGCGGCGCCTCATGCCTCTCACGTGCACCTGCTCCAAATCTCGAGAAAAATCGCGTATAGCCGTATTTCTAAGCGTAGATATCTATTGTATCTGCCGGAGCCGCATGGCGGCTAACCCGCTCGCGCACACCGGCTGGTGGTGATGTTGGTTGGACGCGGCTCGCGCCAAATGGAAAGGCCGCGCGGGCCGCCGGATCGTTTTTTGACGGCATCCAATCTCGAATGCGCCGCTCCCTCTACAAATCGGCGTCGCTCGTTGAAAAGCCCGGACCTCCGGTGACGAATCCGCCGGCTGTGCCTCCGGTTTCACCGCCAAGGCCCAATCCTTCACCCGGCCCCGAGACACAGCCGCCGCTGCCAGTCCCAACGCCTGATCCCGCGCCTCCGCCTTTGCCGGAACCGATTCCTGCGTGACATAACCAAGGCGCAAACACAGCAGGTCGAGGTTCTACAATGAGCTGCAGTGATCGCTCACCTGCGCGGCAAGCTCATTCACAAGGAACCCGGCCAGGCTATCGTCGAGGCTGCCGGCGTGGGCTACGACGTGGCCATCTCCGTGCCCACGTTTACAGCGCTGCCTTCGCTTGGAGCGGAAGCCTCTCTCCACATTCACACCCAGGTCAGCGAAGACCAGATCGCTCTCTTCGGCTTTCTCGACCGCGAAGAGAAGCAGCTCTTCGAGCGGCTGATTACGGTGAGCGGCGTCGGTTCCAGGCTGGCCATCAAGATTCTCAGCGGCCTGTCGAGCGAGCGCACGGTGCAGGCCATCCGCGCGCAGGATCATGCGCAGCTCGTGCGGATTCCCGGAGTGGGAAAAAAACTGGCCGAGCGGCTCGTGGTCGAACTCAAGGACAAGCTGGAGGATTTCGCCGTGGCGCCCATGCAGACTGCCGTGAAGGGACCTGCCGTGGACGACGTGCTCTCCGCGCTCGTGAACCTCGGCTACCAGCGCCCCGCAGCGGAGAAGGCCGTCGAGCAGGCCATCGCGAAGGACCAAGCGCTCGCCAGCGACTTCGATGGGCTGTTTCGTGGCGCGTTGAAGGTCATTCGGTAGACTGGGTTTGCCATGACCCGTGCAGCCAAATCCGCGCCCGCCGGCGCTCTTCCTTACTTCCGTCCTGAAGCGATCACCTTTCTGCGCAATCTTGCCAAGCACAATGACCGCGCGTGGTTCCAGCCGCGCAAGTCGCAGTTTGAAGCGGAGCTGAAAGAGCCAATGCTCACAATCATCCGCAAGATCACCGAGGCGATGGTGGATTTCGCGCCTAACTTCGTACGTCCTGCGGAAAAGAGTCTATTTCGGATTTATCGCGATACGCGGTTCTCGAACGACAAGCGGCCCTACAAGACACATGTGGCCGCGTGGTGGTCGCATCAGGGGCTGGCAAAGACCTCGGGCGCGGGCTATTACTTTCACGTGAGCGCGAAAGAGCTCATCATCGCCGCCGGCTCCTATATGCCGGAGAAGGATCAGCTCGCGCAGATCCGGCACTGGCTGCTCGATCACCACGCCGAGTTTCGCAAGCTCCTCCAAAGCACAGCGGTGCGCAGAACGTTCAAGGAATTCGAAGGCAACGCGCTCACGCGGCCGCCCAAAGGCTTTCCTGCCGAACATCCGGGCATGGATCTGATCCGCTGCAAACAGTGGGGGCTGGCAGCTACGCTTCCGGCGGAGACTGCGCTCAAGCCCGATCTGGCAGCGATTATCATTCGCTATTTCAAGATCGCTGCGCCCTTGGTGACGGCACTCAACACGCCTATCGCGGCTGCGCAGGCTCCGAAGAAAAAGGTGCTTTTCGGGTTGCGCTGACGCACGTTTTTCTGATCCTGCGTGCACCGGAAAGATCAGGCAAAAACCCCGCAATTTTCAATACTTTTACGCATCAATACCGAGAAATACCCGTAAAAATGGCCAATTTAAGCTAAAACCCAAAGAAAACCTGTGGAAATCAGGCTTTTTCGCTTGACTTTGCCTGCCCGAAAGCTGCATTGTAACCATCGGCAGGGTTCTTCGAAAGCCGCATGAATACAGGTGTTTCGCACTGGGGCAGCCCTGATCGTACTCCCTCCCCATGCGGTGAAAGCCCGTCAATGAGGCAGCCCCGAGGGCTGGCCCAGAAGGAGAGCATCACATGGCAACTGGACTGACCAAGACCGCCCTGACACGGCAACTTGCAGAGAAGCTCGAACTCACCAACAAGCAATCCGCGGCCTTCCTTGACCTGCTGGCCGAGACCGCGATCAAGGAAACCAAGAAAAACGGCGTCTTCGTCATCCCCGGCATCGGCCGTCTGGTGAAGGCGGAACGGAAGGCGCGCATGGGCCGCAATCCGCAGACCGGCCAAGCCATCAAGATCAAGGCCAAGACGGTCGTGAAGTTCCGCGTGGCGAAGGCTGCCAAAGACTTGATCGCACCTCCGAAGAAGTAGGGATCCGGACTGCGCGGCAAGTGAGAGGGGGAGGGGCGTGAAGCTTCTTCCCCTCTCGCTTTTGGCGCAAAGTCACGAGCGATTTTTCTGCATTCCGTTGGGCGTCCGGCTCATCGGATAAGACATGGCGATAACATCGGAAGCACGGCAACCCACGAACCTTGTGCCGGCACGCTCTTCGTCCGTGGTTCTGCTTCTGCGCATGGAAGGGCTGGCCGTGGCCGTTATCACGGCGCTGCTCTACGCGCGCACGGGAGCGAGCTGGTGGCTCTTTGCGGCGCTGTGGCTTACGCCCGATCTTTCCATGCTCGGCTATCTGGCCTCGCCATGCCGTGGTGCGCGCGTTTATAACGCATTTCACACCTATCTGCTGCCCATGCTGCTGGCGCTCGCCTCACTTGTGCTGCACGCACGCGGTTTATTGCTGCCGATTGCGCTTATCTGGATCAACCACATTAGCGTGGACCGCGCTATCGGCTACGGACTCAAGTATGCCGAGGGCTTTAGGTGGACGCATCTGGGGCGCGTTGGAAAGGCCAATCAAGCGTAGTCAAGCGGTAGTAATCAAGCGGGATTCGGATTCGCACTCGGCCGCGGCACCAGCGCCCGCACCACCAGCGACACGCCAAAGCTCACCAGAATTGCTTTGAGCATCAGCTCATTGTCGTACCACCACGACAGCACAGCGAGCGTGATGAAGATGCCGATGGGGTTCAGTTCCGTGACGATGGCCATGAGCCAGTGCGGCCTGTGGCCGGCCGCAGGCAAGGCGCCGCGCAGGCGCGGAATGAGTCTCGGCACTGCGCGCATGTAGGCACGGTAAGGATCGCCGAGCTGCGCGATAAGAAACGCTTCTTCGGCCAGGATCAGCCGCAGCAGAAAGATCGTGAGCAGGGTCATGGCGAAGAGAGCACCCGTCGGCGGCATCACGAAGGCCATCGCCGCCATCATGCACCATCCGCCCAGGTAGAGAGGATTGCGCACGTAGCGATAAGGACCGTCAGCCATCACCGCGCCGGCCTGCATCTGCCCGTGATGCACCGTGCCATAGCCCAGATACGCCGTTCCCCATACGCGCAGGACCATGCCCGCAGCCGCAAACAGCGCGCCCATCACAATCACCGCAGGCGTCGCATAGGTGAAGCGCAGGAGCCCGGCCCGGCTCAGCTCCAGCGCCAACCATTCGAGCAAAGAAATGCGCTGGCCCAGATCCCATCCTTCGATCCACGGGGACCAGAAACCCAGCACAATGATCGTGGTCATGATCGGCAGCCGCAGACGAAACTCAATGGCGCTTGCCCGCATCCACACTCTCCGCTTGCCGGAGTGTACCATCCGCCGCGCCATGGACCAGCCGGCCTGTATCATCGAATCCAGATGCTCTCCCGGATTTTTCCTGCGGTTTATGTTTTGCCCGTCTGCGTCGCGTACTTCGCCATCTTCCTTGCCGGGTGTAAGCCGCTGCCTCCCTCGAAACCGGCCTCAGAGTGGACGCCGCAGGAGGCGCGCGGAGCGGCTGTCTTTCAGCAAAAGTGCGCGCGCTGCCACTATCCCACCACGACGCGCGGCTTGAACGGCCCTGGCTTGCAAGCGCTCACCAAGCTGAGGGCGATGCCTTCGGGTGCGCCGCCTACCGACGAGCGAATGACGGACCTGGTTTTGCATGGACGGGGCATGATGCCGGCGACGCCTCTCGATGACCAGCAGTTACAGGACCTTTTGGCCTACTTGCACACGCTATGACCGAACAGAACAACAGCGGCGCGGGCGATAACGCGACCCATCCAGACGGTGCGCCGAATCAACCCAGCCCTGCGCCCTCCCTGCTGCCAGGGCTCGCCGCAATCGCTCTCTATCTTCTGCTGCTCGCTGCGACGATCGCCATTGGCGTAGTTGCCGGGCACCACTATCCGCCGCTGTTCCTGATCTTTTCCGTGCTGTTGGTTGCGGCAAGCGGCGGCTTGCTCATGCGTTTTCGCTGGGCCTGGGCGCTGGCGCTCAGCGCAGTCGTCTTGCTCACGGGGTATAACCTGTGGCTCTTCTCGATACAGCACGCAGGCGCGGCGTTGGTGCAGGGATTACTGAACCTGGTGTTCTTTCTTTACCTGGTTCGCACTGAGGTGCGGGAAGGGCTGCGGTGAACGCTTCACCGAAGCCGCGAGAAACCGTCAACCACCCCAGGAGTGAGAGCAGGCCCTAGGCCGTATCGACATATAGACCAACTCTAAGTTGCTGAAAAGTAAGTCAAGCACTGTCATGTTGAGCGGAGTTGGGAGCGTTCTTTGCTCCCAACGGAGTCGAAACATCTGCGGTTCGCCACATCTGGCAATGATTTTTGCCCATGGTTCACCGGGCTATATGTCGATACAGCCTAGATATGGCTTCTCGAGGATGGCCGCGACCAAAAATGCTTGGTCTCTTCGCTCGGAGCCTCGGTATACATTGTTTCCTCTGCTCGAGGGACGACAGAGTACCGTTCGGCCACCCGTTCCCGCTGCCGACTGCTCCAGCTCAATAGATCGACAATTGCCGCAAAGAACGCCCAAATAAGAAGAAGAACGCCGATCGCGGCGCAGGCCATGCCTCCGAGTACCCCAGGACCCGTCGTGGTGAAGTCGCAGTGGAGCATCGAGCCGGCGAGGGGATAGGCAAAATTGAAGCCGGTAGTTCCATGGCAGTAGCCGAAGATCAGACCGAGTCCTGCACCCAGGAAAATAACGGCTCCGATGACCGGCCGGTCAGCTCTCATGGTGACCTCCTTTGCACTGATTACAAAACTATGCATGGCGGCCCAATGTTTCCTGTTGCCGCCATTCCCTTGAACGCAGAGATGCGGGGACGGTCCGAAAGGTTTTGACATGGCACTGAAGCGGTTATCGCTACAATGAAAAGGGATGGAACTGGTACAGATCGAGCCCGCCCGCCGTGTTCCGGCGCCTAAGCCGGAGTGGCTGAAGACGCGCGCCCCGATGGGCGAGAACTACCACGCGCTCAAGGCACTGGCCCGCTCGCTTGGCCTGCACACCGTATGCGAGAGCGCGCACTGCCCCAATATCGGCGAGTGCTGGCACCACAAAACCGCAACTTTCATGATGCTCGGCAACCTGTGCACGCGCCGCTGCGGATTCTGCGCTGTGCCCAAAGGACGTCCCGAGCCGATCGACTTCGACGAACCGCGGAGGGTCGCGGAGGCAGTGGCTAAGTTAGGGCTGCTCCACGCAGTGGTTACCAGCGTGAACCGCGACGACGATCTGGTCGGCGGGGCGCGCGCCTTCGCAAGGGTAGTCGAAGAGATTCGCCGCCAGGCGCCGGGCTGCCGTGTCGAGGTGCTGATTCCCGACTTCCAGGGTGACGAAGAGGCCATCCGCATTGTGGTAGAAGCGCGGCCCGAGGTGCTCAACCACAACACCGAGACCGTGCCGCGGCTGTATCGCGTGGTCCGCTCCGGCGCGCGCTATGAAAGAACGCTGGAGTTGTTGCGCTACTCCAAGGAGTTGCAGCCCGAAGGAATCACGAAGTCCGGCGTGATGGTGGGCCTGGGCGAAGAGACGCGCGAACTGCTCGAAGTTTTCCGCGATCTCGCTCAAGTCGGTTGCGACATCCTGACCATCGGCCAGTATCTTCGCCCCTCGCGCGATCACCTGCCAATGGCGTGTCTCTACACGCCG
This sequence comes from Acidobacteriaceae bacterium, assembly GCA_030037705.1. GTDB lineage: Bacteria > Acidobacteriota > Terriglobia > Terriglobales > Acidobacteriaceae > Telmatobacter. The sequence continues at coordinate 3,874 of JASHQE010000274.1, read as the reverse complement.
CGGGAGTTCGCCGAGCTCAAGACGGAAGCACTGAAGATGGGCTTTCGCCACGTGGAGTCCGGCCCGTTGGTGCGGTCGAGTTATCACGCGCACGAGCAGGCCGCGGCAACGGGGATGGCCGTAGTTTAGAGCGGTTCCCAAGCCTGTTTCGGGTTGTAAAATAACCGTTGGCGATTTTGTTTTTGTGAGGGCGTGAACCCATGGCAGTTTCGACGATGAGTGGCATACCTGCGCTCAAAGATCTCTACAGCGACCTGAAGCGGCGCATGGACCAATCGGTGACCGATTTCCAGGCCAATCTGGCTTCGACGCGCACCGGCCGCGCCAGCGTGCACATGCTCGACCAGATCAAGGTGGACTACTACGGCACCCACACGCCCGTGAACCAGATGGCGCAGGTCTCTACGCCCGAGCCGCAGACGATCCTGATCTCGCCATGGGACCCGACGATCCTCAAAGAGATCGAGAAGGCCATCCAGGCATCCGATCTCGGATTCAACCCGATCTCGGACGGAAAGGTGATCCGCGTGCCCGTGCCGCCGATGACCGAGGAACGCCGGCGCGACGTGGTCAAGCACCTCAATAAAGTCCTCGAAGAGCACCGGACCGCCGTGCGCAATGTGCGCCGCGACGGCAACGACGCCCTCAAGAAGCTCGCCAAGGACAAGAAGATCAGCGAGGACGAAGAGAAGCGCGCTCTCGAAGAGATCCAGAAGATGACGGATGAAGAGATCCGCAAGATGGAAGAGATGTCGAAACGGAAAGAGGCGGAAGTGATGCAGGTATGAGGGGGCGATCTGTTTTGTTCCCCACATACTTGTCATCCCGAGCGAGTCGCCCGCGGGCGACGAGTCGAGGGACCTGCATTTCAACTCGGCATCGCGGCCAATTGCTCTGCGGTGTACCAGCCTTCGCTCAAATCGACCCATGTTGAATTCGATCTTTTGATTAACGTGATCTTTTTGGCACGTGCCCATCTCTTCAATTGCTTTTCCCGTTCGATTGCTTGAGCAGGGTCGATGTATCGCTCGAACCACACGAGGCGATTGCAATTGTAGGTGGCCGAGAATCCCTCGTGCAGTTTCATTTTGTGTTCGAAGATGCGCTTGTGCAGATTGCCCGTCATGCCGATATAGAGGGTGAGGCTTCGGCTGGCCACGATGTAGGTGTAGTAGTTGCGATCGGGCATGGCGGGATTGTAGTTGAGAGTGCGTTATTTCAGCATCGGTGTTTGAGCCGGCCTTTGGAAATGCAGGTCCCTCGACTTCCTCCGCTCCGCTTCGGTCGCTCGGGATGACACATTGAATTTGTGGTGCTGGCAGTCGAGGAGCAGCTCACATTCCTCTCCCGCGAAACAAATAGAACAGTTCGATGAGCAGGATCAGCACCACGATTGTCTCCAGAAAGAAGCCGCGCGACTGATTGAACTGATCGACCATATCGTGGTAAAGATCTTCGGCGGTCTTTAGCTTCTGCGCCACAAGGTCTTTGTAATCGGGAACCCCTACCTTGGCTGCTGCCAGGCGGTAGAGGCGCGCGGCGAACATGTCGCTCAAGAACTTGATGGAGTTGTCGGCCCGCTCGGTCAGCTCTCCAATCTCAAGCAACACGGTATGCAGCCGCGTGGCCGATCGCGCCATGCGCCATCGCACCAACATTCCTTTTTTCCGCTCCAAAGAATCGTAGACGTTGTCGAGAATCTCGGTAAGCAGCTCATCATAGTGGCGAAACTCGAGTAACTGCGAATTGGCGTACTCGAGAAGCTGGATTGCCGTCTCGGCTCCGGCATTGGTGTCATAGAGAAATGCGGCGTTCCAGCCGATCACGGCCAGATCGTTCTCGTAATACGAGATGCGCGATTGCAATACCTCCGCGCATTCGCCGGGCGACAAGCGAAGCCGGTCGCCACGCACAATCTGCGCAATCTCAAGACCCCGATCGCTGGTGAGGCTGGCGGCGGAAAAGCCTTCGGTCTCATCCCGCACCTGGAAGATGAAGTAATCTTCGCTGAGCCAGCGCGCATAAGTCTTGACCATCGCCGCTGCCGCGCGCTCCAGCCGCTGCCGCACGATGGGTTCGACGTGCGAGGCAAAATCAACATCCCACACCCAACGGCTGGCAAGCCGCACCAAGTCTTCCCAGTTGCCTGAGAAAGCGAGCTGGTAGACCACGCTCACGACGCCATAGTCGTAATACTTGACCTCGCCTTCCAGGCGCTCCCCGCCGCTTAACAGCAGCGGCTCAAGAGGCTCCACGACCGGCGGACGCTGATACCGCACGTAGGCCGGCATCGAGTGCTTGCTCTTCGGCTGCTGCACCGCGCGCGCATTGATCGCCTGCTGCAACAGGTCCAGCCGGATCTCCTCGCACACATCGAACTGGATCAGCACCAGGACTGAGCCGCTGAGCAAAGGCGAGAGCGTGGATGAGGGCGCGGCAGACATGGCTTACATTGAATCACTGTCTCTTTGGGCGCTTGTAAAACGGGATGGGCACCTGCCTGGCGCGCGTACGGTTGCCGCGCACATCGACCAGCACGTCACTGCCGGAATCGGCGACGGCAGCGGGCACCAGGGCCATGCCGATGTTGGTTTTGAGGAACGGCGCGGGCGAGCCGGACGTAACCGTGCCGATGGGCTGGCCTTCAAGAGAGAACACGGAGTATCCATCGCGGGCAATGCCGCGTTCAATCATTTCGAGGCCAATGATCTTGCGTCTTGGGCCGCCTTGAGCTTGAACTGCCGTCAACGCATCGCGTCCGATAAAAGAATCTTTGTCGAGCTTGAGCCAGCGCGCCAGGCCAGCTTCGAAGACGTTGATCTCTTCGGAGATTTCGTGCCCGTAGAGGCTCATGCCCGCTTCGAGGCGCAGCGTGTTGCGCGCGCCCAGCCCACAGGGGCGGATGCCGAACTCTGCGCCCGCATCCAGCAGTGCATTCCACATCTTCACTGTAGTGGCTTCATCTGCAGGAATGTATACTTCGAAGCCGTCCTCGCCCGAGTAGCCGGTACGCGCGATGAGCACATTGGGAATGCCGGCTACCGTGCCCCAGGTGAACCAATAGTTTTTGATCGCGGCGAGATCGACCTTCGTCAGCTTGGTGAGCGTTTCCAGCGCGCGCGGTCCCTGCAGAGCGAGCTGCGAATAATAGCTGGAGTAGTCGCTGATGTGGATTGACGGCATCGCCCCGGCATTCTTCCGAATCCAGGAAAAATCTTTCTCGGTGGTTCCGGCATTGACTACGAGCAGATAATCATTTGTGCCAAGCCGATGGACGAGGATGTCGTCGACAAAGGTCCCCTCCGGCGTAAGCAGCGCGGAATAGTGCGCCTGTCCATCCTGGAGCTTCGACGCGTCGTTCATCGTGATGTGCTGCACGGCGGCCAGCGCGCCCGGCCCGCGGAACTGGATCTCGCCCATGTGCGAGACATCGAAAAGCCCCACGCCCGTTCGCACGGCGAGATGTTCGGCAATCAATCCACCACCCGGGCAGGGATACTCGACCGGCATATCCCATCCACCGAAATCGACCATCTTAGCCTTTAAGGCGCGGTGCGTGGCGTTGAGCGCCGTTTTCTTGAGCGTGGCGGCAGAAGCGGATGGGTCCATGATGACTCCTCATACCCACCATAGGGAGTGGGCGGCTGCCGGGTCAATTCTGCAACGGCGCGGGTTGGGGTTTTCCTCCCGCGATCAGAGGTATTTCATCCACGGCTGCCGTGAATCGCCATACCTCGGGGAATCCGGCTTGTTGCAGGATTCCAAACTCCGGAGCAACTTAGCTGCTTCCAATGTGTTTCCTATTGTGCGGAGTGGTACGATTCCCGTGCTACAACAGTTTTCCGGTTGCCGCAAGACAAGTCCATCGCGCCTG
>JASHQE010000273.1 GCA_030037705.1 Acidobacteriaceae bacterium | reverse complement strand
GCGGCGGACTCCGCTCAACATGACAGTGTTTGAATGATCGGTCTGCAAATGAAAGTTGATCGATGGGTCGATAGCCTAACTCCGCAGCCAAGTGCCCCAGAGCCTGCCCTGAGTTTGTCGAAGGGTCTTCCGCCGCGGCGGATGAAACCTGGGAAAGCACAAATCCTCATCCCAGCACTGTCATCCTGAGCGTAGGCCGCCGTGGCGGCGAGTCGAAAGCCTGCCCTGAGCGTAGTCGAAGGGGATCCGCGGTTGCTCTTGGCGAAGCTCGAGGCTGGAAACGACGATGCTTTGACATCTTTGATGAGCGTATTGTCCGTCGCGCTGCGAGACGAACCGCAGATGTTTCGACTCTCCGCCGCGGCGGACCGCGGCGGACTCCGCTCAACATGACAGTGTTTGGTTCACTTTTCAGCAACTTAGAGTTGATCTATATAGTCGATATTGTCTAGCACTTTCTTAGCCAGTTTTGCGAAGCGGACAACAGGCCGCTCATATATGCATCTGCGGCTTGGCCGCAGCCTGTAGCCTGCTTCTGCATGTTGGGGAAGGTGCATAGTAGACTTGCCCTTTGGAGTTAAGTGCCGCTTGCAAAATTGAATACAGGGGGAATGGCTTCATGCACATTGTCTTTGCAGCGTCAGAGTGCGTTCCGTTTGCCAAGACCGGAGGCCTGGCAGACGTTGTAGGTGCGCTGCCGCGCGAAGTAGCGAAGCTGGGCCACGACGTCACGGTGTACCTGCCACTCTATGCGCGGGTCCGTCCGTTCCTTGAAGGCGAACCTAAGTATGCGGCGCGATCGATTACCATTCCTTTCCGGTATTACAACCGGTTCATTGGAATCGTCGATGGAGGCAAGCGGGATGGAGTGCAGTTTTACTTTGTGGATTGCCCGGAGCTGTTCGATCGGCCTGAACTCTATGGGCCTGCGGGCGGCGAGTACTCCGATAATGCCGAGCGCTTCGGATTATTTTGCCGCGCAGTGCTCGAAGCCGCCAAGCTGCTGGAGGTGCCGGAGGTCTTCCATGTGCACGACTGGCAGGCGGCGCTGATTCCTGTTTACCTGCGCACGGTTTATGCGGCTGATCCCGTTTTTCACGGAACGGCCGTTATGCTTACCATTCATAACGCCGCCTATCAGGGGAAATTTCCACCTCAGACGACGGAGCAGCTCCTGTTTCCTTGGGACATCTTCACCATGGACAGGATGGAGCAGTATGACCGCTTCAATTTTCTCAAGGGCGGAATCGTTTTCTCTGACATGTTGACGACAGTGAGCAGGCGATATGCCGAAGAAATCCAGACATCGGAGTTCGGCGAGCAACTAGAAGGCGTACTGCGCAACCGGTCGGCGGACCTGTGCGGCATTCTGAACGGCGTCGATTATGCGCGCTGGGATCCCTCCGTGGACAAAAATCTGGCCGCGCATTACACGCCTGGGAATCTGGCTGGAAAGAAGACCTGCCGCGCGGATCTCCTGCACGCCTTCGGACTCGAATCAATCGAAGACGCGACTCCAGTCATCGGGATCGTTTCCCGGTTTGCCACGCAGAAGGGCTTTGATATCCTCTCGCGCATTGCCGATGATCTTGTCCGGCGCGACGTCGCAGTAACCGTGCTGGGCTCGGGAGAACCCATCTATGAAAACTTCTTCCGCGAATGGGCCTTTCGGCATCCAGACAAAGTAGCTGTGCGCATCGGATACGATGAGGCGCTTTCGCACAAGATCGAAGCGGGCGCCGACGTATTTCTGATGCCCTCGCGCTATGAGCCTTGCGGATTGAACCAGATTTATTCGCTCAAATACGGCACGGTGCCCATCGTACGCGCCACAGGCGGCCTCGATGACACGATCGAAGAGTGGGATGCCGGGAAGCAAACCGGAACCGGCTTCAAGTTTTATGGCTACGATCCGCAGGCTCTGCTCACTGAGATCGATCAGGCGCTGAAGGTCTTCGAAGACAAAGCAGCATGGGAACGCCTCATGCGCAACGGCATGGCGCAGAACTATGATTGGGCCGAACCTGCGCGGGAGTATGTGAAAGCGTATGAAGAAGCAGCGCGACGACGGGCGTAAGAGACTTCTCTTGGTACATGGCCGCTATGTCATGCGGGCGCGGGATTGGTTTCTTGAGCACTTTGGAAAGTACATTAGCTTCGACGAATTTCAATCTGCGTAGTCGCAGGCTCAGTTGTGCTTGCCCTTCCACTCCTCGTATGGCCCCTGGAAATCTTCGATGCCGCTGTCGCGGAAGACCCAGAGGCGCGTCGCCACTTCGTCGATCAGGTCGTGATCATGCGTGACCAGCAGCACCGTGCCCTCATAACGCTGCAGCGCAATGTTGAGCGCGTTGATGGCTTCAAGGTCGAGATGGTTGGTCGGTTCGTCGAAGATGAGGATGTTGGGCTTGGTGAGGATCAGCTTGCAGAAGGCAAGGCGCGCCTGTTCGCCGCCGGAAAGCGCCTTCGTCGGCTTGCCGCCTTCTTCACCGGAGAAAAGCATCTGGCCGAGGATGCCGCGGATCTCTTCGACCGTCGCCTTCGGGTCCCAGCGATGAAGCCACTCGGCCACGGTGAGGCCGTGCTCGATCGTTGAGCTCACGTCCTGCGGAAAATAGCCGACCTGCGCTTCGTGGCCCCAGAAGACAGAGCCTGAATCAAGCGTGAACTCGGAGTCAGTGAGGCCAGGATAATTCGCAAGCAAGCTCTTAAGGAGCGTAGTTTTGCCGGCGCCGTTGCGGCCCATGATGCAGATTTTTTCGCCGCGCAGCACGTTGGCCGTAAAGCCATCGAGCACCTTCAGCTCGCCGTAGAGCTTGGTCAGGTGCTTGAATTCGAGCACGTGCTTGCCGCTCGGTCGCACCTGGTCGAAGCGAATATACGGGCGTTGGATGTTCGAGCGCGCAAGCTCATTGGTCTGCAGCCGCTCCACTTCCTTACGCCGGCTGGTGACCTGCGACGAGCGTGTACCGGCTGCGAAACGGGCGATGAACTCATTGAGCTGAGCGATCTTTTTCTCGCGCTGTACGTTTTGCTGCTCGAGCGTGGAACGGACCTGGGTCTTGGCCATTACCATCTCGTCGTAGCCACCCGTGTACGTGATGATGGTCTGATAGTCGATATCAGCCGTATGCGTGGTGACGGAGTTAAGAAAGTGCCGGTCGTGCGAGATGGCGATCAGCGTGCCGTCATAATTCAGCAGAAAATCCTGCAGCCAATGGATGGAGTCGAGATCGAGATAGTTCGTGGGCTCGTCCAGAAACAGGGCTTCCGGCTTGCCGAAGAGGGCCTGCGCCAGCAGCACCCGCACCTTCTGGCCGCCCTGCAACTCGCCCATTTTGCGCTCATGCAGCTCGTCGGGGATGTCGAGCCCCTGCAGCAACACGGCAGCGTCGGACTCGGCCGTATAGCCGTCTTCGTCGCCAACGATGCCTTCGAGCTCGCCGAGCCGCATACCGTCCTCATCGGACATCTCCTGCTTCTCATAGATGCGGTTGCGTTCTTCGAGCGCCGCCCACAGCGGCTTGTTGCCCATGATCACCGCGTCGATCACACGATAAGCATCGAAGGCGAACTGGTCCTGGCGCAGCACGCCGAATTTGCGTGGACGCACGACTGTGCCCTTCTGCGCATCGAGTTCGCCGGTGAGGACCTTCATAAAGGTCGACTTGCCGGCGCCGTTGGGACCGGTGAGTCCATAGCGGCGGCCCGCTGTGAATGTAGTGCTCACGTCCTCGAACAGCACCTTGGAGCCGTAGCGCATCGTCACGTTGCTGACACTGATCATTGTTGTCGTATTCCTGATTTGATTTTCGTTTGCCGCACCCTAGAGCAAAACCAGGGTTGCTGTGTCCTGTTGAGTTTCGAACAGGGTCGCCGCTTCCTGTTGGTCGCGTCGACTTGAGGATTGCGCCTTCAACATATACCTACCCCGGTTTTGCTGTAGCCGCAGTGCGGCTTTCCGCGGCAAGCGGCCCGTTTGCCCAGATTGCAGTGCGGATGCTGCGCGCCGGAGCAGGCCGCGCTGAAGAATGCTTACAATCTCATTTTCTCATAGTGCGACGCGTCACAAACTATGCAGACGTAGAATGAGTCATGCGGTTTGTCGGCTTGATGGCTATCCTTGTGATCCTTGGGGCGTCTCTAGTGCCTCTGCCGTGTGACGCGGTTTGTGTATCTGTGAGGCATAGCCGCGCGCAGTCATGCTGCGTTCCGGCAGCCAATACGGTACAGGCCGGATGCTGCGCGCCAGGGAGCATTTCCACTGGGCCTGCCGCCACCGGCAATCGAACGACAGCCGGCATGAAAGCGCGGATGTCGGGCGAGCAATATGTTGCACCGTTTGCCGCCTGCGAGGTTCCCCAGGCGCCGGCAGCCTGTTCCACCGCAATCCTATCTCCCCATCCTCAGCCGCCCGTCGTGCTGCGCACCTGATACCATCCACTTCTCTCCTCAACAGACTGAGCTGGTTCCAATGGACTCGCAGCAGCGTTGCGCGCGCCGGCGCCGGCTTTCTTTGTGCTCGGCCGACATAAAACAAGCCGCAAGAGTGCGGAGGACTGAAAAATGAAGCTGTGGATGGCGGTATTCCTCATGTGCGCGCCTCTTTGCGCCTGGGGACAGATGAACATGGGCGGCCCGGTGGAGTCGCTCAAACAAAATGTGCTGCGGCACACGGCCTCGGGCACGAGCCTCGAACCGGAATCGAGCGCACCGCCGATGTTAATGCGCATGAGCGGCAAGTGGATGTTGATGCTGCACGGCCAAGCCGAAGTGGCGGAGCAGCAGCAGACCGGACCACGCGGGCACGACAAGCTTTTCAGCGTGAACTGGGTGATGCCGATGGCGCAACGCACAAGAACGCACGGCCAGTTGACCTTCGTGAGCATGTTCAGCCTGGAGCCGGCCACGATTACCGGACGTTACTATCCTGAGCTTTTTGAGCAAGGCGAGACGGCTTTTGGCAAGCCGATCGTCGATGGCCAGCATCCACATAATTTTTTCATGGCGCTGGCTGCGATCTACGATCACGATCTGGGCAAGAAAGGTTTGGCGACCCTGTATGCCGCGCCGGTGGGCGATCCGGCGCTCGGTCCGGTGGCCTATCCGCATCGCGCCAGCGCGGAGAGCAATCCACTGGCGCCGCTCGCGCATCATCTCCAGGATTCGACGCACATCTCCTATGATGTGCTGACCGGTGGCCTCACCTTTGGACCAGCGCGCGTCGAGGCCTCAGGATTTCATGGCCGTGAGCCCGGAGAGAACCGTTGGATCATCGAAGCCGGCGCTGTGGATTCGTGGTCTGCGCGGCTTACCGTAGCGCCGGCCAGTGACTGGATCGCGCAATATTCACTGGGGCATCTGCACTCACCAGAGGCTTTGCATCCCGAAGAGGACGTGCTGCGGCAGACCGCATCCATCTCCTTCCATCATGCATGGAGCGCCGCGGACCTCGATGCAACCGCCATCTGGGGCCGCAATCACACCATCGGCACGGACGTGAACGCGAATGGCTACCTGATCGAGGCCGAAGCGCATCTGCACGCGAGCCAATCGATCTGGACGCGGATCGAGAATGCCGACCGGACCACCGACCTGCTGGGTGCTCTGGCCCCGCCCGAAGAAAGCGTGGTAGGCCGTGTGCAGGCTTATACAGGCGGCTATGCTCATCGAATCTACTCGGACGATTGGAACGCCCTGGAGCTCGGCGCGCAGGTCACGCTCTACACCACGCCGATCCGGTTGATCCCGTTCTATGGCGACCATCCAGTCGGCGTGGCAGGGCTATTGCATTGGCGTATTGGGCGTTGAGTTGTTCATCCAGACTCAGAAGATCTCGCCTAGCCTGGCGAACGAGTCGAGCGCGATAAGATGTTGACCCTCCGGTGCTGCGTCCATCTCGGCGTGCTCCAGAACCCACGTGTCCTTGTGGAAGAGAAATACCGCGTTCAAGCCCGCAGCAAGGGCCGGATTGATATCGCTCTTCGGGCTGTTGCCAATCATCCATACAGCGTCGCGGGCAAGGTTATGCCGCGCGATCACCTGTCGGTATGCGGCGGCATCCTTCTCCGGCACAATCTCTATCGAAGAAAAATGTCCGGCGAGTCCTGACCGCGCCAGCTTGTCCGCCTGTTCGGTATGATTGCCCTTGGTCATCAGGATCAGGCGATGCCGCGAGGCGAGCTCAGTCAACGTTTCACTCACGGCCGGCAGTAGCTCGATCTCTTGCTCGGCGATGGCACTGGCAAAGCCGCGAATGCGCTCACGTTTTGCATCCGTGACTTCGTTCGGGCTGAGCCGCTCAAAGCAGGTCACCAGCGAACGCGTAAAGCTGGTGAGGCCATAGCCATGAGCCAAAATAGTTTCGCGCTCCACCACATTCAGAGTCTGGCGAACCTCTGCTGGCGAGTATTCGCGATGATTGAGATAGCTGATAAATGCCGCGATGGCGCGCTCGAAGTAGATATTGTTCTCCCAGAGCGTATCGTCGGCGTCGATCAGAAGTATCTGGCCCGGTTGAAATTGCGACATAAATCAATCGTACAGGTCCGGCTATGCCCATCGCGGTAGTGGATCAGTTTGAAATTTTCGCGAAGGGTACGGGCTTTAGCCCGTACGTCAACTGGCCAAAAGGTCAATCGGGGCTTTAGCCCCTGAGGGATGGACTTTTAGCAAAATGACCCACTACCCCCATCGTATTTTCTGCGCCGTTCTAGTGTCCTGAGTCATTCATTCACATCAGTTAAGTTTGTCATCCTGAGCGAAGTTTGCCGCGCTTTTTGCGGCAAACGCAGTCGAAGGATCTGCGGTTGTTCTTCAACGAATTAACGACTCACCACACTAGCGCAGCGGCGATCGGGCGGCAGTTGCGGCGCCGTTCTACGCGCTCAGCTCAGCCCGAATCGCGGACGCGATCGCCTCAGCGTGTCTTTGCATTGCAGCTTCATCTTCGGCTTCGATCATGACGCGCGCCAGCGGCTCCGTGCCGCTATAGCGGATGACCACCCGCCCCGTATCTTTGAGCTCTTCTTCGGCTGCCCGAATGGCGGCTTGGACCGTTGCAATGGAATTGAGCGGTTTCTTCTCGCGGACTTTGACATTCACAATCACCTGCGGAAATACTTTCAGGTCCACCGTCAATTCTTCGATCGATTTACCGGAGCGGGCTAAGAGATCAAGTATGACCAGCGCCGTCAACATGCCGTCGCCGGTTGTAGCCAGGTGCGGAAAGAGGATATGCCCGGATTGCTCGCCGCCGAGCGCCGCGTTGTTTTTCTGCATCTCTTCAAGCACGTAGCGGTCTCCCACCGGTGCGCGCAGCATACGGATGCCGCTCCGCTTGAGTGCTGCCTCCAGGCCCATGTTCGACATAGTGGTAGCGACGATGAGATCGCCGGAAAGAAGACCGCGCGTTTTCAGATCGCGGCCGGCCAGCAGCAGGATCGCGTCGCCGTTGACCACGTTTCCGTTTGCATCGGCCATCATGCAGCGGTCGGCATCCCCATCGAAGGTGAGGCCAAGGTTCACGTTCCGCGCCAGCACCTCCTTGGCGACATACCCAGGATGCAGCGCGCCGCAGCCGGCGTTGATGTTGCGGCCATCGGGAGCGATGTTGAGAAGCGTGATCGCGGCCCGGCCACTTGCATTCAGCCTGCGAAAAAGCTCTGGTGCGATCGCGGCTGCGGCCCCGTTGGCGCAATCCACCACTATCTTGAGGTTTCCGAGCGAGAGATCCGGAATAGAGTCGATCAGGAACTGGATGTAATCGGCCTGGAGCGCGTGATTGTCTTGGATCGCGGGCAGGGAAGCGGGATCTCCGCCCCACGGGTGAAGGCCCGCCCGTGAGGACCCCGCATCGGACGGCTGAATCTGAGCAGCGTGATGGAGGATCTCGTCTTCCATGGCCAGTTCAACCGCGTCGGGAAGCTTGAATCCATCGCCGCCGAAGAGTTTGATGCCATTATCCTGCCATGGATTGTGTGAGGCGGAAACGACAACGCCGGCGTGAAAGCCATGTGTACGCGCGAGGAATGCAACGGCTGGCGTGGGTACGATACCTGCGCTCTCGACCTGCGCGCCTGCCTCGCAGAGCGCGGCGGCGAGCGTGGCGGCAATCCACGGGCTCGATTCGCGCGTATCGCGGCCGAGGAGCACGCGCGGTTGGGCTGTGTTCTTCCGCAGCGAGTGAGCGAGCGCCAGGCCAGTGGCATAGATGGTGGTAGGGTCGAGAGGAGATTCGCCGGCCACGGCGCGAATGCCGTCGGTGCCGAAGAGTTTGCGGGAGCCATTCACGGTCATCTTGATCGATTGCCCTTCTTGCCCCGGGCAGCCGCGTTCGGCGTAACAGTTTCTGTGCGGCTGGTAAAGGCGCCGTCAGAGAGGCGCGTGGTGACGATCTCGCCGGGCGCGAGCCGTGCGACGGAGCGGACAAGAACGCCATCAGCCGAAAGCACGAGCGCGTAACCGCGGTCGAGAACGGCGAGTGGCGAAAGCGAGTGAAGGCGCGCGTTGAGCGAGTTCAGCGTGAATGCAGAGGATTGAAGCAGTCGTTCCAGCACGCGGTCGAGACGGGTGCGCAGAGCGAGCAGAGTTGCGCGCGTCTGCGCAATCGGCTGGCGCGGATCATGACGGAGAACGGCTGCCGCGAGTTCGGCGAGTCGATGCCGGCGGGCGTGGCTCTGTGTCGCCAGCGCGGCTTCCTGGCGGAAAGAGAGATCGTCCAGGTGTTGCGCGTGCCGGTGCAGCAGCGTAGAGACGCGCGACTCAATGCGGTCCATGGGCAGATCGGCAAAGCACCGGCGCGCGTGGAGAAGCTGGAAGCGTACAGCGCGTTCAAGGCGGTGCGTGCGTGTAGCCAGATGTTCAGCAATCTTGTACTGCGCTTCGGTGATGAGCTCTGCCGCCGCCGAAGGCGTGGGAGCGCGCAGATCGGCGGCGAAGTCGGCAATGGTGAAGTCGGTCTCGTGGCCCACGGCCGAGACCACCGGCAGGCGTGAAGCCGCAATCGCGCGGGCTACGCGCTCGCTGTTGAACGCGGCCATATCCTCAAGCGAACCGCCGCCGCGCGCGAGGACGATAAGTTCGACTTGATTCGTCGCATTGAGTTCAGCAATGGCGGTTTCAATTTCGGCCGGCGCTGATTCCCCTTGGACGGAGACCGGATAGAGCAAAATGTTCAGGCCTGAATGACGGCGGTTGACGATGTTGAGAAAATCGCGAATCACGGCGCCGGCAGGGGAGGTAACAATTCCAGCGGTGCGCGGAAACGCTGGTAGCGGTTGTTTGCGGGCCGCGTCAAAGAGACCTTCGGCTTTGAGCCGTTCCTTGAGTTGCTCGAAGGCGAGCTGCAGCGAGCCGGCTCCGACAGGTTCCATCGTCTCAGCCACTAGCTGCATCTGGCCGCGCTGTTCGTACACACTGACTTTTCCACGGACCAGGACATGCAAGCCATCCTCGGGGCGAAAGCGCAAGAGCAATGCCTGCCGCCGGAAGAGCACCACCGGAAGCTGAGCCTCGGCATCTTTCATCGTGAAATAGATGTGGCCGGATGGAGCGGACCGGTAATTCGAGATTTCACCCTCGACCCATACATCGCCATAGGCTTGTTCGATGGATTCGCGCATCTCGGCGACGAGCTCGCTGACGGGCCAGATGCGGCGCGCAGGCGCCGGCTCGCCAAAATTCAGGCCCAGTTGCGGGCCAAGTTCGAGCTGCGCCGATCGGTTGTGCGGGGTCATTCCGTATATGAGTGTAATCGGTGCCCGCTCATGTGCGGCTGTCGATTACGGCGCGTAATTCAGCGGTCATTGCGCCAAGCCGGGCTATGGAATGTGCGCCGGGACCATCGCCCGAAAAGATCAGCTCGATTGCGCGCGCCAACTCGGTGCCGCGATGGAGGCTGAAGGTGCCAAGCACACCGGCAAGCTTGTGCGCGGCGGAGAGGGCGGCTTCACGCTGCTCGGCGGGGAACGATCCCATATCCAGCGAGCGAACCGCGGACTCAAGAATCGCAACGCGCTCCTGAATCTCTGGCAGGAAACGGGTCCACAGGTTGTCAAGTGCGGCTGTGAGATCGGTTTGAGGGGTTTTGTTCATGGAATCCATGAAGGGTTGAAAAGCCTCAATGCCAGCCAAGCACGCCGGCGATCTGCGCGGAGAGAGTGAGCGGGTCAAATGGCTTGAAAAGGATGGCTTCAACGCCCAGATCGGCAAAACGCTTCTGGTCGGTGTTTTGCACCTTTGCGGTCAGCAGCAGCACGGGAATTTTCGCAGTGACGGGGTTCTTGCGCAATTCACGAAAGGTGGTGGGGCCGTCCATGCCGGGCATCATCACATCCAGGAGAATTGCATCCGGCTGGTACTCCGCAGCGCGAACAAGGCCTTGCGCGCCGGAGCTGGCCGATACGACCTCCCAGCCCGCGACGCTTTCCAGGCTGAGCGCAGCTACCTCGCGAATGTCGTCTTCGTCATCAATGATCAGAATTTTGCGGGCCACTGCGAAAGATCCTCCGGAAATATTGTGAAGCGCCTGGAAGGTATTGTCGATGGCTGTCGGCCACGAAGCAGGTTATGAATTTGGCACGGAGGATTCCGGAGAAGGCGCCTCTTCCGCGAACCGCGAGCGGCGCAGCATAGTCAACACCAGGGCTTCGAGCTGCTGCGGCTGCACGCGGGCCTTGGCCAGGAAATGTGTGGGGCCCAGCTTAAGATGACGGCGTTCGGTCGGCGAGAGCTCGCGGCCGGAATAGACCACCAGCGGAAGACGCGAAAGGCTTTCGTTCTGCCGCAGCCAATCGACGACATTGAAGCCATTCCCGTCAGGCAAACCGATATCGAGGACCATGAGATGAGGTTGGAATGCCAGGCACGCATCGATGGCTTCTTGCAATGAATGAGCAAGGCGAACCACGATACTCTCGCGGGAGAAGACTTCGCCGATTACGCGCGCCAAATCCTGATCGTCTTCCACCACGAGGATGCGGGCCTTTTCGCCGGGCCCGCAAAGGACGCGCGCCAGTTCGCCGAGCAGGGCGTTTTCCTGCAGCGGCTTCGCGATGAATCCCTCCGCGCCGGCAGGCAGCTCGGTTGGAGTGTGCGTGCTGTCGACGCTGAGCAAAACGATCGGTGTCCGTGATTCGGGATCGAGGCGGCGGAGCAGAGGCAGGATCTCCCAGCCATTCATGCCGTCCAGGGCCGTATCGAGCAGAATGGCCTGAACGGTTTCAGCCGCCGCCGCCAACGTCTCTTCCACAGTTGAGGCTTCAATAACGCGGTAACCGTGCCGAACCAGCTGTGCGGCAATGCGCGGCCGGGCTTCAGCGCCCGCACCGGCCAAAACTACCGTGCCGGAACGGGTTTCTTCGCCTAGAGGTTCGCCGGGTTCGAGCGGCACCGGTTGATAAGGAAGAAAGACCCGGAAGGTTGAGCCGCGGACGGGATTGCGCTCAGCCCAGATGCGCCCGGAATGCTGCAGAACGATGCTACGGCAAATGGCCAGACCGAGGCCGCTGCCACCCTTCTGCCGTGAATCGGAGGCATCCACCTGCTGGAAGCGGCCGAAGATCGCCTCCAGCTTGTCGGCGGGAATACCACGGCCATGATCGATTACCGAGATTGTAACCCCGGTGATGCCCGGCCGCAGCATCACCGAGACCGCCGAGTTAGGCGGCGAGAATTTGACGGCATTCGAAAGCAGATTGGTGAGAACCTGCAGCAGGCGATCCGGGTCCGCACCGATCTCCACCTGCGTTGTATCGTGAATGAGCTGTACGCCGGCTGCATCGGCCACGGGCTGCATGCCGTCGATGGCCTGGCTGATGATCTCCGCCAGTTGCACGCTGCGGAAGGCCAGTGGCTCGCGGCCGCTCTGGATGCGCTCAAGATCGAGGATGTCGTTGATCAAGCGCACCAGCCGGTCGGAATTCGTCAGGGCAATGCGCAGCAGATTACCAGCCTTGTCACTCAGATCGGTGAGAATGCCCGAGGAAAGCAGTCCGAGCGCGCCCCGGATCGAGGTAAGCGGCGTGCGCAGCTCGTGGCTCACCGTGGAAATGAATTCGTCTTTGAGGCGGTCGAGGGCGTATCGCTGGCTGATATCGCGAAAACTGAGCACGGAGCCCGAAAAACGGCCTTGTTCGGGGATCGGCGTCAGTGCATACTCGGCTGGAAACGATGTGCCGTCGGGACGGAAGATGGAGTCTTCTCCGGCCGTGGCATGTGAAAGAGAGGCATTGCGCAGGAGCACGCAGTCTTCTCCGCAGACCCGGTTCCTCGGAGCGGACCCGTGAAGCAAGTCATGCACTAATCTGCCCGTGAGCGCGGCCGCATCGGCGCCCAACATGCGCGCTGCGGCAGGATTCGCGAAGCTGACCCGGCCGTTCATGTCAAGGCCGCAGATTCCGTCTGCAACTGAGTCCAGCAGCACCTCTTGCCGCCGGGAAAGCTCTTCCGCGCGGCCGCGTTCTTGCGAGCGGGCCAGCATCTGTCCCAGAGAAGCGGCGACGGTTTCAACAGTGGCGATTGCCTCGCGGTCTTCGCGAAGCGTGTAGCGGCAATAGAACTCCAGAACAGCCAGAACCTTGCTGCCGGCCCGCACCGGCACCGCCCATCCGGAGGCCATCTCCTGGCGCAGAGCAGATTGCGTGCGCGGGGTTCGCGGCAGCGTGGTCAGGTCGGCGGCCCACACCGAACGGCTGTCTTGCCAGGCACGCCCGGCCAGCTCCGCGCCAATTGCCAGCGTGAACCCCACGCTCTCGCGGATCAGAGTCTCCGATCGCCGGCCAGGAGTACCCCAGGCCGTGCTGAACTCGAGACGGTTCCGCTTCGCATCCACAGTCCACTTGATGCCTGCATCCCACCCCTGCGAGATACAGAGAGCTTCCAGGATGCGCGTGGCCGCGGCTTCCGGCGAAACGTTTTCTCCAATGATCTGGCTTACCGCAAGCTGCAGCGCCAGTCTATGTTCCCGTTGCCTCTGTTGCGTCACGTCCCGCAGCAGGCAGCGGATCGCAAGTGGATTTCCGGCCTTCTGCCGCTGGCTGAGACTGAGTTCAAGGTCCAGGATCCGGCCATCTGGGGTGTGCTGGCGCAGCGGGGCGCGATCGATCATGTCCCCCTCAACAGCGCGGCGAAAGAGCGTAGCGGTCTCCCCGCGGCAACTCGGCGCAAAGAGCTCTTCAAAGGATTCGAGCGCGAGCAGAGCCGTATCGTCATAGCCGAAGCACCGCTTCCAGGCCGGATTGGCGTAGAGGAATCGGCCCGTGGGGCTCAGTGTGGCGATCATCTCGTTGGAGTTTTCGAAGAGATCGCGGTAGCGCTCCTGGGACTCCCGCAGGGCCTGATCGTGGCGGTGGGTTGCACTCTGGTCCACGATTACGGCAATCAGTCCGGAAAGCATTCCCGCCCTGTCCCGCAGAGCGGAGATATGCAGGGTTGTCGGAACGACAGCGCCATCGTTTCGGAGTATATGGGCCTCAAAGCTGGGCACCATGCTGGGCGTCAGCCTGCGCACGCAATCGAGATAGTCAGAGAGAAATCGTTCCGGATCAGACTCTACCGGTTTTTCAGCGCCGGCGAGCTTTTGCATCTCCGCCGCCAGGCGCGCTGCCTCGCCTTTGGCCAGGATGTCCGTGACGTGCTTTTCAGAGGTGAGTGCGTCTGCATGATAGCCCAGCAGGCGCTCAGCGGAAGGATTGACATAGACCAGCCGGCCATCGAGCCCGGTGGCCAAAATCGCCGGACCGGCAGATTCGATGAGTTCCTGCGGCAGTTCGCTTTGGGGTTCAGGCGCCAGCGATTGAAGGGCAAGAGAGTGCGTGCGCAGACGTAAGGCCAAAACTGCGGCAGCCAGCACGGCAGCAAACACCAGAGCGGCATCGTAGCGCTCGCCGGCGCTTACGCGAAGTACGATGGCGCCGGTAGCTACAGCGAGAGCCAGAATCGCCAGGATAAGCCAAGCGAGCTGCTTGCCGATCCCGGCTGCGGGCCGCCGATCCCCAGATGTCCCGATCCCGATTGATCGGTCCGCCATGAGCCCCCCATCCAACCTTCAGCGTTTGCTCCCGCCGTCAACCATTCGGCATGGCAACGCGAGCGCTTCACCGCGCATTTACCCTTCATTGCCTCCACGTGTCTGGTAATTTACGGGAAGACTCTGATTGCCGCCACGCAAATCCGCGACGGAGTTCCTTCCAATCGATGTGCCTGGGCATTTCTTGCACGTGAGCACAACCCTGCTGGAATTGCGATAAAACGCCGACCTGGGGGAATATTCGGTGTGCATCGTAGCTGCTGTTTAAATCTCTGAGCGCGATTTGCAAGTAGTATAAGACCTTGTCAAAAAGGCTCTATAGCATTTTAGAGGCATGGCTGCCCCGTCTGAAACCACGCCCGCTCCAGTGGACCACCCCGTCTCCATCCGGGGACATTCCGGCTCTTTCCCGCTTTGGCAATTGTGAAAGTCTCGCACCGTATACTGGCTTTTATGCTGGCTAAATTGATCCGGTTGATTTCCATCCAGCTCATACTGGCAATGGCGGCAACTAGCTATCTCGTTCTGCTTCCTTCCCTCGCTCACGCCTGGGGCAACGAAGGCCACAAGCTCGTGAACAAGCTGGCAACCGAGGCGCTTCCGGCCGATATCCCGGCTTTTCTGCGTTCCCAGCCGGCGATTGACGAGATCGAGTACCTGGGCCCGGAGCCGGACCGGTGGCGTTCGCCTGCCGAGCCCGAGCTGAGCGCCGCCCAGGCGCCGGAACACTTTATCGACCTGGAACTGGCCGATGCGCTGGGTCCGCTGCCGCATAATCGGCTGGATTTTGAAGCAAAGGTCTTTGCGGCAAACCAGAGGCCGGAGAAGATCGGTTTGCAGCCCTGGGCGGCAGACGAGGTTTGGGAGCGGCTCAAGGCGGCGATGCGGCAGTATCGCGAGATGAAGGTTGCCAGCCAGGACACAACCCAGGTGGAACAGGCAATCATCTTCTATGCCGGATGGCTCGGCCACTATGTGGGAGACGGTTCTCAGCCGCTCCACGTTACGGTCCAATACAACGGCTGGACGGGCCCCAATCCAAACGGCTATACGACGGCACATCAGATCCATTATCAGTTCGAGAGCCCGTTTGTAGCGGCGAACATCCACGCTCCTGACATCCAGGCCAAGATGACGCCCGTCAAAGTGATTGATGGAGATCTCTTTGACGCTTACGTGATGTATCTGCGGCACACGGCGACGTATGTCGAGAAGGTTTACCAACTGGAGAAGGCGGTCGGTTTTGTGGGCGCGGGAACGCCCGAGTCGCGGGAGTTTACCGCCGAGCGGCTGGCGGCCGGAGCCAGCATGTTGCGGGACATGATCTACACCGCGTGGCTTGACAGTGCGCAGCCGGTGCCCGATCCCTACGCCGGGAAATAAAGCAGGTTAATCGCCGGAGTCAACCGTGGTCAGGATGGGCGTGGTCAGTGCGGGCGTGGTCAGTGCGGGAATCCGCCGCAGCATGGGCGTGAGCGTTGCCGTCAAAAGCACGACTGCCGGGAGCGCAACCAGCAACCAGGCTACGAGCGCGTGGGCTGCGACCGCGCCGAGATCGCTGAATACGCCTGGAGAGGAAAGATGCAGCAGCGCGCCGGGAGCAGGACTTACTTGGCCCCAGATGGAAAAGAGCTTGCCGCCGAGGCGCACAAACGGCACGATGAGCGCCAGTTGAAATGGCATGGCTGCATAATTCGCAGCTTGAATCGCGGGTAAGTTCAGTCGCAATCCCAGGGCAACGGCAGCACACAGAACAGTCGGAACGCCGATGACCGGAATGCAGCCGATGGCAAAGCCAAGTGCGAGCGTGAGAGCAAGGCGGCGCGGCGAAATGCCCTGGCGGAGCCAGTCGATTACGTTGCGCTTTATTGAGCCGAGCCTCATCGCACCCTCTCAGCTAAAACTATCGACACATCTACGAGTCTCATAGTTGCTTCGCGATGAAACTTTAGTAAATGAACCAAAAGTGGCAGCAGGGCAAGCCGTGTTTGCGGGCCCGGCGGATATCTCGGCAACAGGGAACGGAGCTGCGCTATGCAAGCTGCCGTTGGAAGAGGTCTTTTTAGGCGAGCCTGACACATAATATCTGCGATACACTTGTGACGCATGCGGATTTTCGGTATCGACTGCGGGACCGAAGTAACCGGTTTTGGCGTCGTCGAATGGGCCGATCACGCGCGTTCTCCGCGTCTCGAATGCTTGGCCTTGGGCGCGATGCGGCTGGCTAAATCAAAACCACTTCCCGAACGGCTGGAGCAAGTCTTCCGGGAGCTGACCGCCGAGCTCGATCGCTGGAGGCCGGATGCCGTGGCGATTGAAGAAGTGTTCTACTCCGTGAATGCGAAGTCGGCGTTGAAATTGGGCCAGGTGCGGGGTGTGGCGCTGTTGGCGGCCGCGCGGCAAGGAATTCCGGTGGCCGAATACGCTCCGTTGCGGATCAAAGCCAGCGTCGTGGGTTACGGACTGGCGAAGAAGGAGCAGGTGCAATTCATGGTGGCGCGGCTGCTCAGCCTGGAGACCTTGCCGGAGCCGACAGATGCGGCCGATGCACTGGCCATTGCGATTTGCCATATTCACACGGCGCAGACCGTAGCACTCCAGGGGGTATCGCGGTGAAAATACGGTCGGCGCCGGCGATTCTCGCGCTTGTGCTTTGGGCGGGCAGCCGGACAGGAGCAGCCGAGAGCCCCGTGATCGTGGTGGATTTTTCAAACCCCCAGCTCGACCCCTTTCACTGGACGCTTACGCTGCATCCGGATGGAAGCGGACATTTTCAATCCGAAATGGGTAAACCGCCCCAGGGGGGCTCGCAGGAGATCGACGCACCGAATATCGACCGGGACGTGCGGTTGAGCGCCAGCTTCACGTCGCACGTCTTTGAAGTTGCGCAGCGCCACAAATTTTTCAACGAAGACTGCGAGAGTCGCCTCAAGGTTGCTTTCCAGGGCTGGAAGAAACTCAGCTATACCGGTCCTGAAGGAAGCGGTTCGTGTACCTTCAATTTCTCCAAAGACAAGGAGATTGAAGCCCTCGGCGATTCAATGAGCGCGGTCGCGGAGACGATCCTTGAAGGCGCGCGGCTGGAATTGCTTCTGCAGCACGACCGGCTGGGACTCGATAAAGAGATGGAATTCCTGGTGGATGCCGCAGGAAACGGACAGGCGCAGCAGATTTGCGCAATCCGGGAGATCCTGGTGCGGTTGGCTGAAGATGATGAAGTGATGGAACGGGTGAGAAAACGGGCCAGGCTGCTTCTGGCGCAGGGAGATACTTAGAAATCTTCCGTAAGTGCATACATTACGGCAAAGCAGACGGTTTGACGCGACTTTTTCGCCCCTGCGCATGTCCAATTACTGTTGGGCTGCCGTTATGAATATACCGGGTCGCTCCGGCGGGAAGGCGGGTCAGCATGAATCGCATGGGGAATCCAAAATTCTGGAACAGGCTCCAGCTAGGTGCAACGTGGTTTGGGCTTGCGGCACTGGCCGTGGGAATGATTTGTCTTGCGCCGGCCCTGCGTGCCGATGATGCAGGTCAAAGCCCTGGTCCAAGCTCTGGTCCAGGCCCTGATCCGGGCGGGCGGGCAATCCGCCTCAGCTACGTGGATGGGCAGGTCAAAGTTACCCAAGGCAGCCAGGTGCTGACTGAGCAGGCAACCGTCAACTCACCCTTGTTTGAGGGCATGCAGATAACAACCGGCAATGACGGGCGCGCGGAGATCCAGTTTGAGGACGGCAGCGTGGCGCGCCTTTCGCCGAATAGCGCGCTTATCCTGACTGTTTTACGCGGCGAGGGGGCCAGTGGCGACGCAGAGATGACGCTGAACTCCGGTCTTGCCTACTTTGAATTGCAGGGTTCCGGCCAAGTGGGTCAAATGAGCGTGCACTTCGGTGACAACGCTGCAAGCGCCAGCGGATTCACAGTGCTGCGCATCAGCATGGATACGCCGCCCGGCGAGCTCGCCGTCTTTTCGGGAAACGCGCATCTCGAAAACGCGAACGGCGCTCTGACAATGGACCTGCATGGCGGGGAGAGTGTAAAGCTGAATCCCGCTGACCAGAGCCACTCCGTTGTGGCGGAGAACATCGAGCCGGACTCGTGGGACGCGTGGAACTCTGATCGCGACCAGGCGTTGAATGCGGAGGCAAGCACGCCTACCGGAGCTGCGGACAACATCTCCCCCGATGAAAGCCAGAATCCCGCCTGGAACGACCTGGACGCGAATGGGAACTGGTACGATGTGCCGGGCCAGGGCTACGTCTGGTCGCCCTACGAGGCCGCAAGCGCAGGCTGGGACCCATATGGCTACGGAAGCTGGATGTACACGCCAGGCTATGGCTACATCTGGGCGTCCGGCTATCCGTGGGGCTATTTGCCTTATCAGTGCGGAGCGTGGAATTTCTACGACGGCTTTGGCTGGGGCTGGGCGCCGGGCTTCGGCGGCTGCCAGCCGTGGTGGGTGTCAGGCTTTTATGGCGGGCCGAGGTTCGGCGGATTCCTGCCAGGTGGCTATCGTCCGCCGCGGCGGCCGATTTCACCTCGCCAGCCGCTTCCCGGCCGACCGATTCCTATGATCGTGGTCAACCGGCGCGTGAGCACGACCGCTGCGAGTTTCCCGCTGCGCGACAGGAATACTCCGGTGACGATTGCCGGCAACACAGTGCAGGCCATGCGGCCGCTCCCGATGCGCCCGGATTTTCAGCGGCCCGCAGCGGATTTTGCCGCACAGGAAGCACACGCCTACGGAAACACGACGCGCGGAGTCAGCGCCACGCAGCGGACCGGCTATGTAGCCGGCCGGGGGATCTATTCGTCCTCATCTGCAAATAACCAGTACCACCCGGCACCTGCAGCGCGAAGCTATTCAACCCCAAGTCATGCTGCGCCACCGTCAAGCGCACCCAGCCATAGCGGCGGTGCGCCCAGCATGGGCGGAGGCGGCTCACACGGTGGCGGCGGAGGCGGTGGTGGTGGAGGAGGCGGAAGCCACAAATAGATTCGCGCCAGGCACAATGCCAAAAATCTGGAACCCCGTCTTTCGCGCTTGAAAGATGGGGTTCTTTTATTTGCGCGCTTGTTTGCGAAAATGCGAAACGCCGCGTGCGAGCATCGGCAGGGAACACGCTCGTCACGAGAAGACGCAGACTACCGGATAGCGGCCCCGCTATCTGCAAAAAATTACAGACCACCGTTTCTGCGTGCCCCAGGTCTTCCGCCGCGGCGGACCGCGGCGGAAGACCTGGGAGAGCACGCGGATCTAGTAACCCATTTGAGTGATTTTCGTCACTGCGCGTGATGTTACTCTAGGGGTAGATTCAACTCATCTTTCGGGAAGCTTCCATCGCAGCAATAGCGGGCCCAGTCCTGCCAAAGGGGGTCTGCTTCGATTCCGCGAATTCGTGTGAACGACACGATCTCAAACTGCTTCCCAGAGGCGAGGCTGTTTTCATCCCATGAAAACATTTTTCTGGTTTCTGGTCGCGGCTTGTGCATTGGCACTCACGGGGTGCACGAGTGGCTCGCAGTTTGTTTCCACCGCCAGCTCTACGCCCTCTCAGCCTGCTTCTCCCACCCCTCCCGCGACTCCTGCGCCCACGTCTCCATCCGTTCCAACTGGAGCAACAACGCTCTCCAACATTCAAGCCAGCTCCGGATGGGAAAGCTGGGGCCAGCTCCCTCCGCTCTATGCCGATTGCAACTCCCCCTGCTCAGGGGTAGATTGGTCGATCACCCAGGGCATCGCGTCTCCTTCGATCAGCGGCAATGCCGCCCAGTTTCAAATCAGCGGCACGACTCCTTACGCCGATGTGCTGTGGGCGAATCCCGTCATCGGACAGTTCTCCACGCAGGGATTGCCCGACAACGATCACACGCTCCTGCCTGCGATCCACAACTTCGTCTACAGTGTCGACTTCTATGTGACCGACCTGTCGGTCACGCAGGCGCTGGAGTTCGACGTAAACATGTACATGAACTCCGTTGCCATGACGTGGGCGCACCAATGCGATCATCTTGGCGACGGCGATTGGGATATCAGCGTGAATTCGGGATGGAATTCGACCGGAATTTCGTGCAAAAACATGATCCAGGGCTGGAATCATGTAACCATCCAGGTGCAGCGGGGAGACGATAATTCCATCATCTTCCAGAGCATCACGCTGAACGGTGTATCCGCCGCCGTCAACCAGACCATTGCGCCCTATACAGTTCCGTCAAGCTGGTACGGTATTACCGTGGCCTACCAGATCGATGGAGATAAGTTCGAGTCGGCCAATACAACGTATCTCGACAATCTAAGTCTGACGTATTGGTAGCCGATGGAGTGCGGATCAGTATGGTGGAAAATTCGCGCAGCAGCTTGTCGTAAGTGGACTTGAGCGCCAATAGCTCACGAAGAATGTCTTGTTGCAAACCACCCAGCTAGTGCGGAGTGGTTTGGGGGGCGCTGGGTTTATTTGCGGCTTGCATTGCTGCTCGTATCTCAAGTTGATGAGCCTTCTGAACAGCGACGAATATTTCGTTTCCTCTTTTGTCAAAGGCCACATCCTGCTCGTCGTCAATCTGTTTCCAAACTCCTTGCAAAGACTGGAGTAGAGGTAGAACCTTGTCTCGTTGTTCAGGGGGCAGTTCGCTAAAACGCCGGGTCCACAAATCATTGTCGCCAGCTGAGATGCCGGCTTGGATGGCCTGGGCATCTGCAGTGGAGCCCCGCGCGCCGGTACGAAGTGCATCGAGAGCGCGTTCAGCCATGTGCTGGCCAATTTGTTCGCCGGTAGGCCCTTGAAAGAACAAAATTATGGCATCAGCTTGTTCTTGGCTGACATACTTCTGATAGATAGGAAGATCGATATCTACGATGTTGATCGCTTCTATTTTCTGCACAAACT
>JASHQE010000272.1 GCA_030037705.1 Acidobacteriaceae bacterium | reverse complement strand
CTGGGAAAGCACAAATCTTCACCCAAGCACTGTCATCCTGAGCGAGCGTCGCCGCGGCGACCGAGCCGAAAGCCTGCCCTGAGCGTAGTCGAAGGGGATCTGCGGTTGCTTCTAAACATCCAGACCTGGGAAAGCACAATCCGCAGTCAACCGATGAGCCATACGTATCTCAAAGCTCGACAGTCTTACCAGAAGTTTGTGGTGTGAATCGAAGCCCGAACCGCAGATCCTTCGACTCCGGTCGTCCGCGCGGCGGACGACCTTCGCTCAGGATGACAGGGGATAGGTTAGGCGCTTTGCTTTCCCAGGTCTCAAAATCGAGACCCTTCGACTACACTCAGGGCAGGCTCTGGGGCACCTGTGATCTTTCAACACGTTGTTCCTGTTCGCAGGGAGCCTTCGACAAACATCACATTTTTTTGTTTTTCCTTTGCCGGACCAAGTTTCATGGCATGGCGGTTGGTCCGCGCAGTCAAGGCCTTGCCGCACAAGCGGTTGAGGGCGGCTCTACGCCCGAAAGCCTTGACGGCGTGGGCCAACTGCCGTAGACACAGTCAACCGGCAAAGGAAAAACCCTCTCCACGAGCGCTTCAAAAAAGGAACAACGTCTTGATCATCTACAGCCACCCAGCATCATGCTCTACCCATCACCGGCCAAACCTGGGCTATTCTCGTGTTCTCCCTACGGGAGAAATGCATGTCTGTGCGGGTGCGCGGAATGGCTGCCCATCAGCCGTTCCGAGGCTGAAATAACCTCTGGATCATCTGCATCTAGTCCGCCGTAGTTGCCGGCGTGGCGGGGGGCTTGGCCTGGTGTTTCTGGAAACAGGAACGGCAAAGCACCGGCCTGCCCTGTGTGGGCTTAAAGGGAACGGTGGTC
The DNA here is from genome assembly GCA_030037705.1 of Acidobacteriaceae bacterium. Classification (GTDB taxonomy): domain Bacteria; phylum Acidobacteriota; class Terriglobia; order Terriglobales; family Acidobacteriaceae; genus Telmatobacter. The sequence continues at coordinate 4,269 of JASHQE010000272.1, read as the reverse complement.
TCCGCACCGCACTCAGAACACGTGGTCCTGGTTTCAGGACGCACTCTCGCAGATCCCCGGGCGCGCTTCGCCTTACACTGCTTACAGTGTTTGGGGTCATTCTTAAACTGCTTATCGTGGAAGAAGACTTGCTCACCCGCCGTAAACACAAATTCGGCGCCGCAGTCGCTGCATTTTAATACTCGATCGGTGAATTCCATGACCGGCTTCCCCAAAACAGGGACAAGCACCGAAATCGGCCATAGCTTGGAGCGGGGTGCCGGTCGCGGTTCCCTGTTTCTGTTCGTAGTGCACAACGAGGGCCCGGACCGCATCAAAAGAGGCGGTATTCTAAGTTTCAACCCGATGATACTGGTAGAATTCATGACCGCTCAACAGGCGTTGAACGATCAAGCCAAGAAGCTACCACCTCCCGATCGAACTGTTTTCTCGGCGGCTTCTGCAAGCTTTAAGCCGAAGCCGCCTGGGACGGTGTGCATTTTGCAGGATTAAGGTTTCTTAATCCTGTTCCTTACGAGCTTTCTTGCGATTCCGCTTGCGCGCTAATGCTGCCTTGACGCGGCGTTTTTCACCAGGCTTCAGGTAGTAGGAGTGACGCTTTACTTCCTTGATAATGTCCTCCTGCTGTACCTTGCGCTTGAATCGGCGCAACGCATTCTCGAGCGGCTCGCCTTCCTGTACGCGAACCTCAGCCAAAAATTTCCACCTCCGAACCTGCCTGGAAGGCCATCTTCATCATACTGAAGTTCTAGCTTAAACTCCACTCCTGACTGGAAATCTCCTCAGATTTCACCCGTGAAACACCCCGGTTTCGCTTTGTCTGGACGGCCCCTCCACGGCGCAGCTCAAACCACGCTTCCCATGTGCGTACACTCTTGTTAGAGGATAAAAATGCTTCGCGGTTACAACGGAAAATTCCCGCAGATTGGCAACGGGTGTTATATCGATTCCTCCGCGCAGGTTCTCGGAGACGTGATCATCGGCGACCGTTCTTCCGTCTGGATGAATGCCGTGGTCCGCGGCGACGTGAACTCGATTCGCGTGGGCTCGTGCTCCAATGTGCAGGATTGCGCCGTCCTCCACGGCCAGCGCAATCTTTACTCCGTCAGCGTTGGCGATTGGGTCACCATCGGCCATAACGCGACCGTCCATGGCTGCATTGTGGAGGACGAGTGCCTGATTGGCATCGGGGCCCGCGTGCTCAACCATGCCCGGATCGGCAAGGGCTCCATCATCGCCGCTGGCTCAGTTGTGCCCGAGCACACAATCGTGCCGCCGCGGACCTTGTGGGCCGGCGTGCCTGCGAAGATGCGCCGCGAACTGAGCGATAAGGATCGGGCGATGATTCTTGAATATGCGCAGAATTACCTCGATTACGTCGCGTTCTATCTTTCTGAAACGGCGGATTTAAGCCGGAGATGACATAGTTTGTTCATCGGCGATCCATTTCCCGCTTCCCGGCGCGTCTAATCATTCTGTGAGATACGGGGAAAAGAACCTGGCACAGGTCCGTTGGGTCCCTTTTGCCCTATTTCTTGTATCTGCCTTCGGCTGCTGCGCCTGCGCACAAAGCGCGGGCGGTTCGCTGCCCGACGCTCCCCAGCCGCAGAACCAGTCGCGCGATGCGGTCACGGTGCGCAACACGCCGCGCTTCATTCTTTCTGACCAGGCCGCCATCTGGACGAGCCCGGCGCGCCTCAATGATTCCAACGCAGTCGGCCCGGTGCTTCTGGTTCTGGCCACGGCAGTGCTGATTACCACTGACCACCAAGTGATGTCGGAACATTTTTTGAATACTTCACGGGCCCATGAGGCAAATACCGCTTCCGATGGCCTGCTCGGGGGATTCGTAGCCGCGCCTGTGATCATCTACAGCCTCGGCCGCATCCATGAAGACGACCACGCCACGGAGACAGGCATTCTCGGCGGAGAAGCGATGGTTGACAGCCTGGCCGTCGACGAGGTGCTGAAGCTGGTCTCTCTGCGCGAGCGGCCCACGGTGGATGGCGCACGGGGCAAATTCTTCCAAACCAGCGTCGGCTTCGACTCTTCGTTTCCCTCGACGCACAGTATGATTGCGTGGTCTTCGGCCGCCGCAATCGCTACGGAATACAATGGGCCTCTAACCCAGCTCACCGCCTATGGCTTGGCGACCGGGGTGAGCGTTGCCCGCGTGGTGGGACGGCAGCATTTTCCCTCAGACGTGCTGGTGGGCAGCGGAATCGGCTGGATGATCGGCCGATACGTTGCGCGCCGTCACCGGCGCTCAGACTGACCGCAAAAAGCCGCCGGACTGGCCGGGCCTCTGCCCGCTGAAAACCCAGACTCTTGATCCTGTCTTTACGCCGGCCCGGGATTCCGCTCCGGGAATTGCCTTTGATGCCAATAGGGATACGCAGGCAGAACGTCGCTCGCCCGATCCAGCTCAGCCATCTGTTCTTTCGTCAGATTCCAGCCCACCGCGCCCAGATTCTGCCGCAACTGCTCCTCGTTGCGGGTGCCGATGATGAGGGAAGAAACCGTTGGCCGGATTCGTGACTAGTTGAAGATCCTGGCCCAACATCCCGCAGGATGACGGATGCTTCCGGCTAAAGCAGACTCAGAAACTCGTCTACCGTAGGTCCTGCAGTCCTGATCAGGCTCCGCAATGTACCGCTCGCCAATTCCGGGTGCTGCGGAACGGTCAGGTTCGCTTTGATTCCGGGCTTGGTCAGAACAAGATGGCTACCCACTTGGCCGCGGACTTCCCAGCCTGCTTTTTGAAACGCTTTGGCAGCATCCTTTCCCGAAATGTTTGCTAGTTTGCCCACGCGCTGAATCTCACAACCCTATTCTCAAGCGTGACATAGCAATTATTGCGCACTAATTTATGTGCAAAGTTGTGAATAAGAGGGATGATTGTTGAAAACTTGGGTCGGGTCAAACCGCAACTACAAGTGGTGTTTGATCGCTCGGAAGCGCTTCCGCGGCCTTTTGATCTTCGGCCCAGAGCCACGCAGTAATGGCTTCTTTAATATTTGCCAGCGCCTCTTGTTCCGTCTTTCCCTGCGAAACACATCCCGGAAGAGCCGGGCATTCAGCAATAATCCAGCCTTCCTCGTCTTTCGTCAGAACCACATGGAACATCATGGCAGGCTCCCGCGCGAAGAAGCGCGCATACACATTTATAACGCAAGGGATGGCACCTGGTTGGTTATCAATTTTCGCCGCACACGGCCATTTAAACTAAAGAGTTATGGCCACTCTCAAAGCCGTGCGCGGCACGCGCGATCTTCTTCCGCCAGAGACGGCGCTCTGGAACCGGATCGAGACGACAGCGCGCGCCGTTTTTGCCCGCTACCATTTCGGCGAAATCCGCACGCCCATCTTCGAAGACACCTCGCTCTTTGCCCGCAGCGTAGGCGAGGAGACGGACATCGTCTCCAAGGAGATGTACACCTGGGAGGACCGGGCGCGGGCGCAGTCGGAAAAGGCGCAATCGCTCACGCTGCGGCCGGAGAACACCGCAGGCGTGGTGCGCGCGTACATCGAGCACAAGCTGGGCGAAACTGGCCAGTTGCAGAAGCTCTACTACATCGGGCCGCAGTTCCGGCGCGAGCGGCCGCAGAAAGGGCGCTACCGGCAGTTTTTCCAGATCGGCGCTGAGGCGATCGGGCCGCCTTCTTCGGGCAGCGAAAGTCCACTGCGCGACGCGGAAGTCCTGGAGATGCTGGCGACTCTGCTCGACGAACTCGGCATCACTGGCTGGACGCTGGAGCTGAACTCTGTGGGCTCGGCGGCTGATCGAGCCCGCTATAACGAGACGCTGCGGGCCGCGCTGGCTCCTGTGGTTGGGCAGATGTGCGAGGACTGCCAGCGGCGCGCCGTGACCAACCCCTTGCGCGTACTCGACTGCAAGGTTCCCGAAGATCAACCGATCATCGAGAAGCTGCCGATGATCGCCGATTCTCTCGATCAGGAAGCGAAGGATCACTTTGCCGCTGTGCTCGCGGCGCTTGATGCAGCCAGTGTGCCGTATAAGCGCAATCCGCGCCTGGTGCGCGGCCTGGACTACTACACGCGCACTACTTTCGAGTTCACCCACGGCGGTCTTGGCGCGCAGAATGCGCTGCTCGGCGGAGGGCGGTATGACGGGCTCAGCGAGGCCATCGGCGGGCCGAAGGCGCCGGGCATCGGCTTTGCCATGGGCGAGGACCGGCTCGTCTTAACTTTGCAGGCACTCGACCAAAAAGCTGCCCCACCGCAAGTGGATGCCTATGTGGCGCCACT
>JASHQE010000271.1 GCA_030037705.1 Acidobacteriaceae bacterium | reverse complement strand
GCAGTGCTGCCGGAGACTCGCTCGTAGTTTGCCAGCACAGTGATGGAGTTGGCCGTATGCCACCAGCCTGCAGGAGAGGCGTACAGTCCTGTACTCGGCGCATACCATTTTTGCAAAGTCTTCACGCCCGATGCAGCCTGCTGCATATAGAGGAGGGTCGCGGGCCGAGGCGTACCGGCCGCGGAACCGGATTGTTCTTTCAAGCCGCTTGCGCCGCAACTCGTGGAACCAAAAGCAAAAAGGATGGTAAAAATCGAGAGGTAGATGGGATGGACTTGCATTTGAGCTCTTGTGGTGGGCATTAGCGGCGCAACGTGTCGTGGCATCGGTCTTTCGATAGACTACCGCATTCGTTTCAGCAGCTCCCATGAAGGTTCTTCGCTGCTTCGACTACAACCGAGTCTCTGCGCGCCAACGGTTCGTGAACTACCATGGTTCGATGAGCAATCTTCTCGCAATGCGTGATCTGCAGATTCGCTTCGGCGCAACAGAGGCCGTGCGAGGCATCCATTTGCACATGGATGCGGGCGAAGTGCTGGGGTTGGTGGGCGAATCGGGGTCGGGCAAGAGCGCTACGGCGCTGTCGATTTTAGGATTGCTGGGACCGGCAGCGCGAGTTGCAGGCCAGATTCTCTGGCATGGAGAGGGTGCGAGCAGTGCAGTTGATCTGGTTCATCTTCCGTCAGCCGCGCTGCGGCAGATTCGCGGCCGCGAAATCGCCATGATCTTTCAGGAGCCAATGACGGCGCTGAATCCTGTGATGTCGATCGGCCGGCAGGTGGCCGAATGCGGCGCGGCACATGCAGCATCGTGGACCGGCAGAGAGGCGAAGCGCAAAGCGATCGCCGCGCTCGAAGCGGTTGCAATTCCCGATGCGGCGCGGCGATATGGCGATTATCCGCACCAGTTTTCAGGTGGACAGCGGCAACGCGTTTTGATTGCAATGGCGCTCATCAACCGGCCACGGCTTCTGATCGCCGATGAGCCCACGACCGCACTCGATGTGACGGTGCAGGCGCAGATTCTGACTTTGCTCAAAGACCTTCAGCGCAGGCATGGGCTGGCCATGCTGTTTATCTCGCACGATCTTGCCGTAGTCGGGCAAGTGGCGAGCCGTGTCGCCGTGATGCGCAAGGGGCTGATTGTCGAAACTGGTGGTGTAAGCGAGGTTCTCACGCGTCCTCAACACGAGTACACGCGGAGTCTGCTGGCCGCTGTGCCTACATTGCGTACAGACCGCACTATGCCGCTGGCGATGGTTCACTAAGTCTCTGACCGTTTGATTTTGCATCCTTCTTGGGTGCCCCAGGTGTTCCGCCGTGGCGAACCGCGGCGGACGAGACCTGGGAAACCTGCAAAAGCGCTGCACTCGCCGCACCTGAAGGGTGAATGCGGCGAATGATGGGGCCTTTCCGGAGTTTATTCAGTGGCGGCTTCTTGTGCAGGCGCGGCCACCAGCTCCCCTGCTTCAGCCCGAACCTTCACGCGCACGCGCGCAATGACTTCGCGGTGCAGACGGATCGCGACCGTGTAGTCACCCAGGTTTTTGAGCGGCTCCCCAAGCTGGATCTTGCGGCGATCCACCTCGAAGCCCTGCGCGGCCAGTTCGGCTGCGATGTCAGCCGAGGTGACGGAGCCAAAGAGATGACCCTGCTCGCCCGCCTTGCGGATAAAGCTGAGCATCACCGGCTCGAGTTTGGTGACTAGCACTTCCGCCTGCGCCTTTTCCGTCGCAGAGCGGCGCTCGGCAGCAGCTTTCATCTGCTCGATGATGGCCTTATTGGCCTCGGTTGCCTGCATGGCCAGCTTGCGCGGCAAAAGATAATTGCGACCGTAACCATCGGCAACCTTCACCACTTCTCCGCGAAGGCCCAGGTTGGCTACGTCTTCCTTCAAAATGACTTCCATGACAGTTCTCCAAAATGCGCCGTGAGCGCTCTTCTCGTTTGCACAAACGCGACGGCAATCCGAGAAACGCAGATCCCCTTCGACTTCGCTCAGGGCAGGCTTTCGGCTCGTCGCCGCGGCGACTCGCTCAGGATGACAGCCGTGATCGCCGCGCGGTCCACCGCATTAGTGCTGCGTGGCGAACGGGAGCAGGGCGATATTACGGGCCTGCTTGATGGCGCGCGTCAGGCGGCGCTGGTGCGTGGTGCAAACGCCGGTGAGCCGCCGGGGCACAATCTTGCCGCGCTCCGCCACAAACTGTTGCAACAGCCGCACGTCGCGGTAGGGAATCGCGTCAATCTTCTCCGTGCAGAATTTGCAGACCTTTTTGCGGCGGAAGAACTTGCCGCGGCCACCGGGACCGCCGCCTGGCCGGCCTCCACCACGCGGGCCTGCACCCGGCCCCGGCGCTGTTTGCTGACTTCCTGAAGCGCCCGATTCTGGCGCTTTGGCATGTGTTTCTTCAGACATAGTGTTTCCTCTTCTCATTTTGGTCCCGACGAGCGCTAAAAGCGCAGAGGGACGCTGGTTCTTGCCGTCCGAACAGATCAGGCGGTTACAGACCGGACAACTGGCTTATGCGCTGGCCTGAGCAGGTTCCCCCACTTCGGTTGAAGCCGAAGTTTCCGGAGCTGCAGTTTCTGCACTCACTTTGCGGCGCGTGCCGCGCAAGGCTTTCACTTTCGCCAGGCGCTTCTCTTCCTCATCCATGCGCACGGTGATGAACTTGATCACCGGCTCAGTGACACGCAGGCGGCGTTCCAGTTCCAGCACCACAGGGCCGCTGGCCTCAATGGTAAGCAGCACATAGTTGCCGTCAGCGAACTTGCGCACCAGGTAGGCAAGCTTGCGGCGGCCCATCTTCTCGGCCGACTTGACCACGCCACCCCCGTTGGTGACGGTAGTGGTAAAGCCACTGATCAGCTTGTCGACATCTTCTTCGGCCATGTCGGGCCGAACGATAAACATCACTTCATACAAACGCGACATCAGCATTCCTTTCAGTTGACAGTGGTCAGTGAACAGTGGTCAGTTGGTGGTTCATAGTAACTAGTTTTTCTGATCCCTGATCCCTGATCCCTGTCGTTATCTTTCCGATTGAACTCATTCATCGCCGCTCCCGGACCATCTTGGATGATGCGCCGCGTGGCTGCTGCCACCTTGTCGAGCACCTCGTCCAGGATCGCCAGATCCGC
>JASHQE010000270.1 GCA_030037705.1 Acidobacteriaceae bacterium | reverse complement strand
GCCACAAAACCGGGTGCCCCAGAGCCTGCCCTGAGCTTGTCGAAGGGTCTCGATTTTGAGCCCTGGGAAATCTCGGCCAATTGAATCTTCCGCGTCGCATCCATCAGCACCAGCACCAGGTCGCGTGCTTCGAGCGCTTCCTGCACCTCGTGCAACATGCGGCGGTCGAGCTGGCTTCCCGGTTTGTGCACGCCGGGCGTATCCACAAAGACGATCTGCGCCGCCGGCGAGCCTTTGCGCGCAGCCACTTCCACCACGCCGGCGATGCGGTTGCGCGTGGTCTGCGGCTTGGCCGTGACAATCGCCACCTTCTCGCCGGTAAGCGCATTGAGAAGCGTGCTCTTGCCCACGTTAGGCCGGCCCACGATAGCGACAAATCCTGATTTCAACGGCGGTTGCTCCAGTCTCCCTATTATCGCGGATTGCGACCACCGATCCCGATTGACGGTAGTGGGTCAGTTTGAAGGGGCATGGCTTTAGCCGTGCCGTAAACGCAAACTGACCCACTACCTGATTGATAGAATCGGCGCATGACACCCGAAGGCCAAACGCAGCGCCTGCTTCTGCGCTCGCTTACGCTCGAAGACGCGGACCAGATCCAGCGGGTGTTTCCGCACTGGGAGGTCGTGCGCTATCTGCGGAACATCGTGCCTTGGCCGTATCCACCGGACGGCGCGCGGCGGTTTCTCGAAGAGGCCGCGCTGCCGCAGATGGAACGCGGCGAGGCCTGGCACTGGTCCCTGCGCCTGCGCGCCGCGCCGGAGCAAGTCATCGGCATAATCAGCCTGAAGACGAACGATGAGGACCACCGCGGCTTCTGGCTCGCGCTTCCCTGGCAGGGCCAGGGTCTGATGAGCGAAGCCGCTGCATGGGCGAATGATTTCTGGTTCGAGACACTGGGTTTCCCGCTGTTGCGCGCTTCGAAAGCCGTCGCCAATCTCGCTTCACGCCGGATCTCAGAGAAGCAGGGCATGCGCCTGGTGGGCATGCACGAAAAAGACTACGTGGCCGGGCGCTTGCCTTCGGAGATGTGGGAGATCACGGCAGACGAGTGGAGAGCCTGGAAGGCAGCGCACACCGGTTGAATCCTGGCTATAGCAGTTCCCGAATAGGTGTAGTCCGAAGGCAGGCCCGCGAAGTGGGGTTTTCCTCAAGTCTGTCACCGGTTGGGATCGACCCTGAGGCATGAAACCAGTAGCGATGGTTTAGCTTGTAGGAGCGTGGCAGCACAGAGGTCGATCGTTTTGTTGGTGCGCCTGAGCCCGTCCTCAAGTCGAACCCGGAACCCCTCGAGCACCCTGGATTGCGCCACGGACGGTGTCTGGTTCCGGAGCGCGTTTGTCCGATTTCTTCTACCCGGTTCCACGCCCGCCGGGTACCCCAGAGCCTGCCCTGAGCTTGTCGAAGGGTCTCCATAGAGACCTGGGAAAGCAAAAACTCAACCCAGCCGGCGCATGGGATGAACATCGTGTCCCATCCTTGGCGTCCGCCGCGGCGGACGCGTTCTGTGCGAATTGGCTAAGGCCCCGCTACTTAGACGGCTTTTTCAAAAGATCTTTTGCGCCGTCGAGATGTTTCTGCAAGGTCGGCAGCGTCTCGTTCGCGTACTCCTTCAAGTCTCCGTTTTGCGCGTCGGTCGATTCCTTCTTATAGATCGAAATGGCCTTGGTGTGCCCCTCGATCATCGCGTGAATGTAGCGGGAGTCAAAGGCGGCGCCCTTCAGTTTTTCAAAGGGCGCGACCATTTTGTCGTGCTCGGCGTCCAACCCTCTCGGCGCCGTCAGGTTCGCCTTGGCCGCCAGATCGCCCAGTTTTTGATAATCGCTGGTATGATCGCTCACCAGCATCTGCGCGTAGTCCTTCACATCCTGGCGGGACGCTTGATCTGCAGCCATTTGCCCCAGATGCGCTTCCAGCATGTCGGTTTGCGCAGCAAAATCCACAAACTGCTGATCTGTCATCGCCCCGGGCGCAGGCTTTTGGGCCAGCGCGGGAACGCCGCAAAGAGCCGCGCAGCAAAGAGCAGAAAGAATAAGTTTCATCTTCGTCTTTCCTCCTGGAAGATAAGAGGTCCAGCCGCGGCCGTTGGTTTTCTCCTGTTTGGGATGAAGAGATGTTCAGAACAAAAGCTATGTCGAGCTGAGCCGTGCGTTGGGATCCACGAGCAGCCACACCAGCCCCCCCAGAAGCGCCAGGCCTGTCGCCGTCGAGAAGGATGCCTGCCATCCAAAATGTGCGGCGATCAAAGGCGTTAGCGATGCAGTGACCGCCGCACCGATCTGGCAGCCCATATTCATCGCGCCTGAAACCACGCCCGCAAAGCCTCCTGCGAAATCCGACGTTACCGACCAGAAACAGCTCTGCGAAAGATACAAGGCTCCTGCGCCGCAGGCCAGAATCAGGCTCGCCGACTGCGCCTGGTGCACCCTCGATCCTGCTGTAAGCAAAAACGCCGTGACCGAGAGGGCGACGGCCGGCAAAAAACAGCGGCCCACACGCGGCCCGAACCGGCGGACGAGCCAATCGCTGAGCACGCCCCCCAGCAGCGACCCCAGGCTCATCGCGGCGAACGGGAAAATGGAGTAAACCGCGCTCGACTGCAGGCTTAGGCCCCGCACTTCGGCCAGATAGAGATAAAACCAGCTGAAAAAGATCCAGGAGATATATCCATATGTAAAGTAGCTGGCGGTAATCGCAAGGATGCTGCGGTTTGTGAAAATCTCCCCCCATGGAACAGACGCCCGTTCCGCATGACAGGATAGATCCTCCCGGTCGCCGCGGCCCTGCACAATGGTTGCAAGCTCCGCGGAACTCACCCACGGATGCGACTCCGGAGTGTTCCGCGCCGCCCAATACCAGACGCCGCCAGCCGCGATGCCCAAGGCCGCACAGAACCAGAACGGCGCATGCCATCCATAGCGCAGCATGATGGCCGTCAAGAGCGGCGGCGCCAGCGCCGAGCCCAGACCAACCCCGCCGAAGATGATGCCGTTGGCTTTGCCGCGCTCGCGCATGGGAAACCAGCGCTCAACAAACTGATTGGCTGAGGGATACATCACCGCTTCCCCTGCTCCCAGGGCCGCGCGGATCAGGATCAGTTCGGCCAGGGCAGCCGGCCGGTGCGGCGGAACAAGCGCCGTCAGAATCGTAAAAATACCCCACCATACCAGGCCAAACGCGAGCAGGCGCCGGGGACCAAACCGCCGCGCGAGCACGCCGCCGGGGATCTGGAAAACGGCATAACCAACCAGGAAAGCGCTGAACACCCAGCCGAGATGCGGGTTATCGATCTGGAATTCCTGCCCGATTTTGACGCCGGCAATGGAAATGTTCGTGCGGTCCAGAAACGCGATAGCACTGAGAATCAGGATCCCGGTAACGAGCAAATAGCGAATCGGCAGGTTGCGGGGAGCGTTTGCGTTTCTGTCTATCAGCATGAATTCGCATTGTATCGGAGCCGGGAAAGCGTCGGCCGGCGCGAGAGGCACACGCGGATCAAAGGACGCAATGGCGGCCGTAATGGCGGGTAATTTCCAGGTTTAGGATACCGGTTTCTCGGTAACGGCAACCCAAAAGTTTTCTCATCTCGGAAAAATCCTATTGCCCCAAGGCGGTATATGCGTGTAGCGTTTTCCTTAGGGGAAGAAAATCACCTATGAAAGCGTTAACTTAAGCAATGACGTTAATGCAATCGAGATTACTTTTTTCCTATTCTTTATGGCGAGATGCAACCGGGCCCATTTTTTGGTGTTGTCTAATCTAGACAATCGTCATTTACTAGAGCAAGGATAAGCTGCTGCAGTATGATCGCCAGGAGTGCGGGCGCAGAGATCAGGCACGCGGAACCATCGCGGCAGAGGATGCGTAAACCGGACCAGGGTGAGACGGAGCAGTGGTCTGGAACCACGCTCCAGTCGTACGAACCCGTCAGGCAGGATGCAGCCGGAACAAAAAGCACACCTCTTTGCGCGAGCCGAACCAGGCAGCGAAGAGGAGGGAGGATGCTGTTTGGCACTGAACCTGGCAGGACCGGGAATGCCGATGGCTGAGGAAAACTCAGACGCCGAGCGCGCCGCGCCGGCGCACGATGTCCGGCGCAGAACTGCCCGCATTCTGGTGGTTGACGATGAGACGCACGTCCGAGCCATGATGGGCTCCACGCTGGAGCGTCAGGGATATGAGGTGCAGTTGGCCTCGGGCGGGCGCGAGGCCCTGGAATCTCTGGAACTCAACACGTTTGATCTCGTGCTCACTGACATCGTCATGCAGGACGTGAACGGGATTGCCCTGCTGGAGCGGATTCACTCTCAATTTCCCAACCTTCCCGTTGTCATGGTCACGGCAATCCACGACATTAGCGTGGCCATCGATTCGATGCGCCGCGGGGCGTATGACTACCTGCTCAAGCCGTTTGAGCGCGATCATCTGCTGAACACCGTTCGCCGCGCCATGGATCACAGGCACGCGCTCGAGGAAAATCAAAATTACCAGCAAAGCCTGGAGCAGATGGTCCGCGCGCGCACAGAGATGCTGCGCCATGCCATGGAAGATCTGGAGCATTCCTACGACGTGACGCTTGAAGCGCTCGGCGATGCGCTCGATCTCAAAGACTCGGAAACGGAAGGTCACTCCAAGCGCGTAACTGCTTATACGATCGCGCTGGCCCGCGCCATGGGGATTCCGCCCGCGGAGATCAAAGTCATCGCGCGTGGGGCGTTTCTGCATGACGTGGGCAAGATGGCGATTCCCGATGAGATTTTGCGCAAACCGGGCATGCTCACAAAAGAAGAACAAGCCGTCATGCGCGAGCACTGCACACGCGGCTATAACATGTTACGCAAGATCCCTTTTCTGGCCGGCGCGGCGGAAATCGTCTTTTGCCACCAGGAACATTATGATGGAACCGGCTATCCCCGCGGCATCCGTGGCAAGGAGATCCCCATCGGCGCGCGCATCTTTGCCGTAGGCGACACGCTGGATGCCATCACCAGCGACCGCCCTTATCGCAGAGCGCGGAGCTTCGATTCGGCCCGCGAGGAAATCTTGCGATGTTCGGGATCGCAGTTCGACCCCGGCGTCGTCGAGGTTTTCTTAAAGATTCCCAATGAGCTCTGGCAGGAATTGCGATCCGAGATCAGCGGCCAGCATAAACGGTTTTCAACCTTTGGCATTGAACCCACGCCCGATTCCGAAGTATAAGACTGGCGGGTAGCGGGTCAGTTTGAAGGATACGGGCTTTAGTTTTGAAGGGTACGGGCTTCAGCTTGAAGGGTACGGGCTTCAGCTTGAAGGGTACGGGCTTCAGCCCGTACATCAAACCACACAAATTGAGTGGGGCTTTAGCTCCTGAGGCACAGGCAATTCCAAACTGACCCACTATCTAAAAATAGGCCGAGGCTAAGTAGTTGACAGACAAAACAAGCACTGTCATGTTGAGCGGAGTCCACCGCGGCGGAGAGTCGAAACATCTGCGGTTCGCCACCTCGGGCACCGAATTATATGGTTCACATATATGTCGATACACCCTAACGAATGGCTTTTAAACTGATCCCACTACCCACCCCATCGAGGAGTTGAACATGGCAGCCTTGAATCCCCAGCAAGCCCAGGAGCGGCTCTCCAAGCTGTCCGGATGGAAGATTGAAAACGGCGAACTGGTAAAAACCTTCGGCTTCAAAGATTTTCGCGAATCTCTGGGATTCGTGAACCGTATGGGCGAAGCCGCTGAATCAGCCGGACACCATCCGGATATCGACATTCGGTACAACCGGGTGCGCCTCGCCTTGGTGACGCACGATGCCGGCGGGCTCACCGACCAGGATTTCCAGTTGGCTGCGAAGGCAGACGGGCTGGTTTAAGCATCCTCCCCATTTCCCTCGGAAGATGGACGTGCCGGTATACTAAAATGTGGATTTTCGGGGATTTCTCCGGTTTCATGGAGCTTCGTAAGGGTCTTGCGATACCACCACGCCACTGCCATTCCTCCCAGAACAGCCGACCCTGCAGCGAAAAAAGCTACCCTGAGCCAGTTCGATGGTTTCATTTCAAGCGGCTCCTGCCCCATCGAAGTCTTTGATTTCAATTCGGTTGTCACCCCATCTCCCCATTCCCATATGCCTGGATAGTGCTCGTTTTCATGCTTTACATATCAAAACAGCGGCTACGCAAGTGCAAGCTTTTAGATGCCCAAAATTATGGAGGAGGGCCTGAAAATCCTCAAAATAAAATTCTGATTTTTGTACTTGCATTCTTTCGAATCTATGCTATCGTGTATTTATTCCGGCTGAAAGCCGGAAGTAGTTTGCGTCACTGGCCTCCCGGCACGGATAGCTCGAAAGTCCGTGCCGTCTTTTTTTGCTTTTTTCAGCCCCAACGTTCATCGCGTATCCCTGCGAAAAATAAAGAGCCTGAAGTGCATAATCTTAATTGCGCCACGGCCGCCGTCAAAGCGTTCTCGGCACACCCCCTACCCCCTCCGCCTCGAAATTCGCTTTTTCCACATCCATCAAACGGATCATCCGCATTGCAATCAGTCGCTTCTGAAAAACGCACTCTATACATACTGGTAAACAGAAGGCTGCGGAATCAGCTCAAAATGCCCGAAACTGGTAGAAATCATCCTGCCGTAAAATAGCCGAGAGGCTCTTATGAACCATTCTTTTAAGCATCGTTGGATCTTTGGTCTCGCTGTCTTCGCACTGACCGCGGCCAGCTATGCGCAATGGTCCAATCCGGCTGACGATGTACCGGCTTATCATCCATCGGCTCCGCTCAAAGTCACTTCCCTGCCGCCCATTCTTTCCGGCGCAAAGCTCACCGGCCCCGACTTCCAGTACGCATGGCAGCGGCATGTCTACCAGGACGTAGCCAAGGTAAGCAGCGTAGCCTATCAGTTGCCCTGCAACTGCCGCTGCGACCGCGCCCTGGGCCACACCAGCCTGCGCAGCTGCTTTGAGACCCTGCACGGCACCGAATGCTCCACCTGTGCACAAGAGGGCTTCTACGCCTACCAGCAGACGAAGCTTGGCAAGACGCCTGCACAAATCCGCGCCGGCATCGCCCGCCACGAGTACGAATCCATTGATCTTGAAAAACAGTAGGGGCGCCGAGCGCTCGGTACAAGATCAAGAGATCTCAATCACTTGCAGTACGCTGTCCGATTGGGGTGCGGGTCTGGCCCGGATCGCATACCGGAAATCGGCGTAGAATAGGAATGCGGCATGAGCCAGTTGTTCCGGCTCGCGCCTTTCGGCTCAATTGGAACATCCAATTGCGGTCCGAAAATGGGGGCGTCACGGTTTCGACGGGATCGATTGCGGCATGGGAGGCATGTCGGGGTGTGGGCACCCGGAATCGCCTGCAAAACTAAAGTTGCCAACGACAATCTGGCACTTGCTGCTTAATTAACTAAGCAGCCGTCCTCCACGGCTTCGCCTATGGGCTGTGAGCGGGCGTCGCACAGTAGGCTGGCTTGAGCGGCTCGGTCCGGGCGGCTTTAAGCGAGATCAATCGGACTAGCTTCCTGCGCATCTTGTCCGTTCTGAGCGCCGGAAGCGAAACCTTCGGAACTGGACTGAGCATGGATTCTCCCGGCTGACAGCGATTTCGGACGCGGGTTCGACTCCCGCCGCCTCCACCATACTTAAGTTTTTTCTTTTCCTGCACTTACCAATCAGGGCCTGAAAATCGGGTCGTTTTTGTGACCGTTTTGTACCCATTTTGTACCAGGGACAAAATGCCTCCCGATTTTTTGACCCATTTCAGCGTTCGAGCAAAACTCCGGCTGAAGTGGGAGGCCCACATGGATTCGTTCGTCTTCACCCGTCACTCTTCCGACTGCAAATTCAAACGGGACCGGTTCTGCAACCGCTGCAACTGTCCCAAGTGGGTCGAAGGCAGGTTCAACCATGAGCGCTTCCGCAAGAGTGCCTCGAGTCCGCAGGTCAGGGACCAGACAACCATCCGCCGAATGCCGCACGCCCCACCAGAAAACAAAAGGGGTGGGGGCTGATCGACAATACGAAGCGGAAAATCCGGACAGGGTGACAGTCACTGGACGCGGAGACCGGAATATCCCGCCATGCGGATCTGAAAAGTGGCGTGAACCTGCTCCCAGTTCATGTCGAGGATATGGAAGATGCGTTCGTCTTCACGCTCGTTGAAGACCAGCATGCGAATCCACGAGCGCAGCAGCATCGACTCGATCACGTCCTCCGGAACGCCTTGCTGTTCGCAGTGAAAAATGGCGTGATGAATCTCGTCGATAACGATGGCATTCTCGCGTTCTCCTTCCTCACCGGGAGCAGGCGGTTTCCCGAACCAGCTTCCGTCGGTCGCCCGAGCCGCTTCGATCTTCGCAATCAGCTTGTCGGCCGCTGCGCTCGTCGAAGCAGGAAGGCGCTGCTCCGGCAGGTCGTCACGGAGCTGGTTCAGCATGTTTCTGACGGAAGCGCGATCGACATAGTCGAAGCGGTGGTGATCGGTGGGGTCCCACTCGCTGTCCGCGGCTCTGGTGCGTCTTACGACGACGTCCAACCACGATTCACGGAAGATCTGTTCCACCGCGAACGAACTGATCCCCTGCTCGTGAGCCGAAGCCACGGCAATCCCAAACTCCGACGCAGCGAATCGTCTCTGCCTGCCGATCGCGGATCGGCCGGACTCGTGATGCAGGCGGAAGCAAAGATCGATAACTCGCTCCTCCATTGCCGTCCGCCGACGGTATTCCTGGAGCAGACGGTCCCACTCCTTGAGTTCCTTCGCGCTCCAATCGTCCCGATTCTCGGTGGTCACAAAATTGCCGGTTTTCTCGAATGCGTAAATAAAATCGGGGCTCGCTTTTTCTCTTCGGAACTTGGCGAGCATTTCGGCGCGCCATGCGGTCTCGCGAGCCTTCGCATCCCGGCGCAGCGCT
>JASHQE010000269.1 GCA_030037705.1 Acidobacteriaceae bacterium | reverse complement strand
CGCTGCCGCACGCGCGCCACGCCGGTGATCGTCGTCACCTACTTCGACAAGCCGGTTTATGAAACGATAGCCATCAAGCTGATGGCCATCCGCAACGGCGCGGACGTCTATCTGCGCAAACCGCTCGACCTAGACCTGTTGAGCGCCTACCTGCGCGGCAAGCTCAATCTTCGCCACTCTGAACCGGCCGCGCAGGGGGATGGCAAATCGACTCTGTGCTTTCCTCGCACTCGCTGGATTCTGGCCTGTACCTTTCTGCTCCTCGGCGTCCTTATGCTCTTTCGCTTTGCCGCCCGGCATCCGCTCGTCCTCGATAACCAATGGCTCACACCAGAGCTCATGCCTGAGCCTTGCCCGGAAACCAAACCTTAGAACTGGCTGCATAAATGTGGTTTTGCACTGGCGACTTTTATCACGCACGAGCGAGTAG
Source organism: Acidobacteriaceae bacterium (assembly GCA_030037705.1). Taxonomy (GTDB): domain Bacteria; phylum Acidobacteriota; class Terriglobia; order Terriglobales; family Acidobacteriaceae; genus Telmatobacter. Next base: position 15,249 of record JASHQE010000269.1, on the reverse strand, counting down.
CACCGCCTCGCGATTGCGCAGCGTCTCACGGATTGCGTCGAGACCGGCTTCCAGATCGTTCATGCCTTTCAGGATCGCCGGCCCATCCTGTGCGCTGACCGTTTTGCGCAGCAGCTCGCACTGGCCCACCAGCCGCTCGTCGTACTCGATGAGCTTTTGCAGCGTGGGCGCCTCCTGGCGGTAGCGCTGCGTCATGCGGTCGTTCTCGGGCACCGGCTGATGTTGCAGTTGCGCTTCCACCGCGCCAATGGCCTTTCCCAACCGCTCCAGCTTTTGCGCCGAAGCAACAGCCTCCGCAGCGGGAAATGGTTTGGCCCGCGTGGGCGGCGGCAGATACTCGCGCCGGTATTCGCTTTCGGCGGAGCACACATTGGCCATCGCCTCCCCGAGCAGCGATGCAGCCTTGCTGCGGATCATCTGATCGTCGGCGCGAAGCTGATTTTCCTTGCGATAGAAGTTATAGCCCCAGCCGTAAAACAGATTGGTCGCGATCTGCCGCAAGACACCGGCGTCGTAAAAACTATCGCCCGGCACTATTTTGCTCCGTTCAATCCGGTTTCATTGCTGACCGGATAAAATCCCGTCGCAGGACCGCCGATGGCGAAGGGCACGCCCGCTGCAGCGTTAGGCGCGGAAACCAATCCCTTATCCGCCATCTTGAGCGCTAAGTAATAGCGCACCGCCTCAATCGGAGAAAGCCCGATCGCCTGCAGCGAAATCAGCTCGCGCATGCGCTCATCCTTAGGCATGATGAGGATCTTGAGATCGTTGAGCGTAATACCGTAGGTCTTCAGGAACTCCGAAAGATGGTTCTTCACCAGCTCGCGCACCTCGTTGATGTGCTCGTTGATGTCTTCCATCTTCGTCACCTGCACGATCTGGTTGATCGATTGCTCGATCGCCGGACCCGCATAGTCGGCCACTTCCTTCGTGTCGATAATGTGGCCGTTGAAAGGCAGGTGCGTGATGAGATCGAGGGCCGCTTCCTTGGTGTCGACGTGGATGTAATAGTCCACCTGGTAGGCCATCTCGGCCATCTCTTCGCTGGTAGCCACGCCCTCACTGCGGATCAGCAGTTTCGAACGGTTGATGTAGATGACCTCGTACACCCAGGGCGAGTTGCCGCCGAAAAATCCCGAAGCGATGGAGCCGAGCAGCGGCTTGTCGGGGGTGGTCAGCGCATACTGGCCGGTCTCGTAGACGTTCAACACCGCGCCGCGCGACTTGAGCACACAGAAGTGATTGCTCTCCACCGTGAGCAGCGAACCGGAGACGATACTCTCGTCTGCGATCTTTACAGCAAGTACCTTGGTGCCGAGAATGTCTGTCCCATCGCCTGTCAGCGAAGTAATAACCTGCCGCGTGATCGCCACGTTTCATCCCCCTTAATTTGTCGGAATGATTCTCGCGACTCAGCATACCCCAGTGTCTGGAGAATGCCAAGTGCGGGCATTCAATCGACGAGGAGTATGCGCGAAAATTAACATTTGAAAAATGTGGCTTGCGCCGCACATGATGCGCATCCGCAATCGACGCACATTGTAGTCCTAGACTGCATAGGCTTCTTCTTCCACCTTGACCTTTTCCACCAGCCGCTCGGGATAATACGCGTTCCGGTTGTACTGCTTCACCATGCGGTTGGTATTAAAGTACGAAGCGTTGAAGGCCAGCGTGGTCCGCATCAGATGGGCCCACTTCTCCGGCGATTCGCGGTAAAGCGGAACCACCGCGGTTTCGAGCTTGCGGTAGAGCGACTGCGCCTCTTCTTCGTCGGTAACGCCGTCTTCGATTGCCCAGCCGGTCACGCCTTCGACGCAGCCCTCGATCCACCAGCCATCGAGAATCGACAAGCTCGGCACGCCATTCATCGCCGCCTTCATCCCGCTCGTCCCCGAGGCTTCATACGGACGTTTTGGCGTGTTCACCCACACATCCACGCCCGCGGTGAGCTTCGCGCCCAGGCCCCATGCGTAGTCTTCGAGGTAGACGATCCGCAGCAGTTCGCTGGAGACTTTAGCCGCTTCTTCCACCACATGTTGAATCAGCGCCTTGCCCGGCTCGTCCTGCGGGTGCGCCTTACCGGCATAGAGAATCTGCAATCCGCCCGCCGTCTCGGCAATCTCCACCAGCCGCCTGGGATCAGTGAACATCAGCGTGGCACGCTTGTAGGTGGCCACGCGGCGCGCAAACCCGAGCGTAAGCACTTTCGGATTGAGCACCAGCCCGGTCCGCGATCCGACTTCAGCCAGCAGCTCCTCTTTCGCCCGCGCATGCGCCTCCAAAACCTTCCCCACCGGCAAATCGATCGCATTGCGAAAGTAAAGATTGTCGCGCCGCCACGCCGGAATGTGATCATCCAGGAGCTGCTGCATGGGCTCCGAGACCCACGTCGGCGCATGCACGCCGTTGGTAATCGTGTCGATGGCGAACTCCGGAAACATCTCGCGCGAAACCTTGCCGTGCTGCATGGCCACGGCATTCGCATAACGCGAGAAGCGCAGCGCGAGCAGTGTCATGTTGAGCAGACCGTCCCGGAAACATCCCTGCTGCTGCAGACGGGCCGTGCGGTCGGCGCCGAGGATACGCATTGCCTGCTCAGTGGAGAAACGGTCATGGCCCGCCGGAACCGGTGTGTGCGTCGTAAACACACATCTCTTACGCACCTGCTCGACGTCCGCCTCCGTGACCATGCGCAGCGGCCCTCCGCCGAGCTGCCCCTCGAGCAGCGCCAAGGTAAGCAACGCAGCGTGGCCCTCGTTCATGTGGTAGACGTTTACTTTCAGGTCCAGCGCATTGGCTATCCGTACGCCGCCCATCCCAAGAACGATCTCTTGCTGCAGCCGGTAGTTGGTATCGCCGCCGTACAAGTGATCGGTCAGGCCGCGGTCCCATCCGGAGTTTCCGTCCAGATCCGTGTCGAGCAGATAGATCGGCACCACATGCCCGAAGCGGCCCTCCAGATCATAACGCCACGCGCGCACCGTCACCACGCGGTCTTCAATGAGCAACGTAATCCGCGCCGGCTCCTCGGTGCAGAAGTCGGCCGGATTCCAGGGCTGTATCTGTTCAGTCTGCACGCCCGCCGCATCCAGATGTTGCTGGAAGTATCCCTTCCGGTGCAGCAGAGTAAAGGCTACCATCGGCACACCGAGGTCGGCCGCGGAGCGCAGCGTGTCTCCGGCGAGAACACCCAGGCCGCCCGAATACGTAGGCATTCCCGGATGAATGGCAATTTCCATGGAAAAGTAAGCTACCAGGCCCGAACTAGGAAAACTCTCGTAAGAATATGGCTTGAACGATGTCGGTTGCATGCTCACGATTCTCCGTCGCGCTTCCGCGGCCCGTCCAGGATGGCCGACAAACTGGATATAGCAATCCTGCAGACGCCGCAGCCGGCGAAATGGCACTCAATCGAAAGACCGTACCGCCGGACGCAAGTACACGGTTCTTCCGCGATCTGTACCGGAAGAAACGCTTTTCAAGTTTACCAAGGGAAACCACCCAACGGCCGTCTTGTTGCTACCACAGGGGTGTTACCCGCCGCAGTACGGAAAGTTGCATGGCTCCGCCCACAACGGGATAAATTCTCCTGCTTCCGGCTTAGATGCAGCTTTGGCGTTTACGCCTGGTCCAGCCTGCCCGCGCCGCCTGCGGCATGGCAGACGTAGATCTCCGGAACAATGCCGATCTGCGCAGCATAGCGGCCGCCCAGCGCTGCGGCGAACGCATCGGCATCTTTTTGCTCCACCAGGTTGATGGTGCAGCCGCCAAACCCTCCGCCCGTCAGCCGCGCTCCAATCAGCCCCGGCAAATCCTGAGCCAGATCCACCATCGTGTCGGCTTCCACGCAACTGGCCTCGAAGTCCTGGCTGTAGCTTCGATGGGCTTCTGCCATGAGCCGGCCCAGCTCGGCCATATCGCCACGCATCAGTGCGTCGGCAGCAGCCACCGTGCGCAGATTTTCGCTGATGATATGCCGTGCCCGCATCCGGGATTTCGGCGCCATCTCATGCCCCCACTGATCGAGATCTGCAAGCGTCGCATCGCGCAGGAACCGGATCTCCGGCCGATGACGCGCCAGGACCCGCGTGGCATCTTCGACCTCTGCCCGCCGCGTTGTATAATCGCCGCCCGCCACCGAGTGTTTCACCATCGTGTTGGCGATCACCAGCGCCACATGATCCGGAATCGGCGCCAATCGGAAGCTCAGATCCCGGCAGTCGAGAAGCAGGGCATGATCCTCTTTCCCATTGACCGAGATGAACTGGTCCATGATTCCACAACTCGCGCCCACAAACTCGTTTTCCGCGCGCTGGCAGAGTCTTGCCAGTACCGGCCCGGGATCATTGGCTCCGATCAGCGACTCCACTGCAAGAGCCGTGGCCACTTCCACCGACGCCGAACTTGAGAGCCCGGATCCGAGCGGCACATCGCCCCACAGGCTCAGGCTGAAACCGGGAATCGCATGTCCCTCGCCGGCAAGCACATGAACCACGCCCATGGGGTAATCGCTCCAGTGGCGGGTTCGTATCCTCGGCAGAGCAGCCGCGTCGAAGACCATCTCCTCGCCAAAGTTCTCGGAATAAATCACGATTTTGCCGTCTGTCCGCGGCGAGATACCGGCCAATGTAGCGAAATTGATGGCCGCCGGCATCACGAACCCCTCGGCGTAGTCGGTGTGCTCGCCGATCAGGTTCACCCTGCCAGGCGCTCGAAAAATTGCCGGCTCAGCGTGAAAGCGGTCGATGTGCAACGAACGGAGAACTGGTGGATTGTGCATGTTCCGGATCGCAACCTCAGCTTCTAAAGAACTCTTGGAGACCATTCAGTTCAACTCCGCAACCTGCTGCCGTGCAATTTGTTGCCGTGATGACAACGTTTTCTTACTACTCTAAACTCAAACCCTTAAAAATGTCTTACCATTCTCTTACAATTCTGTGGCTGCCGCGGTGAGCCGTGTCCAGATCTCGCCGAGCCATGTCTCGTGCTCGGGTTTCATCAGCACGGAGCGAAGGCAGGTTACCTGCTCCCCGAGATTTCGGCTCCCGTTTTGGATACCGGCGCGGCTCCCAAACCAGGAGTGCGGCAATTGTACAAGAGCGAGGTGCAATTGTTTCTCAGCGCACCGGTCGAACAGCTCCTGAGCGAGCGCGGATGCTTTTTCGAGCGAGTCCGCTTTGACCTTCCACACCACAATATCCAGCTCCGGTCCGTCTGCGGTCCCTGCAATCATTGTCTCAAAGCGCGGATCGCTCCTCAGCCGCCGGTGCAGCTCCAGCGCCGCCCTTCGCCCGCAAGCCAGTCCGCGCGCAAACTCGCCATCTGGAATGAGCGGCAATAGCTTCTGCGTAGACCACAGCGCCACAGCCGCGGCCCCGGCACGCGAGCACTCCAGGCTGATCTCGCCGAGGTGCACCGGGCCCGCAGCGGGTGTCCGTTGCGGCGGATGCTCGCCGGGGTGGGAGTGCAACTCCTTTGAGGTGAAGTACGTGTACGGCGAATCGTGCTTGTAGAACCTCCCCACCGCCGGATCGCGAAAGAGGACGCAGCCGCACCCGTAGGGCTGCAATCCATGTTTGTGCGGATCGATCACGATTGAGTCGGCCTGTCCGATGGCTGCGTACGCCCGCCGCGCCGGCTCGCTGAGTTCGCCGGCAATCAGCCCGAAGTAGCCTCCGTAAGCCGCATCCACGTGCACGCGGAAGCCGTATCTCTCGCGCAGCGCCAGAATCTCGTCGAGCGGATCCACTGCGCCAATGCCCGTGGTGCCCAACGTGACCACCACCGTACCCACATCTCCTTTGCGCAGCTCCTCTTCCAGTGCTTCCAGAGCCATGCGCCCGGAACCATCCGCCGGAACGCTCGCATACTCCAGGCGCAGCACACCCGAGATCCGGTGGTGGGTATAGTGCGCCTGCTCCGAGCCCAGAATTCTTGCATTGCCGCGTTTGCCCGCCGCCAGCTGCCCGGCGATCCACAGTGCCTCCAGATTGGCCAGGGTTCCGCTCGAAGTCAGATGCCCGAGAAATTCCGTCCAGCCGAACATCGCCGCAATTTCCCCGACCGCTTCCACCTCCATCTCGGAGCTGGCTCGGCCGCCATCCCGGGCGTGATTGTTAGGGTTGATGGTCATCGCCAACCCATATGCGGCCCGCGCCACCGGGTGCGGCGGCTTGAGCATCTGCCCGGCATAGAGAGGATGAAAGTAAGGGTAATTATCGGCGAGCCGCTGCGCGGCCATATCCAACACGTGCTGAATAGCACTTTGATCTATGGCAGATTCATGACCCGGCAGATAGGCAAATCTCTGCCTTAAATCCTCGACAGCATGTTTCAGCAGATCAGGTACCGGATCGTGAGTCATACCGACTTCTCACATTATCACAGGGTCGCATTATAATATAAGCCATTTAGAATGTGTTAATTATAAGAAAACACCCTGAAGGGTGAATCACCCCACGAAGAAAAAAGTGCCTGGTTTTTGACAGAGATGCTATACTGTTGCCAGCGTTAGATCCGAACCGGGCGTGAGCAGTACTCGCCCAACCAAGCAAGATTCTGCCAGTGGTCGCTCCGATTCCTCCAGCGCAATTCAAACCAGGAAATACGATCAAAATGGAACAAGGTACTGTAAAGTGGTTTAATGACGCAAAAGGCTTCGGCTTTATCTCGCGTCAGAACGGCGAAGATGTCTTCGTGCACTACTCCGCAATTAATTCAAGCGGTTTCAAGAGCCTGCAGGAAGGTCAAGCCGTGCAGTTCAACGTTGTGAAAGGCCCCAAGGGATGGCAGGCTGCCGACGTGCAGCCGCTGTAAAAACCTCCCACCGGCCGGATTCCGGCAGAATCTAGCAAACCAACACAAAGGGCCGGGAGATCCCCGGCTTTTTGTGTCTCAGAAGCTATCGGCCTTTCGGCTCTTGCGCCGGCACAAATATAAGTGGGTTACGCGCAAAGAAATCGACGCCGGCAGCGATGACCTCAAAGGGTGAAGTCGCTGGCCGGCATCGCAAGCTAACCATCTATATTTATTTAAGGTTCGCTCTCGTGCCGTCAGGCTCCGATGCGAACTTCAGATACACCCTTCTGCGCTCCCGCGCAGACATCGGCCTTACCACCTAGACCGTCCTTTATGACCGCATCCGAAGACTCTCTTTCCCGCTGTTTTGCGGATACGAGCTCCTTAGGATGCGAGCTAAAGCTCCCACCTCGGTGCGCTCCCTGAAACGCCTGCACCGGAAAATTCCAACTGCCCTTTCGTTTGAGGCGCCAGAAACCCTCCTTGCGGGTGAGCCTCTGGTCCCGGAGCCGCACGGTGATGTCGCCGCAGCGTCTCCTGAATTTCATGCAACATCTCTGTCCGCTCTGAGCGCGACTGCCGCTCCCAGAACAACACAAAACCCTGTCCACATACGCAGCAATGAAACTCAGCGTTCCCCGTCGTCCTTCTGCACAGCACTTGCATTTCGAGCCTCATATATATAAACCGGCCGGTTTTTTTAAGCTATGTATATAACGATAGCTATTCGAACCGTCACTCGCTATTCCCCATCCATGGCAACGCTCGCGGTCTTTTGTGCCACTGCGTCATCCCCAATCGAAGGTAACTGTTATTACTATCGGAATCATCGTGATTCCATTCCACATGTACTTCATCGCCCGCGCGAACTTTTCGCAATAGAGAAAAAGAGAAATCGAAATTACCAAAGAAATAAGAAAAGGTATCGCTTACCCTCAGCGAACTCTGCGCCTCAAACCCGAGCTTGATGCACGGCGTTATATCCTAAGGTGTTATCGTGAGACCGCTCGTTTCAAGCGGGCGCAGCCATTTGGGAATTAAAAATACGCATGAGCACGCCATTGATTGCTGTCCATCTGCCCGACGGTACTGTGCGAGAGGTGCCGGCGGGCACAACGCCTCTTGAGATCGCCAACTCCATCTCGCCGCGGCTGGCTGCTGCGTCCCTTGTGGCCAGGCTGACGCCGGTCACCGGCTCCGCCTCGCAATCGAGCGCAGGAGAAGATTCGGAAGCTGCGATGTATGCCGCGCAAGATGCAACGGCCTCGCGCCTGGTTGACCTCTCGACTCCGCTCACCGGGGACACGCATCTCGAACTCGTCACAGAGAAAGATCCTGAAGCGGTCAAAGTGGTGCGCCATTCCGCCGCGCACGTGATGGCCACTGCCGTGCTCGAACTTTTTCCGGAGACCAAGCTCGGTCACGGCCCCGCCACGGACTCCGGGTTCTTCTATGATTTCTACCGCGAGAAGCCCTTCACGCCCGAAGACCTGGCCGAGATTGAGGAGCGCATGATCGAAATCGTCGCGCGCGACGAGAAATTTGTGCGCGAATATGTGCCGCGTGAAAAGGCGCTCGAGCAGTTCGAACAGGACGGCGATTTCATGAAGCTTCACTTTGTGACCAGGTTCACTGAGCCCGGCTCCGAGGTGAGCTTTTATCGCAACGGCCATTTCATCGATTTCTGCCGCGGCCCGCATGTGCCCTCGACCGGTCGCGTCAAGGCCTTCAAGGTGCTTTCGCTTGCCGGCGCGTACTGGCTTGGCGACGAGAAGAATCCCCAGCTCCAGCGCATTTACGGCACAGCGTTTTTCTCCAAAAAAGATATGGACGAGCACTTTGCGCGACTCGAAGAAGCCGCGCGGCGCGACCATCGCGTGCTGGGCAAGCAGCTCGATCTCTTCAGCATTCAGGAGCTCGCCGGTGCGGGCCTCATCTTCTGGCATCCCAAGGGCGCCATGATCCGCAAGATCATGGAGGACTGGATGCGCGACGAGTGCCTGCGCCGCGGCTACCAGCTCGTTTATACGCCCCACGTCGCGCGCGTAAACCTGTGGCAGACTTCAGGGCATGAAGGCTTCTACGCAGGCAACATGTTCACGCCGATGAAGCTCGACGACGCGGACTACCGGATGAAGCCGATGAATTGTCCGTTCCACATCCTTATCTACAAGAACTCGCCTAAGAGCTACCGCGATCTGCCTGTGCGCTACGCCGAGCTGGGCAATGTGTATCGTTATGAACGCTCCGGCACAATGCATGGCTTGCTGCGCGTGCGCGGTTTCACGCAGGATGATGCGCACATCTTCTGCACCCCTCAGCAGATCGAGAGTGAAGTGGCTGCCTGTATCGATTTTGCCGAAGCGGTGCTCAAGACTTTTGGCTTCTCGGAGTTCAAGGTTGAGCTTTCCACGTGGGATCCCAATGACCGCGCCCACTACGCCGGCTCGGATGACAATTGGACCCTCGCTATCCGCTCGCTCGATAATGTGCTCAAGAGCCGAGGCATCGTGTACAAGACCATCCCCGGCGAGGCGGCATTTTACGGCCCCAAGATCGATGTGAAGCTCGTCGACGTGCTCGGCCGGCTATGGCAGCTCTCGACCGTGCAGTTCGATTTCAACCTGCCGGCGCGCTTCGAGCTCGAATATGTGGGCGAAGACGGCGAGCGGCATCAGCCGGTGATGGTGCATCGCGCGTTATTCGGATCCGTAGAGCGCTTCTTTGGCGTGCTTATCGAGCATTATGCCGGCGCGTTTCCACTGTGGCTCGCGCCGGTGCAGGTGGGACTGGTGCCGATCAGCGAGCGGCATCTCGGTTATGCCGAAAAGCTCAACCAAAAACTCAAAGAAGCGGGCTTCCGCGTGGAGACAGATGCACGCAATGAAAAGATGAATGCCAAGATCCGCGACTTCGCGAACCAGAAGGCGCCGTATATTCTCGTCTTCGGCGACAAGGAAGAAGCAGCCGGCACAGTAAGCGTCCGCACGCGTGGCAAGGGCGACCAGGGCTCCGTGCCGCTGACAGAATTTATCGCCAAAGCCAAGGCTCTGGTGGCAAGCCAGTCGACGGAGTTGTAAAAAGCCTTAGGTCTCTGACCGCATGAATTCGCTTCATCCGCATCGTGGCTTCCCAGGTCTCATCCGCCGCGGCGGACGAGACCTGGGGCACCCAAAGATGGTGCAAAGTCATGCGGTCAGAGACCTGGCTGGGGAAGTTGTAAGAGGCCCTAGAGCAGTTCCCGAATGGGTGTAGTCCGAAAGCACGCCCCCCTACTCGACTTTTAAAAAGTCAACATTCATTCGGGAACTGCTCTAGCCTACAACTCGAAATCGGAGGATACTGTCTCCATGGCTACGCAGCCTGCATACGAAAAGCCGGTCAGCGTCGAGGAATATCTCTCGACCGTCTACGAGCACGACTGCGAGTACGTGGACGGGGTGATCGAGGAGCGTGACTTGGGCGAGTTCGAGCATGCGTATGTGCAGGGCATCTTAATTGGCTTGTTCCTAAAAAACCGGGATGCGTGGAAGGTCTATCCGCTCCCCGAGCAGCGCGTACAAACACAAAGGACACACTTCCGCGTTCCGGATATAACGGTTTTACGCGAGGGTTCAATTCGCGAGCCAATCCTTACCCATCCGCCGCTTCTGGTGATTGAAGTTCAGTCCCCGGATATACCTCTGCGTAAAACCGAAATCAAAGCAGCGGAGTACCTGGCTTTTGGCATCGAGCATGTCTGGGTTGTCGATCCCTATGCGCGCGTGGCGTATCGCGGCACATCAAATGGACTGGAACTGGTCCGCTCGGGCGAACTCGCGATTCCTGGAACGCCGATCCGCATCGTGCCCAATGAGCTTTTTGCCGAGTTGGACAGGGTTTAGAGCGGTACGCTCACCCAGCCCCTCACGCGTTAATCGCCATCCCGTTCACCGCACCATACGCATCGAGCATGGACTCGCTCAGCGTGGGGTGCGCATGGATGGTGAACATCATCTCTTCCACCGTGCCTTCTAGTTCCATCACGGCGATGGCCTCGGCGATGAGCTCGGTGGCCTGCGGGCCGATGATGTGCACGCCAAGAATCTCGCCGTACTTCGCGTCGGAGACAATCTTCACAAAGCCGTCGTGGCTGCCCACGATCGTGGCCTTCGAGTTGCCGCCGAAGGGAAACTTGCCCACCTTGATTTCATGCCCTTTCTCTTTGGCCTGAGCCTCCGTAAGCCCTGCCGAGCCGATCTGCGGCTCAGTGTACGTACAATTCGGAATGCGGTCGCGGCGCACCGGACGGTAGCTGCGTCCGGCGATCTTGGCCATGGCGATCATACCGCTCATCGCGCCCACGTGCGCAAGCTGCGGCAGACCGGCGACGATGTCGCCGATGGCGTAGACGCACGGCTCGGCGGTCTCCTGGTGTTCATTCACCTTCACAAAGCCCCGGTCGACCTCCATGCGTGTCTTGTCCGCGCCTACGTCTGAAGTCTGCGGAGCGCGGCCCACGGCGACCAGCACCTTCTCGGCTTCCTTCACCTGCTTTGTGCCGTTGACGTCGGTGAACGTGACGCGAACACCGGTTGCGGTCTCTTCGACTTGCTCGACCTTTGCGCCGGTGTTGATGTCGATGCCGCGCTTTTTGAAGACGCGCACCAGCTCCTTCGAAATCTCTTCATCTTCCACCGGGACCACACGGGGCAGAAACTCCAGAATCGTCACTTCGGTTCCGAAGCTGCGGAAGATCGACGCAAACTCGACACCTACGGCGCCCGCACCGATCACGACAAGCGACTTGGGCGGTTCCTGGAGCGAGAGAATTTCGATATTCGTCAGAATGCGCTCGTTCGCTTTCAGGCCGGGCAGCATTTTGGCCTGCGAGCCCGAGGCGAGAATCACGTTCTTCGCCTTCACTTGGCTCTTCGCGCCATCGCCTATTGCGGTCACATCGAGCGTATGTACACCGTCTTTCGCTGCGCCGGTCAGCCGCGCGTAGCCGCCGATCACGGCGATTTTGTGCTTTTTCATCAGGAACTCGAGTCCCTTGACATGCTTGGTGATGATCCCGTTCTTGCGCGTCTGCACCGCGGCCCAGTCGAGCTGCGGCGTGCCGATGCCAGCAATACCGAATTCGGCTGCGTTTTTCAGGTGGTCCCAGAGCTCGGCATTGAAGAGCAGGGCCTTAGTGGGAATGCAGCCCACGTGCAGGCAGGTGCCGCCCAGCTTGGGGCTCGCGTCGATGAGCGCCACTTTCAGGCCGTATTCCGCTCCACGGATGGCCGCTGTGTAACCCGCAGGTCCACCGCCAATCACTGCCACGTCATAGATGGTCTCAGAAACCGTCTCAGGCAAGGGAAACTCCGTTCCGGCGCGCCTTTGTTTCGCGGGAGCGCAGCCTTTTCATCATCCAGTCTAAATTGGATACCGCGCGCACCCGACCAGTTCCATCGCTGCGCGGGCGGTTTGGTCATCGTCGCCGAAGCCGGCAATCCAGTGCACCTCAGGCTCGCGCCGGAACCACGTCAACTGGCGCTTGGCGTAGTTGCGATGGCCCTGCTGTGCAGCCTTGATCGCTTCCGCCACGTTCATCTCGCCTGCCAGTACAGCGCGCGCTTGCCTGTAACCGAGTGAGTCCAGCGCCTTCACTGGCCCATACTGTGCAAGTAGCTCGCGCGTTTCTTCGACGAGTCCCGCCGAGAACATCTCCGTGCATCGGCGGTTGAGGCAGTCGTAAAGCTGGGCGCGCGGCGGGTTCAGGCCAATCCGGAGCAGGCGAAAGCCGGTAAGGGGATCGCGAGCCAGCACTTCCGACATCGGCTTTCGTGCAGCTAGGCAGACCTCGATGGCGCGGATCAGCTTGGGCGTGTCGTTCGCATGAATGCGCGCCGCGGAGATCGGATCGAAGCGCCGCAAAATCCGGTGCAGCCAGGCGTCACTTCCGTGCTTTTGCGCTTTGGACCAAAGCCGTGCCCGCAAGGTCTCCTGCCGCGCTGGCCCGGCGAACAAACCTTCTGTAAGCGCGCGCAGATAGAGGCCCGTTCCGCCGGCGATGATCGGCAGACGGCCTCGTGCGCTGATCTCGCGCAGCACAGTCCGCGCGGCTTTCATATACCGGCCCGCAGTGTAGGGCTCGTTCGGCTCGGCCACGTCGATCAGATGGTGCGGCACGCGTACACGTTCTTCCAGCGTCGGCTTGGCTGTGCCCAGTTCCATACCCCGATAGACGGCCACTGAGTCGCAGCTCACGACTTCGCCGCCGAAGCGCTCGGCGAGAGCAAGCGACAGCGCCGTCTTACCACTGCCCGTAGGACCGAGAAGAATCAAAAGGAACGGGAGCTTGTTTTCGCCCATGTCAGCGGCGATCGCCGACTCTCGAACGGATCTCTGATCTCTGATCTCTGATCCCTGCCTTACCATCGCCACCAGCCCGGCGGAAAGATCCACTTGGGATTGGTGTGAAAGAGCCACCAGATGCAAATCGCCGCAGCCAGGATCACGAGCCCGAAGGTCTGGTTGCGCCGGTAAAGACGCCGCTGCTCCGCGTGCTGCGCCGCTTCGGAAGCTTGTTCAGAATGCGGCTTGATGCGGGTTTCGACCATGGTGTGCGTGCGACGGGCGTTGTATCGCGGATCAGTATAGGGGAAGCATACATGGCAGCATGTTCCCGGTCGCCCCTCCTGCCGCCGATGGACCAGGCCGACTTGGGTGTAGCGCCTCAGGACACAGCCATCGACATAGCCATCGCATAGCCATCCTGGAACCGCCACAGGCTCAGTATAAGCGGAGCGAAGACTATAAAACGGCTTGACAGGCGAGCGTCCGCTGGCCGATCACGCTCCGGTAAATTATGTAGGGCCAGTGACAGCGGCATTCGCGTAGGCAGATTGAGGTTAGCGGCAATCCGAGGGTAGTGGGTCAGTTTGCGTAAACCCATCCCTCAGGGGCTAAAGCCCCCCTCGAATTTTGCGCCTTTTCGGCATGGCTGAAGCCATGCCCCTTCAAACTGACCCACTGCCAATCCGAGAGCAATGAAAATCTCCTTTCTCTCGGTTTGACTTCCCCCACCCCTTTTGCCTGACCATAACCTGTCGGCTTTTATCTAAGGCTAAGAAGGCAGGGTTGGGCGCGATGAAGGTTTTGATCCTTGGTTCCGGTGGGCGCGAGCACGCGCTGGCCTGGGCGGTAGCACGCAGCAAACGGGTTACGGAGGTGGTGTGCGCGCCGGGAAACGGCGGCATCGCGCAGAGCGCCCGCTGCGTTCCCGTAAACTTCAAGAACGTGGACGCGATGGTGAAGCTAGCTGAGGCCGAGCAGCCTGCGTTGACCATCGTCGGGCCGGAGTTGCCGCTTTCCCTGGGGATTGTGGACGCGCTCCAGGAGCGCGGGCTGCGCGCCTTCGGGCCCACGCGCGCCGCGGCCATGCTCGAAACGAGTAAGGGCTTCGCGAAGCGGTTCCTGCAGCGGCACAACATTCCCACCGCTAAATACGCGATTTGCTCCACCGCGGCCGAGCTCGAGAGAGCCATCGACGCCTTCCATCCGCCGATTGTCGTGAAGGCCGACGGGCTTGCGGCTGGCAAAGGCGTCGTCATCTGCACCTCGCGGCAAACGGCGCTCGAAGCTGCGCATGGATTGTTTTCCGGGGAGCTGCTGGGCGAGGCTGAACGTCAGGTCGTGATCGAGGAATTCCTCGAGGGCGACGAGCTCAGCTTCCTCTGTCTGAGCGACGGCCGGCATGTCGTTCCGCTGCTGCCCGCCCAGGACCACAAACGCGTCGGAGAGGGTGACACCGGCCCGAATACCGGCGGCATGGGCGTCTACACGACTGACGAGCTGCTCGCCCCCGCGATGCGCGAGTGGATCATGCGCCATATCGCCGAGCCCACCGTGCACGGCATGGCTGAAGAGGATACGCCCTTTCGAGGCGTTCTTTACATCGGCCTGATGATGACGGCGCGCGGACCGCAGGTGCTCGAATTCAACGCGCGTTTCGGCGATCCGGAGACACAGGCGCTCCTGGTGCGGCTCGAAAGCGACCCAGTCGATGCGCTCGAGGCCTGCATCGATGGACGACTCGGTGAGGCGGAACTGCGCTGGTCTCCCGGCGCCTCGGCCTGCGTGGTGGCCAGCTCCGCCGGTTATCCCGGTGCTTATAAGACTGGATTGCCGATCAGCGGCCTTGGCGCCGCAGCGCACGTTCCGGGCGTGCAGGTGTTTCATGCCGGTTCCGCGCAGGTGGGACCCCAGCTGCTTACATCCGGAGGGCGCGTATTGGGAGTCACCGCTGCAGCCGGTTCGCTTGAGGAAGCACTGGCGCGGGCCTATCAGGCACTGGCTGAGATCCAGTTCGAGGGCATTTACTACCGCCGCGATATCGGTTATCGCGCGTTGCGGGGCAAGCCGTGAATTTCGCGTGTCGAGAGGGGTTGCTGGGGAACCGATCATTCAAGCACTGTTATG
>JASHQE010000268.1 GCA_030037705.1 Acidobacteriaceae bacterium | reverse complement strand
ATCGGGGGCATCCTCGCTGTTTCGGCGGTTGCCTCACAGATGGCGAAGGGAAAGGGACTAGGGACTAGAGACTAGTGTCCTGAGTCTTAAATCCGCAACATAATTGCCGCTGTCATCCTGAGCGGAGTCCGCCGCGGCGGACGGAGTCGAAGGATCTGCGGTTCGGGACTTCGACTTATGTTATGAACTTCTGACTCACCACACTAGGGACTAGAACTGGTTGCATAAATGGTTTCGTAACAGGGCACGACTTGAGTCGTGCCGCAAAAGCCTCATGAACACTCGGGCTTTAGCCCCTGAGGGAAGTTTCTTTACCTGACCAGGACCATTTATGCAACCAGCTCTAGATGTGAAGTTTCAACAGGTTGTCCATTCGATCCGGATCAGTGCAAGCGCCGCGTCAGTTCCTTTCGAGTAAACGTTACCTTCGACATTTAGAACTTTTGACCGGTTGCCGATAACAATAGAGATAAGCAAATAATTGAGAAACTTCTCATGCGCGTTCTCTAAGGGGGCAACCGGTGCGCGAAGTGGTTTTTGAGGCTATGTGGGACGTGCTCTTCTTCGCTCTGGTGTTCCTCGGAATCCTGTGTAGCTTTCCCCGTCTGAATCAACTCATCTTCGCTTTCAAGAATGAAGCGAGGGCCTTTGCATCGGGCGCGAAAAATTCCTGGCGTTCTCCTAACGCGGAGGAGCCGCTGTCCTGACGATGGTCTGTCAAGACTCCAGCCCCGGGCCGCTGATAACCAGGCGGATACCTCGGTGCGGAAATCCCTGCGGATTGCCTGAAGGATTGAGTCGAAGGGAAGCTAAGGCTGTGCAACGATCTCGCTTGGAATCTGTAAGTTAAGAGGAAATTCGAAAGAGGAAAACGGAGGCAGAAATTCTCGGGAGGGTTGCGGAAAAAACAGTTGACCTATGCTCCCACTGGGTATACTCTCAAAAGAGCCATCCTAGGCACGGCTGTGTTGTGCGATTTTGCGCTCCGGCCGGCAAATTCCTGCATCCAATTTGAGCGAGGGGCTGCTCAGAAATAGATGATCTGGCGGAATTGAATCCGCTGGAAATGGGAATGTGGCGCATGGATTCCCGTGCCGGAAAAAGTACGCCGTGGCTTGCAGATGGCCTGTATCACAACGTGCAACTTTGCGTCAACAATTTGAACTGTGGACGCGAGCGGCGCGTCTAAAGAAATGAAAAATTTCGAGAAGCGAAGCTGGATGCGTTTCTCTGCTGTACCGGCGGGCCAAGGAGTTCCGGCCGGACAGGGACTCAAGAAGGAGATTTGCAATGCGTTCTGATTTGGTATTTGGGGCACTTTCTCATGTGTCCAATCGTTATCAGCTCTGTCAGTTGGCGAGCAAGGCAACGCGGAAGCTGCACAAGCCGAACACACGGCTCCAGGACACAACCAATGATGTGCTGTGCCGTTTTCATGTGACGAATCCGGGGCAGGCTATACTTCAGCAAACTCAGACATCGCAACCGATAGAAAGGCGCCGCGCAGCCTGACGGCGCCTGCAACTCGATCGTTCTCAGTTATGCAGCGGTTTACGGCAGTTCTTTTCCCCCCTGGCAATCGAAACTCCAGCTCAATTCGGGTGATTTTTGAAGACAAGTCTGTGCCCGATGCCCGCCCCATCGATTCCGGAACATATTTCCTTTCCGCATTCCTATCCCGGCATCCCGCTCTCTTGCAGGTGAACTGAACAATGACCATCGCCGAACTTAAAGAAAAAAACATTACCGAGCTGAGCCGCATCGCCCGGACCCTCGAGATTCCCGGGACGAGCGGCCTGCGCAAGCAGGACTTGATCTTCAAGATTCTCCAGGCGCAGAGCGAAAAAGAGGGGCACATCTTTGCCGAGGGTGTTCTTGAGATTTTGCCCGATGGCTACGGTTTCCTGCGCTCGCCCGACTACAACTATCTTCCCGGCCCGGATGACATTTACGTTTCGCCGTCCCAAATTCGCAAGTTCGATCTCAAAACCGGCGATTCGATCAGCGGCAACGTGCGTCCGCCGCATGAGGGCGAGAAATACTTTGCGCTGGTGAAGATCGAGGCGATCAACTTCGAATCTCCCGAAGAGACGCGCAACAAGATCCTCTTTGACAACCTGACGCCGCTTTATCCGCAGGAACGGATCAAGATGGAGACGGTGCGCGAAGCCACCAGCGGCCGTGTGATGGATCTACTGACGCCGGTAGGCAAGGGGCAGCGCGGCCTGATTGTTGCCCCGCCGCGCACCGGCAAGACGATGCTGTTGCAATCGATCGCCAACTCCATCACGTCCAACCATCCCGAGGTTGTGCTCATCGTGCTGCTCATCGACGAGCGTCCCGAAGAAGTCACGGATATGCAGCGCTCGGTCAAGGGCGAGGTGATCAGCTCTACATTCGACGAGCCGGCAGCGCGCCACGTGCAGGTGGCCGAGATGGTCATCGAAAAGGCCAAGCGCCTGGTCGAGCACAAGCGCGACGTCGTCATCCTGCTTGATTCCATTACCCGCCTGGCCCGCGCTTACAACACCATTGTTCCCCCTTCGGGCAAGGTGCTCTCGGGCGGCGTGGACTCGAATGCGCTGCAGCGGCCGAAGCGTTTCTTCGGCGCGGCCCGCAATATAGAAGAAGGCGGCTCGCTGACCATCATTGCCACAGCTCTTGTCGATACCGGCTCGCGCATGGACGAGGTGATCTTCGAGGAGTTCAAGGGCACCGGCAACATGGAGATCATCCTCGATCGCAAGCTTGTCGATAAGCGCGTCTTCCCGGCTATCGATATTCAGCGTTCCGGCACGCGCAAGGAAGAACTGCTCATTCCCAAGGACGATCTCTCCCGCATCTGGGTGTTGCGCAAGGTGCTGAACCCGTTGTCTCCGGTCGAAGCCATGGAACTGCTCATCGGCCAGTTGGAGAAACGGCGGAACAACGCCGAGTTCCTGCAGAACATGAATCAGCTCTAGCAGGCGAGCCGTTTCCATTCGCTGCGAGAGGAAGCCCTGTGCTTCAGTCGCTTTCTCTCTCTCGCGCGCTGGCAGGGCTTTTCACGCTCACCAGCTCAGCTCCACCAGTTCAGTCCCACTGGTTCAGTCCTTGACAAGGGAATGAACATGAGTGTAGCGTTTCGCCTGAATGACGTGGGCTCTTTTCACGGTGCCCGCGTTTCCTCTTCGGCAGGCGATCTGACCGAAGGCTAGGTGCTGTTTTTCTCAAAAATTCGTTCCAGAAACATTTTGTTCGTAGTGCAACCTATTGTTAGGTTCAAGCCTCTAGCTTAGAAGCTGCACTGGCGCTCACTACTTGCGATTCATTCTCCCCGATCTCCAGGGTTATTGCGCAAAAGCACGTCGATCTCTCCGCAACAGTAAATTCCAGCACGTTTCAAGGCACGTTCAACACACTTTGTCGGCGATGCAGCAAGTTAAAGCCGGATTAGTGGCTTTGGACTCGTGTTGCGTCACTTACTTACGCATGCTTATCCGGCGCTTACTCGCGCAGTATGTGTCAAGTTAGCGCTACAAGGATCTTTTTATGACCAGCGAATCGAAGGACTCGAAAGAGCAAGTTCTACAGCTTTCTTTGCAGCCGATGGACAGGAGAAATTTTGTTCGCTTGACGACGCTCGCCGCCGTCTCGGCGTTGGCGGCGGGAGCCGACTGCACCCGCGCCGATGCCGAAATGTGCGTTTGGCCCGGCGCCGGTGCGGATGCATCCAACGGCGTCTCCGCAACGTTGAGTATCCAGCAAACACGCGTGGCCAATTCAGTCCTGCTGGATTCGAGTTTTGCCAGCTTGAGTTTTGAGAAAGACTCCATCAACCGTTCGCCGGTTTATTTGAGCGGCGATAACACCGATCTGGTCGGACTGCTGAATGCCCTCGGCGGCGGCGTGCTGCGCATCGGCGCCAATAGCGTAGACGAGACGACATGGACATCCGATGGAAGCGGTCAGGTCAGTGGTCAAGTGGCGCCGAGCGACATTGCGAACTTTGCCAGTCTGATACGGAGATGTCCGCGCTGGAAGGTGATTTACGGCGTCAATTTCCGGGGAAAAGACGGCTCCTCTGCGTCTCCGACGTTAGCGGCGGGCGAGGCGGCATACGCTGCGGAGCACCTCGGCAGGCAATTGCTGGGATTCGAAATCGGCAACGAACCCGACCTCTATGGCGATGGCATAACCTATGACATCTTTCTCGATGGTGGAACGATCTCCGGCGGCGCGGAGATTTCCGGCTGGACGCAGTTCGCGCAGGCCATTCGCGCGGCTGTGCCGCATGCCGTCTTCACCGGTCCGGCCGCGTCGAGCGACAGTAAAGGGTGGGCGGAAGAATTTGCCGTCAGCGAGGCCGGCAAGATTGCGCTCCTGACCGAGCACTATTACATCAGCAATTACTCGAGCGCGGCGCCTTCGATCGCCGGTATGCTGACCTATCCCAGCCCGCACCTTGTAACTGCGTTGCAGAACCTGCAAGCCGCAGCCAAAGCCAATTCCATGCCGTTTCGAATCGACGAGTGTAATTCGTACTTTTCCAGCAAGAATCCGGCCGGTGTGGCCAACGCATTTGCAGCGGCGCTTTGGGCCATCGACTTCGTCTTCACCAATGCGCAGTATGGATCGAGTGGAGTGAATTTTCATAATACGGGCGATACCTCCGGTTATGCCGCCATCGGCGAGAGTAGCAGCGTGATCACCGCCGTGCAGCCGTTATATTATGGGCTGTTTTTCTTCTCGCAGATCTTTCGCGAGAGCGGCAGAGGAGCGCTCTTGGAAAGCACGCTCACAGCCAGCGGCATTGCATTGACTGCCTTCGCAGTGGGCACGGAGGGCGGCACATATGTGGTTCTGAACAATAAAGACACTGCTAACGCTGCAACCGTAACGATCACTGGGTTCCTCCCGTTTGCAAGAAGGGCCACGGTCATGATGCTTGCTTCCTCCGGAAGTACGCCGTCGGAACAACTGGGCAATCTGGGTATCTATAACGGAGGATCTCCGATTACCTTCGGCAGCCAGCCGGTTGCGCTCGACGGCCGGTGGCACGGAGTCCCGAACGAAGTGCCGGTCTCTGATTGCAGCGTGACGGTCAACGTTGCGGCTGCAACCGCGGCGCTGGTCCATATCCGGTAGTGCCTGACAGCACCGCATTCTCTTCGCGTTTAAAGAGGAGCGTTTGAGGGCCAAAGCGATATTCAGGGCAAGCTGGACGATCAGGATAGAACTGAGGCTCTTGAGCGCTCACTGCGCGGCGTTGGCAGGGAGTGCATGTTCAGAAAGCACCGGGTGCGTCTTTCCGGATTGCCCCCGCGCTGGTAAGATAGATAAGGTCGTGGGGCTGTAGCTCAGCTGGGAGAGCGCCTCGTTCGCAACGAGGAGGCCAGCGGTTCGATCCCGCTCAGCTCCACCAATTTTCTCCTTCTATATTTTCAATCCTCAGGTCCTTCGTCGCCGAGGCGACTCAGGATTTCGCCTGCGGGCTC
>JASHQE010000267.1 GCA_030037705.1 Acidobacteriaceae bacterium | reverse complement strand
GGCATCAGGCCCTTGGGGCCGAGCACCTTGCCCAGCCGGCCGACCACCTTCATCATGTCCGGCGTGGCGATCAGCGCATCAAAGTCGGTCCAGTTCTCTTTCTGGATCTTCTCGACCATCTCCTCGCCACCCACGAAATCGGCGCCGGCTTCCTGCGCTTCCTTCTGGCGGTCGCCGGTGGCGATCACGGCCACGGTCTTGGTCTTGCCCAATCCGTGCGGCAGAACCACCGTGCCGCGGACCATCTGGTCGGCATGGCGCGTATCGACGCCCAGACGCATGGTCAGGTCGACCGTCTCATCAAATTTTGCGTACTTGACCTGCTTGAGCAGGTTCACCGCTTCCGGCAGCGGATAGGCGGGCTTGGTGACAGCAGCGCGCGCCTTCGCAATATTCTTGCCAGTCTTGGCCATTCATCCCTCGTCTCCCACCGCAGTTGCCAGCCCGCTCTTTAGCGGAACTCCTGGCCGGAGGGCAACGTTTTTGTCGCCACATCCCATCGACCGGAGCCAAATGCCGTGGTGCTACTGACGGTCCAGAGTTTTCCTCTGGACGCACTTTTTGATGATAGCGGAACGGCAAGGGGATTGCAAACTATGCCATCGCATTATCGACTTTCTTGGCCACCGTGTAGAACTTTCCGTAGCGCTCGTCGCCGGGTCTCGCGACCTGCCTAAATTTCTCCAGGAGCAGCTTCTTCAGCTTCGACCTCGCCGACTCTCGGTGGTCTCGGTTGGCCTCGGCAAGATCCGCCCCAGCGCGCCCCGTGCCGAATCGCTCGGCGAAGATTTCTGGAAATCTGCGCACGTGGTGGTGCCGCCCGGAAAGACTTCTGTTCACCTACGCGTTGACAGGTCCCTCGCATTTGGGGACCTGGGAGAGCACAAATCCCAACCCAAGCACTGTCATCCTGAGCAAGCCCGAAGGATGACAGGAGTAAGTAAAGGGTTGTGCTTTCCCAGGTCTTCCGCCGCGGCGGACAGACCTGGAGCACCCATCATCCTGCTCTACCCATCACCGCAAACGTTCTTTGCTCGAAAGGTGGGTGCAGCGCCGGAGGCGCACCCGGCTCCACATCGTACCAGTCCCTGCTCAGGTCAACCCACGCCGCTTTTACAAAGACAACCGCAGATGTTTCGACTCCGTCCGCCGCGGCGGACTCCGCTCAACATGACAGTGCTTGAATGATCGGTCTGCACCCGGCGGAAAAAGATTTTGACCTGGCATTGGACTTTGGTAATGGGCAATCACGCAAAGCGGACGTCGAGGCGCTACATGCGCCGGCCCTCGACAGCCGCGAAGCGCACATCTCTCCATCCTCCGCGCGCATCCGGCCTTCGCCTGACCGTTGCCTGACTGCCACCCCCTGCACTCCCATGGAACTGCGGCGATGCCGGCAACATCCCTCGCGTATCGCGCAGGATTGAAGCCGCACTTTTCTCTTTTAGAATCTGTGGCGATGGGGGTTTACGGCTTGTTTCCTGCGGCCTTAAGTCACTTTTACGGCCGCGAAGTTTTGTTGCGTTTGCAATATGTATAGAAGACACTGTATGTATGGTTCGGTTCATTCGCTTTCTTGCTCTCTTCCTGCTCTGCGTCTTCCTGCATAGTGCGTCCCTCTGCGGTGCGCAATCTTCCAAAAACACGGAGGGCCTGACGTATTCGAGCTTCCATGGCCAGCCCGTTCCTTCCCATGGAGTGCTCTTTGACCTCATCCGTCAGATTCGATGGGATACGCCACGCGCGGGCGACCTCGATCCACAAGGACTGCGTTTGCGATTCGAAAAGATCGACGACCAGGCAACGCCGGCGGCCGGTCCGGCGCGGTATCGGGTTTTCGCGGATGGCGCCCCTGAAAACAAGGTATACACTCTGGGCATTTGGCTGGTCGGCAAAGAACTGTCTTACGGCACCCAGGATATCTACACAAATTCTCAAGGCCTGGTGATGATTCACAGACCGACCGATGCGCAGGAGACAAGCTTCAAAGCGCCCGGCGACGAGCTCGACGTGATGCCTGAGGCGGGCACTGCGGAGCCGATCCGGTACATTCTCTCCAGCAAGGATCAGCAGTTGTCGATCGAAGGCACCCTGGTTCCCCATCCCGTGATTGCGCGCGATCAGGGATGCTCCCTTGAGGTGAGAATCGCGGAGCCCAATGCCTCTGCGGTTTTGCTCATTGCCGATGGATTTCCAGGGCAAACCAAAATCCCGTTGGTGCTGGAATCGGAGGGCGAGAATGCCAGTCTCACGATGATGACGGATTCGGGCGGCCACGCGGCGGTGGTGGATTTCCCTTCTGTTCTGGGCAAAGCGCAGGGAACTCTCAAAGCAACCGCGGAGGGCTCCAACTGCCTCCCCTCGATTCGCCTGCCTTGGGGTGCTGGCATTCTCGCGAAGAAAACACAGTAGCCGCTTTTGGCTTCCCTCCCAGGCAAGACCGGGAACAACTCATCCCAACTGCCGTCCATCGAATCGAATAGCATAGGGGGATGCATCTTCTCCGGGCCGGAACCGGAAAATCAGGAAAACTGGAGATTTCACGTTGAAGAGCGCACGGATTTTGCCGCAAGGGTCTCTGTTTGTTTTGTGGCTGCTTCTGCTTTGGATGATTCCGCCTTCCTTGCGCGCACAAGCCGCGCAGGCTGCGGCGCCCGCCGCCGGACAAGCCCAGAACGTGACCCGCGCGACCTTGGCCAACGGCGCGCATGTGGTGATCATCCGCAGTACGCTGGCTCCGGTGGCTACGGTGGAAGCGAATTTCATCGTGGGAGGGGATGAGACGCCTGAAGGATTTCCCGGCATGGCCCACGCGCAGGAGCACATGGCCTTTCGCGGCTGCGCGGGGATGACCGCGGACCAGACCGCGGCGATCTATGCGCTGCTGGGCGGCGAAAACAATGCGGACACGCAGCAGAACATCACGCAATACTTTGCAACGGTTCCCGCGGCAGATGTGGATGTGGCGCTCGAGGCGCAGGCCACGTGCCTCAAGGGTGTGGACGACTCGCAGACGGAGTGGGACCAGGAACGCGGCGCCATTGAGCAGGAGGTGCAGCGCGATCTCTCGAATCCGACTTACAAGTTCATCGATCGCCTGAACAGCGCGATGTTCTCGGGAACACCGTATGCGCACGATCCGCTGGGCACGAAGGCCTCGTTCGATGCAACAACCGGCGCGATGTTGAAAGACTTTTACAACAGGTGGTACTCGCCCTCGAACATGGTTCTGATTGTGGTGGGCGACGTTGATCCCACCGCAACGCTTGCGAAGATCAAGGATCTTTTCGGAAACGCGCCGGATCATCCGCTCCCACCGCGGCCACAGGTTCAGTTGCAGCCCTTCCAGGCTCAAACGTTTTCGATCGACAGCAATCTGCCCTACGTGCTCGGTTTCGTTGCATACCGTTTCCCCGGCACTGACTCGCCGGATTATGCGGCAGCGCAGATCTTGGCCGACGTGCTGGCCAGCCAGCGAGCGGACCTCTACGGGATGGTGCCGGCAGGCAAGGCGCTCGATACGGCCTTTGGTGTGGCCGAGAGCTATCGCAAGGCGAGCGTGGGCTACGGCGTAGTGGCCTTGCCGGCAAGCGCGGATGCCGCAGGACCAATCGAGGAGATGCGACAGATTCTGACCAAGTACGCGACGGACGGCGTGCCGCAGGATCTGGTGGACGCGGCCAAGCGCAGTGAGATTGCACAGGCTGAGTTCCAGAGAAATTCGATTCCTGGGCTGGCTGAGGTGTGGTCGGCAGCGCTCGCGGCCGAAGGCCGCAACTCGCCGGAAGAGGATGTGGACGCGATCCGCAAAGTAACGCTGGCGGATGTAAATCGCGTTGCCAGGCAATATCTGCTGAATGTGAGCACCATCACCGCTACCCTCAAGCCTGTGAACGGCGGTGGCCCGGTGGCCGAAAAAGGCTTTGGCGGAAGTGAAACAGTGACTTCATCGCCCACGAAACCGGTGCAACTGCCGGAGTGGGCCGCGGGACCGCTGAATCAGTTACAGGCGCCTGCCAATACCATTCCCGTCTCGGATACGACGCTCGCAAACGGCATTCGCCTGATCGTCCGCACGGACATGACCAGCCCGACTGTGACTCTTCTGGGCTCGGTAAAAAACAATGCCGATCTGCAGACACCGCCGGGTGAAGATGGCGTGGGCGGCGTGCTGGATGGGCTCTACTCCTACGGAACGCAGACGCTGGACCGGCTGGCGTTTCAAAAAGCGCTCGACGATATCGCCGCCAACGAGAGCGCGGGCTTCAACTTCTCGCTCACCGTTCTCAAGGACTATTTCTCGCGCGGTGTACAGTTGCTGGCTGACAACGAGCTGCATCCCGCACTTCCGGAAAATGCGTTCCTTGTAACGCGCCAGCAGACCGCGCAGTTTGTGGCTGGAAACCTCCAGAGCCCCGGCTACCGGACCACGCGCGCGCTCGATCTGGGGCTCGTTCCTGCCGGCGACCCGACTTTGCGCGAGACCACTCCGGATACGGTCACTAAACTGACGCTCGATGCGGTCAAACAGTATCATGACGCGACGGTGCGGCCGGATCTGACCACCATTGTGGTCATCGGCGACGTGACAGCCGACGAGGCGAAGAGCGTGATCGAGAAATGGTTTGGCGACTGGAAGGCTGCGGGACCAAAGCCTGAAACCACACTTCCCGCAATCCCGGTCAACCCGGCGTCAGCCTCCACCGTGCCCGATCCAGAGGCCGTGCAGGACCAGGTCACGCTGGCTGAGCAGCTCAATCTCAACCGCTTCGATCCGGACTATTATCCGCTGCAGCTCGGCAACCATGTCCTGGGCGGCGGCTTTTACGCCACGCGCCTCTATCACGATCTGCGCCAGGTAAATGGCTACGTCTACAACGTCGACGTGAGCCTGAGCGCCTCAAAGAGCCGCGCCAGTTATTCCGTGCAGTACGGGTGCGATCCGCAGAATGTATCGAAGGCGCGGGCGCTGATTGTGCGCGACCTCGACCAGATGCAGACTGAAGATGTGTCTGACGCGGAGCTGCACCAGGCCAAGGCGCTGCTGCTGCGCCAGATTCCATTAAGCACAGCAAGCGAAGAATCCGTGGCCAGAGGTCTGCTGGCACGGGCTGACATGGGGTTGCCGCTGGACGAGCCGGTGAATGCGGCAAAGAAGTATCTGCAGCTCACCGCCGACGATGTGAAGAAGGCCTTCGCCCGGCAGATCCGCACCGATAACCTGGTGCAGGTGGTGCGCGGCCCCGCGCCGCAGTAGCCGCGCAGGTTACCTCGCGCCGGCCTGCGCGCATTTTGCGCCTTTTCACGCGGCTGCTTTTGTGTCATGCTTGCACGCATGGGAAACAAAGACAGAGGCAAGAAGGAAACAAAGAAGGCGCCGAAACCCAAGCCAAAGCCGGAGCCAGGGCGTAAGCGCGAAGTCTTCACCCCGTCCGCTCCACCGAAGTAAAAAGCTGTTCCAATTTCCTGCCCGACTCCAGCGTGTCTCAGACGCAGAAAGGCCCTCCTTGCTCAGGGAGGGCCTTTCCACATGATCGACAAAGATGCTATGCCACGACTTCAATGCCCATCGAGCGGGCAGTCCCCTTAATGCTCTTGATCGCGGACTCAACCGAAGCGGCATTCAGATCCGGCATCTTCTGCGTGGCGATCTCGCGCACCTGCTTCTCCGTCACCTTGCCCTTCTTCTCCTTGTTCGGAGTGCCCGAGCCCTTGTCAATGCCGGCGGCTTTCTTCAGCAGAACCGAGGCTGGAGGCGTCTTGGTAACAAAGGTGAAGCTGCGGTCGCCGTAGACCGTAATGACGACCGGGATGATGAGACCGGCCATCTCCTTGTTCTGCGTGCGCGCGTTGAACTGCTTGCAGAACTCCATGATGTTGACCTGCGCCTGACCCAGCGCAGGACCAACCGGAGGCGCGGGCGTCGCCTTGCCTGCCTCGATCTGGAGCTTTACGTAGCCTTGTACTTTCTTCGGAGGTGCCATGTTGTTCCTTCGGAACCAGCTTCTAGCTTCTAGCCGCTAGCCACTAGCTCTTTTCCTTCAATTGATTTTGAGGTCACAGCCCTCTGCTTTGCCTCGAACCAGTGCCCGCTAGAAGGAATCACCAGCTAGAAGCTAGAGGCTAGAAGCTAGAGGCTGCTATTCAATCTTTTCCACCTTGCCGAACTCGAGTTCGACCGGCGTGGAGCGGCCAAAGATGGTGACCATGACCTTAAGCGTCTCGCGATCTTCATTGATCTCGTCTACCACGCCGTTGAAGTTGGCGAACGGCCCGTCAGTAATGCGTACCTGTTCGTTCTTTTCAAACTTGATCTTGAGCCGCGGCTTGTCTTTGGAGACCTCGGAGCGGAAGAGAATCGAGCTGACCTCTTCTTCGCTCAGCGCTACCGGCTTGTCGCCCGTGCCGAGAAAACCCGTGACCTTGGGCGTGTCCTTGAGGACGTGCCAGAGATTGTTGTCGAGATCCATCTCGACCAGCACGTAACCGGGCAGAAAGACACGCTCCACGGTGCGCTTTTTGCCGTTCACGATCTCGGTCACAGGTTCGGTGGGAATCATTACGCGGCCCACCCGGTCCTTGAGGCCGAAGGCCTGCACGCGGCTCTCGATGGACTCGCGCACCTTGCGTTCAAAGCCGGAGTAGGCGTGCAAGATATACCACTTGAAATTCGGGTTGTGCTCGGGTTGCGGCCCAGATTCCGGCTGCCCCGCGGCTTGTTCCAATTCTTCTGCCATTCTTAACTCTTTCCGAACTCAGGCTTCTATTGCATTCCGCCCAGCTTGTTCAACAAACCATTCACGCTGACGCGAAAGATCCAGTCCGTCACGAAAAAGAACAAGCCGAAGATGAAGACGGTAACAATCACCACCGACGTCGTCACCTGCACTTCTTTGCGCGAGGGTGCAACCACTTTGCGCATCTCGGCGCGCACATCGCTCAGGAACCGGGTGAAGTCGGTCCACGTGTTCATCACGCTGCCTCCAAACCCTGACAGGGCGCCCGGCTCCTGTCGCTTTGCAGAGCGCTCTTCGCCTCGTTCGATCGCTGTTTTTGTTGCCATACTTCCATTCCTTCGTATCCGGCGTCAGGCCGGATGCTTCCCAATCTGGCAGGGGCGGAGGGATTCGAACCCCCAAGTTCGGTTTTGGAGACCGACAGTTTAACCGTTGAGCTTACGCCCCTGTAAAGCAGCCTCCAGTTTTCAGCTCGCTCGCGGGAGACTTGAACTTCTCGTTCTCCCATTGCAAAAGCTAACAGCTGACGGCTGAGAGCTAAAAGCTGCCGTTTTACTTCGACTCTCTGTGCGGCGTGTGCTTGCGGCAGCGGTTACAGAACTTCTTGAACTCGAGACGGCCGGTGGTCGTCTTCTTGTTCTTCGTCGTCGAGTAGTTCCGCTCCTTGCACTCGGTGCACTGCAAATTCACAATTTCCCGCATGATTACCTCTTCAATCCCATTAAGTTACCAGCCGCTTCATTCGGCACGTCGATTCCAAGAACATATTCCCATCTCAATAGGAAGCAGTGTTCTTCTTCGCCTCGTTGAATCCGGATCCAGATTCCAGATCCTCAGTCTCCTGAATGACGACTAGAAGAAGATGCGTCTCTGGCAAACCAATCTTCGCCAGTTGAACGACTTGCCTGCCATCATCGGTCAACAAGACCGCCGCTTCCTTACCCGTGAGTTTCACGACGCCTTCGCCACTTGCGGTCGTGGAACGTAAACATCCAATAACCGAAAAATTGAGCTCTCTGACTCAGCAGAACCGGTCGTCAAAAATCGCTCGACCAGATCCTCGTCCATCTCGAAATCAATTGTTTCTCCACCAGCCGAAAGCGTAACCTCAATTCTGCCGGACAATGTATACAGCTCAACTCTACCAATTTGAACGTCAGGATTCCGCTCCACCACTTTTGCATTCAGCCATTGCCCAAATTTCAGCAATCTTTGCAGAAGTTTCTTTTGTGTAGCCTGCTCCGCATAGATCTTGCGAGCGTATCTCTCTTCCGACATGTTTCCCAGCCGCGCGTCTTCCTTTTCTTTCTCATCCAGTTGAGGCAATTCAGTCGGGGAGACACTCTGAGCGGCCAACCAATCTCGGGAATCCGACCTCGCCCCTCGAACGAAAATCTCCATGCTATCTCCCCTTCGGGGAACAGTGAACAGTGTTCAGTTGTCAGTGATCAGTTTGTTTGTGCCGGCTCAAATTCTGTCGTCTACTTGCCGGCGCTTTTACTGATCCCTGTTCCCTGTTCCCTGATCCCTGTCCTTCCCTACTTCACAATCTCCGAAATCGTTCCCGCGCCCACCGTGCGTCCGCCTTCGCGGATGGCAAAGCGCAGTCCCTTCTCCAACGCCACCGGCGTGATCAGCTCGATCTGCAGCGCCACGTTGTCGCCTGGCATCACCATCTCCACACCCGCAGGCAGCTCCGCCACGCCCGTCACG
>JASHQE010000266.1 GCA_030037705.1 Acidobacteriaceae bacterium | reverse complement strand
GGCTTTCGGCGACGCGGTCGCTCTTTGAGCGGCGCGACTCGATCATTGTCAGCTCGGTAAGCTGCATTTATGGCCTTGGCTCGCCCGAAGCTTACTACGGCATGCTGCTGCTGCTCGAAAAAGGCCAGCAAATCAGCCGGAAAGACATTACGCGCCGGCTGGTCGAGATCCTCTACGAACGAAACGACAACGATTTCCGGCGCGGCACCTTCCGCGTGCGCGGCGACGTGATCGAGGTCTTCCCTACCTATGACGAGAGCGCCTATCGGATCGAGATGTTTGGGGATGAAATTGAATCCCTCGCCCAGATCGATCCGCTCTTCGGCACCGTCAAACAGAAATACTCGCGGCTGCCCATCTATCCCAAAAGCCACTACGTCATCAGGCCGGAGCGAAAAGCTGAAGCGATCGATTCGATCGTGAAGGAACTGAACGAGTGGGTACCAAACCTCGAGGCTGAGGGCCGCATGGTGGAGGCGCAGCGCGTGCATCAGCGCACACGGTTCGATCTTGAGATGATCAAGTCGATGGGTTACTGCCACGGCATCGAGAACTATTCGCGGCACTTTTCGGGACGGCTGCCGGGCGAACCTCCGCCTACGCTGCTCGACTATTTTCCGCGTGATTATCTGCTCTTTGTCGATGAAAGTCATGCCACGATTCCGCAGGTGCACGGCATGTGGCATGGAGACCGCAGCCGCAAGCAGAATCTGGTCGATTATGGCTTCCGGCTGCCCTCGGCTCTCGACAACCGGCCGCTCAAGTTCGAAGAGTTCGAGAACCGCGTGCACCAGACCATCTATGTCTCGGCCACGCCGGGACCGTACGAGCTTACGCGCTCCGCGGGCGTGGTTGTGGAACAGGTGATCCGGCCGACAGGGCTGGTCGATCCCGAGATCGAGATCCGGCCGGTGAAAGGGCAGATCGACGATCTGCTCGCCGAAATCCGGGACCGCGCCGGGCGCAACGAGCGTGTGCTGGTGACCACGCTGACCAAGCGCATGGCTGAAGATCTGGCCGGCTACTACACCGAGGTGAGCGTCCGCTGCCGCTACATGCACTCGGAGATCGAGACGCTGGAGCGGGTCAAGCTGCTGGCCGGATTGCGCAAAGGTGAGTTTGACGTGCTGATCGGCATCAACCTGCTGCGCGAAGGGCTCGATCTGCCAGAGGTTTCACTGGTGGCAATTCTCGATGCGGACAAGGAGGGATTTTTGCGTTCGGCTGGTTCGCTGATCCAGACGATCGGCCGCGCCG
Organism: Acidobacteriaceae bacterium; assembly: GCA_030037705.1. Taxonomy (GTDB): domain Bacteria; phylum Acidobacteriota; class Terriglobia; order Terriglobales; family Acidobacteriaceae; genus Telmatobacter. Next base: position 2,884 of record JASHQE010000266.1, on the reverse strand, counting down.
CGCGCCATGTCGAGGGCAGGGCGATTCTCTACGCTGACGCAATGACCGATTCGATGCGCCGGGCGATTGACGAAACCGACCGCCGCCGGGCCATTCAGCGGGCGTACAACGAAGAGAACGGCATTACACCGCAGTCGGTCATCAGCCAGGTGGATATGGGGCTCGCCGCAATTCTCAAGGCCGAATACGGCGAACTGGCAGTGGAGGAGAGCGAAACGGCGCCGGACTTCGCCTCACAGGAGCAGCTTGATGCCTATCTTGCCAAACTGGAGAACGAGATGCGCGAGGCTGCGAAGAAATTTGAGTTCGAGAAAGCGGCCCGGCTCCGGGACACGATCAAAGATTTGCGCGAGAAGGAGTTTTTATTCAGCTAGTGTGGCGCGTTGAAGAACAACCGCAGATCCCCTTCGACTTCGCTCAGGGCAGGCTCTGGGGCACCCGGCAACCGGCTGCAGACCGACAATTCAAGCATTGTCATGTTGAGCGGAGTCCGCCGCGGCGGAGAGTCGAAACATCTGCGGTTCGTCTCGCAGCTCCACGGACAATACGCTCATCAAAAAGTCAAAGCATCATCATTCCAGCCTTGAGCTTCGCCAAGAGCAACCGCAGATCCTTCGACTCTCTCCGCTACGCGTTGCTCGCTCAGGATGACAGTGCTGGGGTGGGATTTGTGCTTTCCCAGGTCTTCCGCCGCGGCGGAAGACCTGGGGCACCCGGCTGCAGACCGATCATTCAAACACTGTCATGTTGAGCGGAGTTGCGAGCGTTTTTGCTCGCAACGGAGTCGAAACATCTGCGGTTCGTCTCGCTGCTCCACAGACAATACGCTCATCAAGATGTCAAAGCATCGTCGTTTCCAGCCTTGAGCTTCGCCAAGAGCAACCGCAGATCCCCTTCGACTACGCTCAGGGCAGGCTTTCGACTCGTCGCCGCGGCGACTCGCTCAGGATGACAGTGCTTGGGTTGGGATTTGTGCTTTCCCAGCACCCAGAGATAGTACTTAATCAAACGGTCAGAGACCTAGAATCCGCTCTCCGTTACTCTGGTCATGGCCGCAGACAACAAAAATGATCCCTGTGTCATCTTAGTTACGAACATCGACTCCGCCAGGGGTTCTGGGCTCAGGGGAATCATGAGGACCATCCTTCTTGTAGAAGAAGACCCACTGCAGGCGCTGGTGCGCCTGAAAGCTTTGCAGAAACGCTTCTCCGACGTGAAGCGTGTAATCGATCCCGTAGAGGCTCTCTGCCTGATCGAACAGCCCGTTTTCTCTGACAATTTGGGGCTTGTGATCTCCGGCCATTATCTGTCTGGTTTGAGCGGGCCGGCCTTCGTTGCGGAACTGCACACCCGCAGACCCGGTCTGCCTATCCTGGTGCTCGGCGAAACGCAGGATTCCGCAAGCGAGTACGCAGGCGAAGGCGTAAGTTTTCTCGCCAAGCCCATTACAGATGAAACGATGGTTGCTGCGGCAAACCGGTTGCTGAGTGGAAACAAACCCAAGGCGGCCTGAATCGCCTCCCTACCGGCTTATCCGCGCACAGAAACGCCAGAGAACGAGAGCACGGCCAAGCCGCGAACCGGCTGGCCGAAGAAACGGGCCGGCTCAAACTTGCTAAAGAGCAGCAGGTTCTCGACCTGCGACCGCGTGGCTGCATCCATAGGGCCGGAGACAATGCGATAGTCGTAGACCTCGCCCTCGCCGTTGATGTACGCCTCCACCACCACCGGAGCGGAAGTGGTCCCGATGTCTTCGCTATCGGCGCCGCTCGAAAGATAGAGAACATGCGGAGCAGTTGCCATGGCCAATGGTTCGTCTTTGACCGCTTGCGCCGTCTCCGGCTGGGTAAATACGCTCACCAGCACGATCACTGTGCCCAACAGCAGCACTGCGCTGGCAAACCCTGCCGAGGCCTGCAGGAGAAACGGACCCACCGTGTTCTTCCATGCCAGTGCAATCGCCTCGCCGCGGCTGTGGTGCATGCGCGCCCGCTCCTGGCTCACGGCCACGCGAATCCGGAGCAGCAGATCTTCCGGCTCCGGCACCGATCCCAACTCAGAAAGCGAGGACTGCGCCCGGCGCAGCGACTCCCACTCGTATGCACACGTGTGGCAATCCTTGAGATGGGCGGCGATGTCTTGCATCTCGTGACCGTTCAGCCGCCCATCCAAATATTCCGTAAAGCTTGCCTGTACCGCGTCACAGCCGTTCATCGCGCCTCCTCTCTCAAGGGAATCTCAAATGCGGCAGGAATCGCAGGACGCATGTTGGGCCTGGGATGAGCCAGCAGGGCCTTCAGGCACGCCCGGCCGCGCACCAGCCGCGACTTGACTGTACCCAGGTTCACGCCCTGCATCTCCGCGACTTCCTCATAGACGAACCCTTCAATATCGCGCAGGATGAGCGTGGTGCGGAACGGCTCCGGAACCTGGCTCAACGCCCATTCCACGCGCTCCCGATTTTCTGTATGCACGGCGGAGTCAAACGGCGACTCTGCCGGATCGACAAGCATCTCCTTCAGACGCACCGGAGTTCCGGACTCGGAGTCAACCATCTCCTGCTCGATGGGAATCTCCTGCTGTTTATGGCGCATCCACCAGCGGCGCTGGTTGGAGGCTTCGCGCAAGGCGATGCGATAAATCCATGTCCGCAGCGAGGATTCGCCATGAAACCCGCGCACGCCCCGGAAGACTTTGACGAAAACTTCCTGCGTGAGATCGGCGGCATCGGCCCGATCGCGTACCGTGCGGGCCAGCAGAGAATAGATAGGTTGGTGATAGCGTGCCAGGAGCCAGGCAAACGCCTCCTCGGAACCAGCGCGCAACTCCTCGATGAGAGCTGCCTCGTCAGATTGAAGCGTTAAAGCGCTTGCCAAATTGCCCA
>JASHQE010000265.1 GCA_030037705.1 Acidobacteriaceae bacterium | reverse complement strand
TTTATGGCTGGGAAGAAGGCTACGCCTTGGCCGACGTCAGCGCGCCGAGATCGGCGGCGATCTTCTCCGTCGAGAACGCCTCAAGGATGTCGCCTTCCTTGAGGTCGCCGAAGTTGGCGACGCCGATACCGCACTCCATGCCGTTGGTCACTTCGCGCGCATCGTCTTTGAAGCGCTTGAGCGAGCCGATCTTGCCCTTGAAGATCTGTTCGCCATCGCGCAGTACCTTCACCTCGGCATCGCGGCGAATTACGCCATCCTGCACGCGGCAGCCGGCGATGGTGCCCACCTTCGGAATCTTGAAGATGTTGAGCACTTCGGCGCGCCCCAGATAGTTCTCCTTGAATGCGGGTTCGAGGAGGCCCATCATGGCGAGGCGAATCTCGTCCTGCAGTTCGTAGATGATCGAGTGCAGGCGAATCTCGACATTCTCCTGCTGCGCCAGCTCGGCGGCCTTGCGTTCAGGCCGAACGTTGAAGCCGATGATGATGGCATTCGATGCAGTAGCCAGCAGCACATCGCTTTCCGTGATGGAGCCTACGCCCGAGTGAATCACCTTGATGCGCACTTTCTCCGTGGACATCTTCACCAGAGAGTCGGCCAGCACCTCAACCGATCCGGTGACGTCGCCCTTGATGATCAGCGGCAGGTCTTTCACGCCGGCCTGGCGAATCTGCTCGGCAAGCCCTTCGAGCGAGACGCGGGAGCTCTTGGCCAATTGCGCCTCGCGCTCCTTCATCTTGCGGTATTGCGCGATGCTCTTCGCCTTGTCGCGGTCGGCTACGACGAGGAAGGTGTCGCCGGAGTCGGGCATCGATTCGAGGCCGAGGACTTCCACCGGTGTGGATGGCCCGGCTTCTTCGAGGGCGCGCCCGCGGTCGTCGAACATGGCGCGGACCTTGCCGAAGGTATTGCCCACGATATAGCTGTCGTTGAGCTTCAGCGTGCCATCCTGTACCAGCACCGTAGCCACTGCGCCGCGTCCGCGGTCGAGCTTGGCTTCGAGCACCGAGCCAACAGCCTTGCGGCCTGGCGTGGCCTTTGGCGCCTTGATGTCCGAGACCAGGCAGATCATCTCGAGCAGCAGATCGAGGTTGAGATGCTTCTTCGCCGAGACTTCGACGAAGACCGTGCTGCCTTCGCCGCCGCCAGCCCATTCTTCGGGAATGAGGCCGCGATCGGCAAGCTGCTTCTTCACTCGGTCCGGATTCGCTTCGGGCTTATCGATCTTGTTCACCGCCACGATGATGGGAACTTCCGCAGCCTTGGCGTGATCGATGGCTTCGAGGGTCTGCGGCATCACGCCGTCATCGGCTGCGACGACGATCACGACAATATCCGTCACCTTCGCGCCGCGTGCACGCATACGGGTGAAGGCTTCGTGGCCCGGCGTATCGAGGAAGACGATTTCGCGACCGGAAGCGGGCGAGCCTTCCTTTGCAAAGCGAACCTTATAGGCGCCGATGTGCTGCGTGATGCCACCGGCTTCGCCCGCCGCGACATCGGTTTCGCGAATCGCATCGAGCAGCGAGGTCTTGCCATGATCGACGTGGCCCATAACGGTGACGACGGGAGCGCGCGGAACCTCGAGTTCATCAGAGTTTTCGGCTTCGAGCACTTCTTCAATAGCCTGGTTCGCCAACTCTTCTTCGTAGCTGATCACGGTTGCCGCAGCGCCGAACTTGGCCGCGACGTCCTTGACCATCTCGGCGTCGAGAGACTGATTGACGGTAACGAAGACGCCGCCCATGAGCAGGGTCGCGATCAGGTCCTTGGCGCGCACTTCAAGCTTTTCGGCCAGATCCTTGACACTGATGCCTTCGGTGACCGTGATGTCGCGGGTAATGGGTACAGGCTCTTTGCTGTACTGCGGTCCCGCGTAACGCGGCGGCGGCACAAAGCCCTTCATCGGGCCTTCCTTCGTTTTGGGGTACTGCTGCTGGCCGCGGCCACGCCCACGGGAAGAGGCGCGCTGTGGGCGCGGCGCTTCGCCGGGAGGTGGTATTGCTCCAGGACCAGGGCGCGGCCCACCGAAGCCGCCGGGCCGCGGTCCTCCAAAGCCAGGCCGGGCGCCGAATCCGGGACGTCCGCCCGGACCACCGGGCGCGCCTGAGGGTGTGAAGCCGCCGGGCGATGTGCGTGTGGGATGCTTGGGCCGCGGACCACCCTGGAACTGGCCTGGCGCCGCCGGGCCCGGACCTCCCGACGTGCGCTGGAAGCCGCCGGGTGCGCCCGCAGGCCGGCGATCGAAGATCGGCTTGCCGCGCTGGATTCCAGGGCCGGTAACCGCGGCGGGCTGAGTTGATTGGACAACCGTCGCTTTGTATACCGGCCGGGGGCCAGTTTGCGGCATGACCATGCGGCGCGCTGGCGGCGCAGGTGGAGTGGATACAGCTCCGCCCGGCGCCACGGCCGCGCCCGCTTTCGCGGAATGCAGAGCAGGCGCTTTGGCCTCGGTCGCGCCCGCTTCGGGATCCGCCGGGACTGCAGGCGCAACAGTTTCGGCTACCGGGACGGCAGCTATGGAGACTGGCGGCTCAGCTACCGGTGCGTGCGGAGGAACCACGACGTGCGCGGAGACAGACTTCTCGATTCCCGCCGGCGGTGCAGGGCTTGATGGCTTGACGGTAACAGCAGGTTTTTCCGCAGGGCGAGGCTGTTCTTCCCGTGCGGCTGGAGCCGCAGGCGGCTTAATAACCACCGCACCTGCAGGTGGAGTGACCACGACAACGGGTCGCGTGGCGGCTGCGGCCCCAGCCGGCGCCTTGGCAATCACGGGCCCAGACGGAGGGCGGGAAGCAATTGCCGGAGCCGCTGGAGGAACAGCCACAATCGGCGGCGCGGAGCGCGGTTGAGGAACGATCTTTCGTGGCTCCGGCCGGGCCGGTGTTGCAGCGGCTGCCGTGGCCGGAGCCGCTTGTACAACAGGCTTGGCAGGCGGCGCAGCCGAGGGCTTCACCGCTACCCGCGTATGCCGCGCCTCCTCTTCCTGTTCTTTCTTTTTCGCCAGGATGGCCTTCATCACGTCGCCTGGCTTGGAAATGTGGGAGAGATCAATCTTCGGAGCTACGGACTGCTGGGTCCGCGAAGCCGAAGCGCTCGCGTGAGCGGCCGAGCGGTCGCCCCGTCCCATGTGCGCGCGCACCTTCTCCGCCTCATCGGGCTCGAGCGAGCTCGAGTGAGTTTTGCCGGCGCCCAGGCCGAGCTCCGTCAGTATGTCAAGAATCTGCCGGCTCTTGACTTCCATCTCGCGCGCGAGATCGTTGATTCGAACCTTGCTCATCCGCCTCTTTTCAACGTGCGGCCAAAACGCCCCTTAGTCGCTCATAGCTACCTCATGGCAATGGCTGCTCTTTAAATTTCCATGATCTTTCGAGTGGCTTTCAACAGTGCGGCGCATCTTACGCGCCGTCCTCATCGGCCCTGTCTTCTTTGCCTGTCCCCATCTGGTTCTCTTCTGCTTCCAATTCTCGCAGCTCGCCTTCATCAGCGAGTGGAGCGTTCTCAATGGCCAACTCCGCCGCTGTCAAGCTCTGCTCTTCGGCCAAGTCCTCGGCCAGCGTTTCATGCCGTTCGTCGGCAGCAGCCAGGTCATCGTTTTCAGCCTGCGCAGCGCGAACACCTTCGGCTTCCTCAAGAACCACGGCGGAGTTTTCGAGCTCTGCTTCGGCTGCATCCGCAACCGCGGGGGCCGTCTCGACTTCAGACTTGCCTTCCGACTTGTTCTGCGTATCAGCAGCAGCCGATTCTGCCGCCGTCCCTTCACTCTCTTCGAAGTGTCCAAAGTAATGGCGTACGGCAACCGAGATCTTTTCCAGCGTCTTTTCGCCGATGCCGGGGATCTCTTCGAGCTGCTCGGGCGTCATATCGGCCAAAGCCTCTACAGTCGTGATACCGGCGGCTACCAGTTTCTGGATGATTGGTTCACCCAGCTCGTTCACCTGTTCGATGGGCGTAGTGGGTCCGCCGGCCAGGGCCTGCATCTGCTGTTCGACCTCCTGGCGCTTCTCCTCTTCGCTCTTGATATCGATCTTCCAGCCCAGTAGCTTGGCAGCCAGACGCACGTTCTGGCCCTTCTTGCCGATCGCGAGCGAGAGCTGCGTGTCGTCCACAATCACTTCCAGTTGCTTTTCACCCAAGTCGGTGATCGAAACGCGGCTCACCTTGGCCGGCTGCAGCGCCTTTTCTGCGAAGGTGGTGATCTCTTCGCTGAACTCGATGATGTCGATCTTTTCGCCGCGCAGTTCGCGGATGATCGACTGCACGCGCATGCCCTTCATGCCGACGCACGCACCCACAGGGTCCACATCCTTATCGCGGGACTGGACCGCAATTTTCGTGCGCTCGCCGGCTTCGCGCGCAATGGCACGGATGACGACCGTGTTGTCGTAGATCTCCGGCACCTCGGACTGGAACAGGTTCTGCACCAGCTCCGGCGCGGCCCGGGAGACGAGCACCTGCGGTCCCTTGGCGGCGCGGTCCACTTTGATCAGCACCACGCGGACACGCTCGCCCAGGCTGAATTGCTCAAGCCGCGACTGCTCACGTTTGGGGCAGCGGGCCTCGGCTTTGCCCAGGTCGAAGATCACGTCCTGGCCCTCGATCCGCTTCACAGTCGCGTTCAGGACTTCCTTTTCGCGATGCGCATACTCCTGGAAGACCGTGTCCCGCTCGGCCTCGCGCACCTTCTGAAAGATGATCTGCTTGGCGAGCTGCGCGGCAATGCGGCCCAGCGGGCTGGTATCGCGATACATGCGAATCTCGCTGCCCACTTCCACGCCGGGAGCCATCTCATTTGCTTCGGCCAGCGTGATCTGATTCACCGGGTCTTCGAGCTCATCCTCGTTTGCAACCACCGTCTTGAAGATATATGCCGTAATCTCACCGGTCTCTTTGTTCAGTTCCCCGCGCATATTTTCCTGGGTCTTGTAGTACTTGCGCGTGGCCAGGGCTATGGCCTCCTCGACAGCTCCGACAACAATGCCGGGGTCGATGCCCTTTTCCTGACTCAGGAGCTCGATACTTTGATACAAAGCGCTAGCGGCCATACGTGTTAACTCTCTTCTTCGCGATGTTTGAAGGAGGGACTAAGGGACTAGGGACATAGGGACTAGGAAAAAACCCTTCGAAGGAATCCAGTCCAGTTGCGGTTCGCTGTTTGTTAGTCCCTAGTCCCTAGTCCCTGCTCCCTACGTCCCTGCCTTTAGATTTCCGGCACCAGTTGTGCCTTCTCAATATTGCTCAAGGCGATCTCCACGGTGCTCACACCAGTCTTTCGGCTCTTACTGTTTTGCTTGACTGCGGCTAAATCAATCGTGATCGTCTTTCCGGTTTCAGCTTCGTTTACTGCCGTCAGGCGACCCTGCCAGTGCCTGTTTTTGCGAATCGGTTCCAAGGTCTGCACTTTTACCAGATTGCCAGTGAACCGCTCAAAATCTTCCAGCCGGTTCAGCCTGCGGTCCAATCCCGGAGAACTTACCTCCAGCGTGTACGCGGACTCCGGAACCAGATCCTCCACGTCGAGTAAGACGCCAAAGTCACGGCTAAAGGCTGCACAATCTTCGTGGGTTACGCCCGAAAGCTGCTCCGCGTTGACTGTGCCCGCTGCCAGCGCTTCAGGCAATCCCCCACTCCCCTGCGCAAGGGCCACTCTCATCCGGGTGCGCTCCTCGGCGTTCTTTTCGAGGAAGACCCGCAGCGTCCGTTCCTTTGCCGTACCCGCGAACTCGACATCGACGACATCCAGCCCATGCGAAGCCGCTACCCGTTCTGCTGTCGATCGGATTTCGTCCAGCCTGATTCCCATCCGCTACCACGCCGCGCATCGCGGCCATTTCTTGGCTAACCCCTTTGTTTCCGATCTTTCGGGATCAAGAATCGCCGCAAATAAAAAGTGGGCTTTTAGCCCACTCCTCTCTCCGCCAGCCGGTGCGCACACGGTAAAAACCCGGCGGACAAATTCGTCTGCATGGTTAGAATACTGCGAAATGCAGGGAAATTCAACCGCCGGGGCAGAACAACAAGTGGGCCGTGCTGGATCGAGGAGAACTTGCACGAACCGGTGGGTCGGGTCTAACAGAGTAGATATGCCCTTGAGCGAGAACCACCCCGCCTATGTTTCGCCCGGCGACAGCGAATCCCTTCTCGCCTCTGTTACCACGAAGATCAGCGATCCCAAGGCCGGCCTCTTCGGTCCCGGCTCGATCACCTGGCGCATCAATCGTGAGTCGGCGTTGTTTTTGGCCGCAGGCCGCGCGGCGCTGTTGCAACTGGCGCATCCCTGGGTGACGGCAGCTCTATCTGAGCACTCCAATCTTCTCGATCGGCCCATCGCCCGCTTCCACAATACTTTTCGCATCGTTTTCACCATGGTCTTCGGGTCACTCGATCAGGCATTGGCCGCGGCGCGTCATCTCTACGGGCTGCACACGCGCATTCGCGGTGAGCTCAAGGAAAATGTGGCTGGATGGCCGCGCGGCGCGCATTACGAGGCCAATGAGATCCACGCGTTGCGCTGGGTGTACGCGACGCTTGTCGAAAGCGCCGTGATCGGCTACGAATGCGCGCTGGGACCTCTCCGTGCAGAGGAACGCGAACAATACTGCGCGGAGAGCCGGACCCTCGCTGGGCTGTTCGGCCTTCCCTCCTCGGTATTACCGGAAAATTGGAGTACTTTCCTCGAGTACAACCGGGCGATGCACGCGTCCGAGGCGCTGGGCGTGAGCGGCGAAGCGCGGATGTATGCCGCCAAGCTGCTGGCCGGAGCAGGCTCATGGATTCATCCTCCCTTCTGGTATCGCTCGCTGACAACGGCGTGGATGCCTCCGAGGTTTCGCGAAGAATTTTCTCTTGCTTTCGGGCCGGCTGAGCAACGCGCGGCAGAACAGGCTGCGCGGCACCTGCCGAAGATCTATCCCCGGCTTCCTGCCGGAGTCCGCTTCACCGGGCCGTGGCGGGAGGCGCAGGCGCGGCTCACGCTCCGGCAGCCGGGGCCACTGATACGCCTTAGCAATCGCTTCTGGATCGGTGAGCCGCGGCTGCCATTTGGAAAAGAAGGCTAGGGGGCCGCATCTTCACCGGAATCCTCGCGTTTTGCGCTTAGCGAGGCAAAGAACGACAATAGCGGAATGAAATTCCGTTGGGGTCTCTTGTTCGGCTTGTCGGTGGTCTGGACTGTGGCGTCTGCTGCGAACGCACTCGAAAGGCAGCCTGCCAGTGTCTACCATGCACGCCGCGTGGCGCTGGCTGATCATCTGCAGGGCGGCATAGCGGTTCTGTTTGCGGCCGAAGAGCCGCAGCTCGACTTCATGCCCTACCGGCAGGACTCCGACTTCTACTATCTCACTGGATGGACAGAGCCGGGTGCAGCGCTGATGATCGTTGGTGATGCGCCCGGCGCCGCAACACCGCGTGCTTACACGGAGATCCTGTTTCTGCCCACGCGCGACCTGCGTATGGAGAAATACACTGGGGTGAAGATGGACGCGGCCACGCCGGGTATAGTGCAGGCCACGGGGGTCGATGCCGTTGAACCGATGACCGAACTTCCCGCGGAGATGAACAAGCTCATCGGCGCAGATCGTCGGCTGGCAACGAAACTCTGGACCCAGCCCCTCGCGCCGCAGGCCAAAGCACTCGTTGAATTCACCGCCGCCACGCTGGGCATGACCTCCGCGCCGGAGACAAAAGATGGTACCGATCTAACAGCTCAATTGCGCGTCGAGAAAGACCCCGGCGAGATTGAGTTGCTCAAGAAAGCGTCTGAGGCGTCGATCAAGGCGCAGTTCGCCATGATGCGCGCGGTAAAGCCGGGTAGGACGGAGCGGGCGATTGCCGGGCTCATGACCGCTGCGTGGATGGAAAACGGGTGCGAGCGCCCGAGCTATGCGCCCATTGTAGGCTCTGGCGTGAACTCAACCACTTTGCACTACTCGGCCAATGACCGAATGATGGAAGACGGCGATATCCTGCTGGTCGATGCAGCCTGCGAATACTCGATGTACGCGTCGGACATCACGCGCACCGTGCCTGTGAATGGGCACTTCACGCCGCGGCAGCGCGAGATCTACAACATCGTGCTCGGCGCGCAGCAGGCGGCGATCGACGCATTTGTGGCCGGCAAATCGACCATCAACGACCGCGACCGGCAGGACCCGAACTCGCTTGACACGGTGGCGTACAACTACATCAACACGCACGGCAAGGATCTCCACGGCGATCCGCTCGGCAAATACTGGCTGCATGGTCTCGGGCACATGGTGGGCATTGATGTGCACGATCCGGCCGCATATCCCGCCGTGCTCAAGCCCGGCATGGTGTTTACGATCGAGCCCGGCATCTACATTCCTGAAGAGAAGTTGGGCGTGCGGATCGAGTGCGATTTTCTCGTCGGCGAAGACGGCAAGCTCATCGATCTGGATGCAGCTCTACCCCACACTGCCGATGAGGTGGAAGCAGCGATGCGCGCGAAATGAGTGCCCGCTTCGCAAAACTCTAAGCCATATGGACCCCCGCGACCGAATGGACTCCGAACAACTCGACACGCTGAGCCGCGCCTTCAGCGATCAACTGCTCGCTTGTCTGGATGAGTGTGCGCGCGGTCGTCGGGGATTGTTCTCGGAGTTGATTGGCGGCGAAGACGAGACGCCATGGCCGGAGGCTACGCGGCTGCGCGAGCTCGCCCTTGCGTTGCAAAGTATCTTCGCGCAGCAGGAGGAGCGCAATGCGTTGTGCGATGAGTTTCTCGACCTCTGCTCGATGCATGGCGAGTCTCACCCTGGCGAACGCAGGCTGGCGCGAACCTTTCTCGAACGCATCGAGCACGGCGAAGTCGGCACGCCGACGGTTGAGGACAAGAAGCCATGGTGACGCTGCACGCATTTCTTGCACTGCTTGCCGGTTACGTCACGATGATCTTCCTGGCAGCCGTCGGTGCAGCGCTTTTCAAGCGCCTGACTCCGAGCTGGACAGGCGCGCAGAGAAATCCCTCCCCGGGATATGTCTTCGTCAACCTGGGCTATTCATTTTTAGCCGCGGTCGCGGGCGGCTATGTGGCTGCGTGGGCCGCTGCGGTTAATCCTCTCTATCATGTGCTGGCGCTCGGAATCATTGTGCTGGTTCTATCTGCTTTGAGCGCACTGCAATTGCGCGGCCAACAACCAATCTGGCATCAGCTGGCTGTGGTCGCGATTGCGCCTGTGGGCGTGCTGGCGGGAGGGTTGGTCAGGATGAGAGTCTTGGGAATCCTATAAGGCATAAAAAACAGCGAGCAAGCTCCATCCCTGTGCGCAGGGATGGAGCAGTTGCAATCTTTCCGTCAGAAGCGGACGCCGAGCGTGACGGGAATCAACTCGGTGGTCCCGAAGCCATTTTGCTGCGTATAGGAAGGCGTATGAATGTACGTGTAGCGGGCCTCGGCAAAGAGCTGGGTTTTACTGTCGCCATACATGCCGCCTAGCCGGTGATAGAGGCCGACACCGCCGTTGGCGCCCCATTGGTTGGAGGTGACAGAGGCCACGGTAACCTCCACGTCGTAGTAGCCGAAGTAGCTGTAGGCGCAGCACTCGTAGTCATTGAAATTTGTCGACTTGTGGTAGTAACCGAAGCCGCCCATCAGGTAAACGCCGTTCGCTCTCTTGGGAGTGAGATCGATGAGAGGAGAGCCGGTAATCGAGTTAATGTGAGCATCGCCCGCGGTCACGCCTTCCGCCGCGATGAAATTTCCCGGCAGCTTGTTATCGATGAATTGATACTCCAGCAGCGCGGAGACCCTGCTGGAGAAACGCACACCTGCGCCCACCGTAAAGTTGCCGCCCCAGGTAATGAACGGAGTGTCGTTTCCAAGAGGCCCATTGAAACCACCGCCGGCTTCAAAGGTCAGGCGGTGCGCAATGTCGTGTCCCTTCCAACCGGAATAATTCGTCGTATTGTCCTGAGCCGCGGCAGGCGCAGCCGATGAGGATGCCAAGGATGCTGGCGCCGCGATGCCGGGGTCAAGAGACGCGACCATCTGTTGGGAGCTGGACTCCGTCAGGGGTGAGAAGCTGGTTGAATCGTCTTGGTTCTGGGCAGACTGCGCACTCGCCAATGAGGCTGCGAGAAAAACGGCAGCGCCAAGGAAACTGACACGCCACACGGGCGATTTCGAGCAGGGGAAGGACATGTCAAAAACCTCTAAGTAAGATCGAGTTGTGTGAAGTGCATTCGGGCAAACTACCCGATATCGGGTTAGACACGGATTTTGTGCGTAGGTTGCAGCCGCAGGGGGATTTTCCTTGCCTCGCGGTATGCTCATCTCGCAATTTGGCCCGATGCAAAAAAGCGGAGTGGGAGTCCCGGCCTTTTCCGGGCTTCGCCTTTTCCTCAGCCCTGAATATCAAACTGTTCGGGGTGCAGCGTGGGATCGCTCTTGATCAGAATGTTTTTGCTGACCAGTTCCTCGAATTCCGTGAGCCAGCGGCCATTGTTGGATTTGAGAATCTTCACCGTCTCCGGATTTACGCGCAGCAATACATCCGCTCCTTCGAAGTGTTTCCGCATCTTGCGCATCTCGATGTAGATCTCATTGCAAACGGTCGTGGGACTCTTGACCATGCCGGTGGCCTGGCAGGTCGGGCAGGGAATCGAGAGCGTACGCTCGAGCGACTGCTTGACTCGCTTACGCGTAATCGCCACAAGTCCAAAATCGTTGAACTGCAGAACCTTTGTCGGAGCGCGATCGCTCTTAAGAGCCTCTTCGAGAGCGGCCATGACTTTGAAGCGGTTCTTGCGCTCGTCCATATCGATAAAATCGATGACGATGATGCCGCCCAAATCGCGCAGGCGAATCTGGCGGACGATCTCGGGGACCGCATCGAGATTCGTTTTCAGAATCGTGTCCTCAAGCCGCGCCGATTTGCCCACATACTTACCGGTGTTGATGTCGATAGCGACGAGCGCCTCAGTCTGGTTGATGACGATCGAGCCGCCGCTCTTGAGCCAAACCTTCGAGCGCAGGGCCTTGGAAATCTCGTCCTGAATGCCGAAGTGTTCGAAGAGCGGCGTCTCCTTGGTATAGAGCTTGACGCGCCGCACCAGCGAGGGCGAGAAACGGTTGAGGAAGCGCACGATCCGTTCGTAGTCTGCCTCGGAGTCAACCCAGATGTTGGAGAAGTTTGCGCTTACCTGGTCGCGCAGAATGCGCTCGATGAGCGAGAGGTCGTGGTAGATCAGTGCCGGCGATTTCGACGACTCCGATCGCTGCTTGATGTCATTCCACAGGTTCATCAGGAAGCGCAGGTCGGCGCGCAGATCCTCTTCTGAGGCGCCTTCCGCAGCAGTGCGCACAATAAATCCGCCGGAGGACTCGCCGCGCTCGTGCATGAGAATTCTTTTCAGCCGATGGCGCTCTTCATCGGAGGCGATCTTGCGGCTCACGCCGACATGCGTCACCGTTGGCATGAAGACCAGGAACCGGCCGGGAAGCGCGATGTGGCTAGTGATGCGCGCGCCCTTCTTGGCGATGGGTTCCTTGGCGATCTGAACGAGGATCTCCTGGCCGGGCTTCAACAGATCGGAGATGACAGGCAGATCTGAGGTCTGCGCCGAACGGCGCGCGGGCCCGCGCCGATGACCGGGACCCTGCTGTCCTCCGCGTCCGCGGCGCCCGCGTCCATTGCGGTCGCGGTGCGGCTGGCCCGGCGCGCTAGATTTCGCTTCGGCAGAGGGCTCTTCCTCGTTCTCCTCCTCGACATCATATCCCTCTTCGTCGTCGCCATTCTTCTCGTCAAAGGTCAACTGGATCTTGTGATCGAGATGAGCTTCCTGCAACATCTCGCCCAGGTCGCCGGAGCGAATCTGCGGAGGCAGCGTCTCTTCTTCGTAATCATCGAGATCGTGCTCGACGGATCCGCGATGACGCGGAGCAGCCTCTAACTCTTCGCCTTCGATCAGTTCTTCTTCCACCAATCCCACGCCCGGCGCGTAATTGGAAACCGCCTGTGCAGAAACGGGAGCAGTGGGCTCTTCGATCGCTGATGCGGCGGCTGATTCCTCTTCCTTTTTCTTCTTTCCGCCAAGCCCAAAGAGGCGGAAACCGGCAGGAGATGCGGGATCAATACGGTGCGAAGCTGAAGCGTTGCCTTCCGGTTCGTGGTCCTCCGCGGCAGAGATGCCCTGCTCAACATCAGATGTATCGCGACCGGGAGAATCGGGCGCGAACGTCTCTTCAATCATCTCCTCATCGATTGCCGGCTCTTCCTCCGAGCGCGGCTCAATCGAATCGGCGGCGAACTGGTCTTCACTGACCGCGGTCCCAGGCTCTTGGGGCGCGGCTTCAATTTCGCGCAAGGCGGGCGGAGCAGACTCTTCCGCCGGTGTAGCCAGCTCTTCCTCAAGCACCTCTACCTGTTCAACAGCAGGAGAAACGGCTTCAGCGCTGCCTTCGGGGCTCGTTTCGGCAGCTTGCCTGGTCTCACGCAGGCGGCGTCCCGAAAGCGATTCGCCGGGCAACAGATCGCTTCCATCCCAGGCAATCGGCGCTTCAACCAGCGTCGACGGCTTGGATGTAGACGAGACCGGCGCCGGAGCTGTGGCCGGCGTGGACCGACTCGTCTCCACATGCGTGCCGCCATACTTCGAAAGGGATTCTCCCGGAAGGACGAAGGGAGGGGGCGTTTGTGGCGCACGCTGTGCTGCCTCCGCTTCAAGAACTTCAGCGGCGCGAATCTCTCCCGCTGCTTCGCCATCCTGTTCTGGAGCAGAAGCGCCATTCTGTGCCGAAGCTTCACTGGCCGCCGGCGCGGGAATCACGTTCGCAGGAGTGCGCCCCCCGCGGCGATGCCGTCGTCCGCGCCAGCGCCGTCCGCCCTGGCCGCTACCCGCATCCTGGCCGGCCTGCTCGAGTTCGGGCACGACCGGAGACTCCAGGGTTGCCGGTGATTCACCGGTCATCGCCGGCGCCGTTTCTTCGGCTGCGTGCTGTTCTCGGTCGTGTCTCTGACCTGAACGCACACCACGGTCGTGGCCATTACTGTGCCGAACCTCGCGCGGAGACTGGTTCGCGCCGGAAACTGCGGCCCTTTCGATCTCTTCCGTGTCTTCCTGGTCTTCAAGTTCGACGAAGTCGGTTACATAGAGGAAGGCGTCGCGCTCCAGGCCGAGGTCTACAAACGCGGACTGCATACCGGGAAGGACCCGCGTCACGCGGCCGTTATAAATGGAGCCAGCCAGCGTGTACTCGTTTTCGCGTTCGTAATAGATTTCCGCGAGCTGGTCGTCTTCAAGAATTGCAAGCCGCGTCTCATGCGGCGTGCTGGAAATACATATCTCTTTTGCCATCTTACCTTTCCGTCCGGCGGTCAACACCGCCGGCAATCACGGCAAGGACAGACGGAAACGCACGAAACCGGGAGGGATGGGTAGCGGGGATAACCTCAAAACAGCTTGTATTGCGGCTTCTGGGCGGCGCAGTGAAACACGCAAGGTATCCAGGGGGAGAAACCGAACAAGCTTGAAATTGCGGCAATCCAATTGCAGAGAGATTGCGGCCGCATCATTCCTGCTCCCCGGCAATAGATTCCCATCGCTGAGGTGGAATTCGGCCGATGTCCTTGGCTGGACCGCTTGACCGCCGGCATGCCCACGGAGTTGCCGCGCGAAAGGAGTAGCCACTCCAGCGCGATCCATGGAACATAAAGGCCGTTTCGGCCCCCGGAGTTCCCAACAAGCCTTCTCTGCTTGCCGGGACGATCGACAGTTCTTTGTCGTTGGGGTGGGCTGGCCTTGCCGTCTCTGCGTGCTCATGAACCCAATCCTGCCGGGCGCGATCCATCGGGACCTAGCCGGCGAATACTCAAAAAATGTTCTCTTGCAGGCCGAACCTCTTCGGTCGCGCAAGAGCTGAATTTGGCAATCACTGCGGCCGATCCTACCGGGATCGGAACGCATCAGTTAACGAACCGGCGCATGCGGACATTCATGGCCACGCCCAGCGCAAGGAACGTAAACAAAACCGAAGACCCGCCGTAACTCATTAACGGTAAGGGAATTCCGGTGACTGGCATAAAACCGATGACCATGCCCACGTTGACCGCAATCTGGAAGGTCAACACAGCCACGATGCCCATGATAATCAAGGCGCCGGGCAGGTCTGCAGCTGTTTGAGCGTTTTGAATCAAACGCATCAATATGAAAAAGTATAGCAGCAGCACAAAAAGCGCGCCCACGAAGCCGTGTTCCTCGCTGAAGGCGGCGAAAATGAAGTCCGTATAGGGAATGGGCAGAAAGTAACCCTGGGTCTGGCTTCCTTTGGACTGTCCCTTGCCCCAGATGCCGCCGTCGCCCACTGCGATAAGCGACTGGCGAATCTGATAGCCGCTGCCTCTGGGGTCGTTATCGGGATTGATGAAGCTGGTCAGCCGCGCCTTCTGATAGGGCTTGAGGACCTTCCCGCTCGACCACACACCCACGATGAGAGCCGATCCGCAGGCAATCAGGATCGCCGCCTGCCGGATGCTGATGCCGCCCAGAAACAGGCCGGCCACCAGGATCGGCGCATAGGTCAACGTGGTGCCCAGGTCAGGTTGAATGAGGACCAGGGCCATGGGAATGCCCACCATGCCAAAGGCCTTGAAGATTTCGCTCCACGTCAGATTGCGGCCGCCGAGATTGGCAAAGTAACGCGCCACCGCCAGGACCAGCACCAGCTTGACCCACTCCGAAGGCTGAAACTGCACCGGGCCGATGGCAATCCAGCGTTTGGCGCCCAACGCTCTGTGCCCAATTACCTTCACAGCGACAAGCGCCACCAAAAAGACGCCATACGCCCAGGGCGACCAGTCGAGCAGCCGGTGATAGTCCACTTTGGCGAGGATAAACATGCCGGCCATGCCGGCCACGATGAAAAGAACCTGCTTCGATTCGAAGCTGGCGAACCGGGTATGCACGGTCGTCGAGTAGATTTCCAGCACAGAGACGACGCACAGAATGAGCACCAGCCCAAGAAGAGCCCAGTCAAAATCACGAAAGCTCAGGAAGCGGCGCATCAGTTGTGGTTTTCCTTGAAGCGCAGCAGGGACTCGCTCAGCCATTCGGGCAGAGCAGAGGTTTCGCTGGCCAAGGCCTTCGGGGCGGCCGTCTCGGTGCCTGGTTTTTCCGGGGCTTGGTCAAGGAAGAAATGCCCAGCGTGCACGGTTGCCATCCGGGCAATGGCCCCTTTGCGACCTGAAGGCTGTGGATCGGACGATACTGGATCGGACCATACCGCGCCCACCTCCACCGGCTTGGACGTACCGGCCTGCTGCAGCACGTTGTTTTCGAGCCTCCGCTGCTTGTTCACGTAGGCGATCACGACACGTTGCGCGATCATAGCCGACCCCGATCCCCAGTCGCCGTGCTCTTGCAGCACTACGATTGCCATTTCAGGATTGCGGCGCGGGACCATTCCAACGAACCAGGCGTTCGGCGTCTTGGCGCCGCCTTTGGTATGTGTGTCGCCGCCGCCCACCACCTGCGCCGTGCCGGTCTTGCCGGCAAAGTCCACCCCATCCAAATGCGCCTCTTCGGCCGTGTGGTACAGCCCTGGCGTGGTCGCGGCAGCCATCCCATCGGTGATCGTCATCCAGGTGTCCGGCCGGAGGGGAACGGTCTTGTCTCCGGAGCCGGGGAAGCTGTCCAGCAGCGCCTGCTGAAAATCGGCGGGGATCGGGGTAGGCTGGTTGTTGGGATCAACCACGCGCGGGCGGACAAAATGGCCATCCGAAGCCAGGCCGCTCAGTGCACGCAAAAGCTGGATCGGCGTTACCTGCGTCTCTCCCTGGCCAATGCCTACGGAAATCGTATTGCCGGGATAATACCTCTGATGGAAGTTCTTCAACTCCCATTGGGTCGACGGCATAATGCCGGACATCTCGTTGGGCAGGTCGATTCCGGTCTTCTGGCTCAGCCCGAACTCAATCGCATATTTGGCGATGGTGTCGATGCCCAGCTTCTGCGCCAGCGTGTAAAAGAAAGTGTCGCAGGACATGGGAATGGCTTCGTGAATATCGAGCATCCCGTGGTGGTGATCGCACTTAAAGAAGCGGCCATAGAAATCGGCGCCACCGTTGCACATGACATGCATGTTCTGCGCCACGCCTTCCTCCAGTCCGGCCGCGGACATGATGATCTTGAACGTGGAACCGGGCGCAAGCTGGTCCTGGATCGCCTTGTTCATCAGTGGATGGAGCGGGTCGGTGATGAGCTTGTTCCAGTCGGCGCGGTTGATCTTAACCGCAAATTCGTTGGGGTCGTAGCTGGGATGCGAAACCATGGCCAGAATATTGCCATTCCGCGGGTCCATCACGATGACTGCCCCAGGAGCGTTACCCAGCGCCATCTCGGCCGCGCGCTGAATGTCGTTGTCGATCGTCAGCCGCAGGTCCTGCCCGGGAACCGCGTGTTGAGTCCGCAGATAACCCACCTCACGGCCGTGGCTGTCGACGATCACGTCGCGGCTGCCGTCCTGGCCGCGCAGCAGCGCATCGTAGGTCTCTTCAACGCCGGCTTTGCCGACCACGTCGCCGGGTTCATAGTAGGCGAAGCGGGGATTGTTCAGGTCTTCCTCACTCACCTCGCCCACGTACCCGATCAGGTGCGCTGCGAAGCCGTCGCGGGGGTAGAGGCGCCGCTCGACATCGATGGTTTCGAGCTCCGGCAATTCGTTTTTATGGGCTGCAATGAAGGCCTGCTCATCGGCCGTGATGTCTTCCTTGATGGGAATCGGCTGGTAGCCCGGAGAGGTGCGATAGCGGCGGAGCGTTGCCCGCAACTGATCCAAATCGAGATTCAGCCCCTGTGCGATGAGCGGCAGGTCAGCGTCCACATGGTGGTTCTGCTCGCGCACCAGGAAGCAGGTAACGGAGGGATAGTTATCGACGATCAACCGGTTTTCGCGGTCGAAGAGCTTGCCCCGTGGAGCCATGATCGGCTCTTTGCGAACACGGTTTTCTTCCGCAAGCTGCCGGTAATTTTGCGCACCCAATACCTGCAGCCGCCACAAGCCTCCAGCCAACGCCAGCATCATCAGAAGGATGCCGTATTGAACCACCGTGAGCTTGAGGGTCGGGAGCTTTTCGCCGCGGTTGCTGCTGCTTGAAACCATTGCCGGTGCTTGTTGTCCTGCGCTTCTCTCTAGGATATATCGAATTCGACTCGGAACGTTAATTCGGCGTCCGTGCGACAGTAGAAAAGGGATGACAGAGCCAGCGCCGAGCCGCCGCAGCTTCAGGTTTCTGGGTTACGGCGCGTGCGCGCTGGCCGGGACCCTGTGGGGAACCGGCTTTTTCTTTGGCAGGTTGGCCCTAAACGAGATGAGCGTAGAGCACATGGTGCTCTACCGCTTTGTTTTCGCCACGCTGGGCATGTTGCCGGCGGCGCTGCGCAATCGCGTGCGGCTGACAGGCAGCGAACTGCGTACCCTGTTGCTGGCCGCAGCCTTCGGCATTCCCATCCAATTCCTGCTCCAGTTTCATGGCCTGGCGCTAACCACCGTAAGCCACGCGTCGCTCATGGTCGGCGCCATGCCGGTGCTGCTGGCCACAGCCGCTGCACTCTTTGCCGGTGAATCGCTCGATTGGTTCGGCTGGCTGGCTCTGTGCGCATCCACCGCAGGCGCGGCCCTCGTGGTGCTTGGCGGCAGCCGGGTCAGCACGGGCCGCGAGACGCCCTCTCTCGCCGGCGATCTGCTAGTGATCATTTCGCTGATCACCGCCCTGGCATGGATTCTGCTCAGCAAGAAGCTCATGCAGTCGCACAGCCCGGTTGTTGTTTCGGCATATACCATCCTTTCCGGAACCGCCATGCTCGTGCTCCTGGTGCTGGGGCCGCAGTGGCTCTCGCCATGGACGCACTGGCGGGTGGAATCCATGCCGTTTGCGCGGGTGAGCCTCACGGCCTGGATCGCGCTGGCTGTCAGCGGGTTGCTGTGTACCGCGACCACAACATTTTTGTGGAACTGGGGTATTCACCACGTACCGGCCTCACGCGCCGGCGTGTTCCTGAACATTGAGCCGGCCCTGGGCTCGCTGCTTGGAGTCGAACTGCTCGGTGAGCGGCTGGGTCCTTATGCATGGCTGGGCGGTGTGTTGATTCTCGGCGCGGCCGTTGCGCTCACTGTGCGGGGCAACGAAGAAGAGCCGGCGATCATCCTGGAATAACGAGGCTGGAATAACGAGGCTGGAGTAACAGAGTTGTTGTACACGATCGCTTCTAAAACCGCCCACTGGTAATCAGCGATTCCCCTTCCAGCAGGCTAACTTTTGTTCGAAATGCGTTTCTATAAAGTTGAGAAAGGTTCCGGTACGACTCAAAAAATGGCGGATGCAAGCGCGATTTCGTACGTAGAGCAGGGTTCAATCGAAAGGCGGACTAAGCTCCGCCCTCTGCTTGAAACCCTCGTTCCGTACGGTCTGATCCTGCTCGTCATCTGGACGCCGCGCGCGTGGCAGAAATATCTCTGGTGGTTCGCGGCCGCCTCGATTGTCATCATTACCTGCATCTCGTTTGACGGGCTCAGGGCCATGGGCCTGCGCATGACCAACTTTGGCCGCTCACTCTGGATCGTGGGCGTGGCTCTTTTGCTGGCCGGGGCGGCCGTTCTGGTGGCTGCGAGGCTGCACACATTGCATCTGCCGCGCAGCCCGCTGGCCTTCGCCGCTACCTATTGTGCCTATGCCCTATGGAGCGGAGTGCAGCAGTTCCTGCTGCAAGGGATTTTTTTGCAGCGGCTTCTGCGGCTGATTCCTAATTCCACGCGCGCCGCGCTTGCGGCATCCCTGCTCTTTGCGGCTGCTCATCTACCCAGTGCGATTCTTACGCCTATGACGCTCATCTGGGGATTCGCGGCCTGCCTGATCTTTCTCCGCTATCGCAATCTCTATTCACTGGCTCTCGCGCACGCCATCCTTGGCATTGCTGTGGCCGTTACGATTCCGGGACCGGTCGACCACAATATGCGTGTCGGCCTTGGCTACCTGACGTATGGACAGCACCGGCACGCGCATGCGCCTTATCCTGAACCCTATCCATTGACCACCCCCCTACCGAAGCCATAGCGACCAGATGGAGTCAACCGTTGCGTGCGTCACCGCCGATGCGCCCACACGCCGGCCGCGCCGCCACGCGCGCCCGTAAAAGAGGCCGGCAATCGCAGCCAGCAACACGTAACGCCAGTTGAAATGGAGCGCGCGCTTGTTGAAGTGAGCCAGGCCGAAGAGCGCGGCCGTGACAAAGAGAGCCGGCATACGGCCGATACGCCTTTCGAGGAGATTCTGGAGCCATCCGCGAAAGAACAGTTCTTCGGGAACGGCGATGAAGAAGAAGGTGAAGATCCACGCACCGGCGATCATTGCGAGCCCGGGCCAGACGCGATGCACGTGCAAAAAGCCGAGTGCGAGACCGAGAACCAGCGCGATCGGTGTGTAAAATGCTGCTTCGCGCAGGCCGATTGCCAGGTCGGCTAGACGCAGGCGCAGATCAAAGCCGGTTCCATCGAGCTGCCGGAGGAGCACGAAACCATAGATGCCTGCGTCGAGCAAAATCATCTTATTGAAGATGGCCAGGTGCGCCGGCCATGCGCCTTCAAACCAGCGCAGATCGACCGAGACGCCGAGCACAAGGAGAATCAGAAAATCCCGCCAGTTACCGTGCTTCGCCGAGTCAACCTGAGCCGCTTGCCAAAGCAGAACCGCAATTGTCACCGGAAGCACGATATAAAGTGCGGACCATCCCCAATGGAAGTCGCCGGCTGCGGCAGTGACGAGGATGTACGGAATGCACAGCAGTGCAGGGCTGAGGAGCTTCACAGGAAGCGGCAACATGCCGACACCTGCAGCCACGCGCTCCGGACAAAATGCCGCGGCGAAAAACGGAATGAGCGTGAGCAGTGCGGCAACCACATTGGCCGGAGTGATGAATTGGAAAGCCTCAGACATCCAGTTTTTGACATCCAGTTTCTATTGTGTGCCTCGAACGATCATCTGCCAGAGCCCCGAAACGTGCCGGATGCACCTGCGCGTATAGCCGAGGATGGACCGGGAGATCGGCATTGCAGAACTCGATGAAGTGGCCCAGCCTTATCCCGGCAGGCTCTCGAAGGACAATTGCGCCGCCCAAGCTGGGTGCGGAGTCTTCTGTTCCACGGCGAGATCGTAGACCAGCCTCTCGAGGACGAGCCGCTTGTCCGGCGGCGAAGAGCGGAGTTCGAGATCGACCCGCGCGATCAAGCGCAGCGCCCGCGTCAGCTCGCGCCGGCTCTTGTAGCGGCGCGCCTGGCGGATCAGGTCGTCGGCAGCGAAGGGCGGAATCCGGAAGCCTTGCCACAGCGCCTGCCAGATCGCCCGCGAGTCGCGCACATTCTTTTCGAGAATCACCAGCATCTGTCGAAAGGTACGCGCCAGCATGTAAAGATGCCCTATGGCCGCATCTTCACCGGC
>JASHQE010000264.1 GCA_030037705.1 Acidobacteriaceae bacterium | reverse complement strand
ACCGCGAATGAAAACTTGCCGTAGAAAAAAATG
The DNA here is from genome assembly GCA_030037705.1 of Acidobacteriaceae bacterium. GTDB lineage: Bacteria > Acidobacteriota > Terriglobia > Terriglobales > Acidobacteriaceae > Telmatobacter. Next base: position 4,510 of record JASHQE010000264.1, on the reverse strand, counting down.
TTAGTGAAAAAATAAATGAGCTCGAGCAAACCTTGCGCAACCAGGCCGCCGATCAAGCCAATCAGCAGAGCGTATCCGCAGATTTTGATCACCTGAGGTTCCAGGGCAACGCCGAACTGCCCCTTCTGCGCATTCATTTCCGTATGGACCGCACCTTCTGAGACCGGGAAATCGGCCACGGCGAACCTCCTCTTGTTGCAGGCCCACGAATCTGTTGAGTCACTCTGGCCGCGGGGCCTGAGCCGCGGCTCGATCATTCAGTCAGGCTGTAGTGATGCAACTCAGAATCTTCTCCCGTTGTCGGCAAGTTATCCCGGCGCAGCTTGAGAGCTTTCAGGATGTCTGTCTTCGTGACGATTCCCACGGTTTTGCCCCGATCCTCCACGATCAACAGGATGGGCTGGCTATGCTCGCCCACCAGCAGACGCAGCGCTTCCATCACATCCGTATCTGGTGAGATCTTGTAGACTTGGTGGTTCGTGATTTCGGCTACTCGCACGGCGCCCCATTTTTCTGACAAAACCTGGCTCATTGCCCACAGGCTGCACGTGCCAAGCAGCTTTTCTCCTTCGAACACCGGAAAGATCTCATGATGGACATGAGGCGTCAGCGTGGCCGCAAATTCCCGCAGCGTTAATGAGGCGGGGATAGAAATCAGTTGCTGCTGCATGACTTCTCTTACTGAGATGCTTTTGAGCTCCTGCACTTTGATGGCTTCGTGCAGGCGCTGATCGCCCGAGGCCGAAGCATCGCCGGAGACCGCGTAAGCGACCGCCGCTCCGATCAGGCCCGGGATGATAAAGGCGTGACCACCCGTTGCCTCCGCCACGAAGACCACCGCGGCCAGAGGTGTTTTATATCCGGCAGAGATGAAGCATGCCATACCCACAGCCGCATAAAGAGCGGGCGTAGCGCTATGCACGATGGACTGCGCAAAGGCCAGGCCAAAGGCTCCGCCGCTGAGAAACAGCGGCACAAACATGGCGCTTACTCCCCCGGCTCCGAGCGTGAAGATAGTTCCCGCCAGCTTTAGAAGTCCAAAGAGGACAAGTTCGACGCTGCTGTGGGGGCGTCCGAGGATCAGGCCAACAGCTTCATAGTTCGGGCCCAGGGGAACGAGCGAGCCATGATAGAAGTGCAGGAAAACCAATCCGCAAAACGCGGTGAGGAGGCCGCCGACAGCGAGTTTTACCCAGTGCGGCGCTCGCATGTCGACACAGAATGTGCGTGCGCGGCGAAAAGTAACTACAAAAGCCATCGCGATCAGGCCGATAATGAGGCCAAGCAGTGCGCACCAGCCAAGGTCTGTCCGCGTGAAAGATGGGCTGGCCGCGAAATCAAAGAGCGGCGCGCTGCCGAGGAAGGAACTGAGCGTCATAAACGAGACAACCGATGCAATCAGCGACGGCAGCAGCGCTTCATGTGCAAGATCGTCCTTGTACGGCATTTCGAGCGAGAAAACAATGCCGGTCAGCGGGGCGCGGAACACTGCTGACATACCCGCAGCCGCTCCGCAGATGAGCATGATGCGGCGATCACGCGCATCCAGCCGGAAACTGCCCGCACTGCGCAGACGCGCCCACATCCACGATCCGATTGCGCCGCCTCCGTAGATGCTGGGGCCCTCCAATGCTGCGCTGCCGCCGCAGCCTACTGTTGCAATGGCAGCAAGCAATTTGGGCAGAAAAGGCCGCATGTCCACATCGCCTTGATGCTCGTGATACGAACGGACAATTTCTTCGGTCGAGTGCTCATCCGGATCGGGCGTGAAAAACTGCATGATCAGGCCGGTAAGAATGAAGCCTGCAAGCAGTCCCGGAACAATAGCCCAATGATGATGCAGGTAATAGCTGAAGACCGGCGTCCAAACGCCATTCAGTATGATTACGGCGATCGCCGTAATCGTCACGCCGGTCATGACGCCAATGATCGGCGCGATGATGAGCCACTTCTGCAGATCGCGCGCGTAGACCGCTGTCAGGTCCTCATGAACCAGCGGAACGTACTTCCGCAGGAATGGATGCTTCAAAATTTGATAAGCAGTCCGATTTTGTATCTTTCTCTCTGGTTGCATCGACAATACCCGATAGATCAAGGGAAAAGTTTCGAGAATGATGTATACGCGAGCTCTGTTCAGTGCGGATGTCTTGGCTTTCGTATGCTCTCTCTATTCAAGAGCTCTTCCCTCAACCGCATCACCGCCTCTCCATCAAGTTGAGAAAGTCGGGCAAGTGTTTTCTCGCCGCGAGATGTGAGAGAGACCAGAACGAGCCGTCGATCCCCGGAGCCGCTTGCTCTGCGCACGAATCCGCTGTGCCCCGCCCGATCGACCAAGCCGACCACCGAATTGTGTTTTTCCTGCAGAAACTCCGCAAGCTCCGATACTGTCGCATGTCCCGTTCCGGTAAATCCGGCCACACCCAGCATCAACTGATATTGCCTGGGCGTAACTCCGTACTCTCGCGGCGCATCATCGCCCGCGCGTAGAAACTTCCGCAAGGTATAGCGAAAAGAGACCAAATCCTGGATCACCTTTTTATATTCCTGCGGATTCATAGCTGGCTGGACAGAACATCCGAAATATCCGTTCTTCTATATTATATCCTGATGCGATAATATCTCAATACGATTCAGTTTAGGTTAGAATTGCAAACAATACCCTTTCTCGCAATGCAATATACTTTCGGTAATGAGTTCGCAAGCCGTTCACAGGAAGGATGCAGCCGTTTTAACCCGATCCCGGGCTCAATCGATCGTGCGCGATCTTGCGCAATTCCGGTATGCGCTGCGTAAATTTCTTCGTTTCAGTGAAAACGCCGCCCGGCAATGTGGGGTCACTCCGCAGCAACACCAATTGATGCTGGGGATCCAGGGCTTCACTGGCCGCGGCACGGCGACCGTATCGGAGCTTGCCGAATTCCTCCAAGAGCGCCATCACTCGGTCGTCGGGCTGATCGAGCGCGCCGAACAGAACGGCCTCGTCCGGCGAACCCAGGATACGGCGGACCGCAGGGTCGTCAATGTTACCTTGACCTCGCATGGTCAAAAGATCCTCTTAGAGCTGACCAGAATGCACTACGAGGAGGTCAAACGAATACGAGGACTTTGGACCATGTACGAGTTGCCCACGACACCGCGAGCGAACAAGCCTAAGTCCAGTTAAAGACCGGCTCTGAAATTTGCGGATTGCGCATGTGGAGTCTCAGGCGGACTTTGCATATCCGGCGACACCTTTCGGTTTAAAACCTGACAGATTGAGTGGTCATGAGATTTGGGGCGCAAGTGGTCATGGTCAACGAGCATCGTTTGCCGCGATTCTGCCTGAGTGGATCAATAACTTTCGCGATTCGTCTGCAATGGCAACCCCTCGGTACTTAACAAATGCCGGACTGTACGCGTATGCGATCGCCGCCATAGCATTAGGCGTGGTGGGCTTAGCATGGGGCGATTTCGCAACCAATTGGCAACACGTTCAGGCCAACATTCCTTATCGTCAACCTCTGGCGTATGTCGCGGCCGCCTGCGAACTCTATGCCGGCGTAACGATTCTATGGCGCAGAACCGCTCGATCCGGTGCAGCAATGCTGACGGCCCTCTATGCAATCTTTGCCCTCCTGTGGGTCCCGCCCATACTCGCGACTCCTCAAATCTATGATCCGTGGGGCAACTTCTTTGAAGAGTTTTCTCTAGTGATTGCGGGTGGAGTCGCTTATCTGTCGCTGCTGCCACGCAAGCCGCTTTGGCGGCGGAGGGAGGCCCAGATCAGCCGGCTTTATGGGATCTGTGTGATTTCATTTGCGCTGGATCATCTGTTCTATATATCCGGGGTGGCTAGTTGGGTTCCGAAGTGGATCCCTCCTGGACAAATGTTTTGGGCCGTCGCGACCACAGTTTTTTTCGGGCTCGCCGCCATTGCGATACTTTCGGGCATTCTTGCGGGTCCTGCTTCCCGTTTGCTCACCGCGATGATTATAGGTTTTGAAGTTCTGGTGTGGGTGCCCAAGCTCTTCACCGCTCCTCACGATCACTTTTCGTGGGCTGGCAACGTGATTTGTATTGCATTGGCGTCAGCAACCTGGGTCGTTGCCGATTCGATCAACAAATCGCAAGAATCGTACACCAGCGACCAGGATGTAATTTTGCCTCGCGCAGTGCAATCTATTTGAGCAACAGGCGGTAGGGAGATGGGGAATCGAAGTTCGGGCTGGTGGCATGGCGCGGTGCTGGGCGCAGTTGCAGTGGCTATGGCTGCGGGCTGGTCTCCACGGCAAGATATGGCTGCTGTGGAAGCGCAGAGTGGTTCACGGCGGCCGGTGTTGGTGGAGCTGTTTACTTCGGAGGGCTGCTCAAGCTGCCCGCCTGCAGACGCGCTGCTGGCCAAGCTCGATGCACTACAGCCGATTCCAGGCGCGCAGGCGATTGTGCTGAGCGAGCATGTAACGTACTGGGATCATGAGGGCTGGCATGATCCATACGCGCTGGATGCCGTTACCGATCGGCAGAAGTGGTA
>JASHQE010000263.1 GCA_030037705.1 Acidobacteriaceae bacterium | reverse complement strand
CGCTCGAAGAGCCGCTGCGGCAGATTGTGGCCAACGCCGGCGAAGAGGGCGCAGTGGTGGTGTCCAAGGTGCTCGATGCCAAGGAACCGCACTTCGGCTATAACGCGCTGACCGGCGCTTTCGAGGACCTGGTGAAGGCCGGCGTCATCGATCCCACCAAGGTGACCCGCACGGCGCTGCAGAACGCGGCTTCGATTGCGGCCCTGCTGCTGACCACCGAAGCGCTGGTTGTCGAGCTGCCTGAGCCCAAGGCCCCTGCTCCTGCAGGCGGTCACGGCGGCGGCATGGACGGCATGTATTGAGAAGCAGGGAATAGGGGAACAGGGAATAGAAACTTCGTCCTTGATCCCAGGGATTAACCTATGCGGCGCAAAGGCCTCCAGCTTTGACTGGAGGCCTTTTGTTTCACCTTGACATCCCTAAATTTGATAGGAATAATTCCTAATTAGGAAAGAGAGGTGCAAAGTCATGGGCAAGCACTCTGATTTCCGTTTGGCAGATCGTCTCTGGATTGCCGTTGCATTGCTTCATCGAGAGTTTCCCTATCAGGAGGATTTCACAAGAGATGAGATACGTCGCAAAGTCGAAGAATTGGGACTTGTAACAACAGAAGAGCGGAAAGAATCCGTGAACCCTCACTTGAAACAGCATTTGGTAGCGAATGAGCCTCCGTCCACCACCAAGAAGTACCGGATGCTCTTTCAGACTCGTCACGGCAACCTCCGGCTTTATCATCCTGGCGACGACATTGATGATGGGCGAAAATCTCATCAAAGCCCTAAGTACGCTCCGAAGCGCGATGAAATCCCAACGCAATATCATTCGCTTCTGGATTGGTACGAGACCTGGATTCAGGAAACTCCGAGCGTCTCGCCGGTGAACTACGAAGATGACCCACTGCTCCGTCTTCGCGGCTCCGGCAAGCACATCTGGGCGGATGAGCACGCTGACGAGTATGTCGAGAACCTGCGGAGGGAAGATTATTGAGCCGAATCTTCTTCGACACCAATATCTTCATCTATCTTTTCGAGGACTACGAACCGTTCAGCAGTATGGTGGATGCCTGTTGGCGGCGCATGACACATCGTGGTGACAAACTGGTTTGTTCGGCCATGACGCTGGGAGAGCTGCTGGTCAAACCAACAAAGATGGGTGCAGCTTCTCTCATTGAACAGTATGACCGCGCGATTCATTCTCGTGCCCAGGTAGTTAACTTCGACGCGGTGGTCGCCTGGCGCTACGCGTCGCTGCGCGCTACACACAGGCTCCGCAATGCCGATGCCATTCAACTGGCGTGCGCATCGCATTTCGGTGTGGACCTGTTCATCACCAACGATAAAGAGTTGCACAAACTCAATGTTCCCGGGATTGGATTTATTGCTCCACTTGAAAAAGTGCCGCTCTGAGCTTTATGCAAAGAGCTCAGCGACTGAAGAGTGCGTGGAAACACAAAAGGCCTTCAGCTTCGGCTGGAGGCCTTTGTATTGGAGCTTGAGTGTGTCGTACAGCGTGACTTTGCATGGGCCTCGGCCAGCTTTCGGCTTGGGCCGTTTGGGCGGGGGCGGCCTAGCTTGCGATTGCGATCTTGGGATGCACGATGGAGGGGGTGCTGGGTACGGGTTGGGGGCGCAACGGACGCAACCAGCCGGCCGAGAGCCAGGATTTCGGGATGGAGAACTCCGACCAGCCGCAGTCCAGGCATACCTGCACATCCGGTGAGGGAGTCATGGGCGGATGGCTCAAGGTGCGGGGGATATTGCGATAAAGGCGAATCTCTGCCGGTACGGTTGATATTGCGGTTGATTGGCACTTCGGGCAAGCCATAGATACACCTCGGGGGAGTGGTATGTTTTTAGCAAAAACCGCAAATCTCTGGAAAGAATCACATTAGCTGGATTTACGCAGCTTTTTCAACAGCAAATCAGCGATATTCAAGTACGAAGGTAATCAACTCCCGTAATCTCAGCAATTACCCATCCGGGGGATGAATCGTTTCCTCGGGATCATGGAACGCCGCATGTCCTGTGCAAAAAGAAAACGCGGCAGCCGAAGCCGCCGCGTTGTTGAATGTTCCAGTGACCAGGAGCGCCTAGAATTCCAGACGCATGGTGAGTTCAATTTCACGAGGAGTGTACATATAGGTGTTGTTGGTGCTGGTGACTGCACCAAATCCACTGGCACTGATACCGCTGCCAGTGAGCGGCTGGTAGATGAGAGTGGAGCATTCCGACTGCGCCTGTCCGGCGACCATCTGGCTTGCGGTGCAGCCGCTGGATACCGATGAGTTCGAGGAGAGGTTGTACGCAGTGGTGTTTACGCCAGTAACGTTCTGGTGATTGGCGAGGTTGAAAGCTTCTCCGAGCAGTTGAAGATGATAAGGCTTATCATGCACGTCGAATTTGATTTGTTTCTCAGCCCGCATGTCGAGGATAAAGACACGGGTTTGTTGATAGGTATTACGCCCAATCGCCGGGATCCAGTAATTGCTGCCCGCGCCATTCCAGCTCGATGAGTAGGCAGAGTATGACGGAGATCCGCTGCCGATGGTTGCTGAATAGGGAAGGCCGTTCTGCGCCTGGAAGACCGGGTTCAGATTCCAGTCATCGCCGAAGAACTTCACCCAGGCGTTGCCGCTATGGACGGGGGGTGAGTTGACCAGCGCCCAGGCGACAAAGCGGTTGGGGATGTTATAGAGCGAATTGCCGTAGTTTGCGCCTTTGGAATAGTGGTCGATGTTGTACGGATCGAACCAACCGTTGCCGATGGTTGTGGTGTATGGAGACTGGTTGTAGTCCAAGGCGTGCGACCAGGTGTAGTTCGCGTCAAACTGGATGAGGCGCGATGTTTTGTTTTCGATCTCCGCGACCATGCCGTTATAGTTCGCGTTGACATTGCTTATCAACTCGTTCACGGCGCCGAAGCTGGTATTGATAAACCCGGTATAGGTGGGCACGATGAAGGTCATTCCGTTTTGCAGCGGCCCTTTGCCTGTTGCATCGTCAACGGTAATTACGCTATCGACAACGCCATTCGGCGTAGAGGCGGTCGTCACCGTATTGGCATTCGGATTGTAGTTGATATTCAGCGCATTGGGCAGGTCGCGGCTTAATGCTCCCATATAGCTGATCTGGAAGACAGTGTTATGGCCAATCGCTTGTTGGACCGCTGCATCGAACTCGTGGACCTCCGGGCTGCGGAAGTTCTGGGAGAAGAAATACGATGTTGGGGTCGACCCATTTGCGGTTGAAACTAGATTCGGAAACAACGGAGCGCCAGCGGTTGTGGGCTTAATTGTTGCCGAGGTGTACTGGCCGAGCGGGCTACCCGTATTCAACAGGTTATTGAGCAACACGCCATTCGTCACGCGCCCAAAGTATAAGCCGTAGCCAACTCGAACTGTGGTCTTCCCGTCTCCAAAGGGATCGAGGACAGCGCCGATTCGAGGACCGAGGCCGAGCTTAAAGCTTGGATGGTTGGTGATGTTGGCTTGAGCCGCCAGTGCGGGGCAGGTGCCGGGGCCAGTGTAGTTCGCGCACAAACCGTTGCTTGATGCTAAATAGGGCGTGAAACTTCCGGAGGGAGCAACCAGAGAGGAGTAAGGTGCGGGCAGCGATTCATAGTCGTAGCGCAGACCCAGGTCAAATGTTAGACGCGGAGTTACTTTCCAGTGATCTTCCCCAAAGAAACCGTAATCCATCGTGTCGATGGACCAAGCCGGAGGGCCGAAGCCCTGCACAAAGGTTCCGCAGGCAGCAGTACCAACGTAGTCTGTGGTCGAGCTTCCAGGCGCGGTCACTGTGCTGACGCTGTTGCACACGCCTGTTGTGTGGCCTTGATTTAACAAGTCTGCGAAGTAATTTCCGATATAGCTGTAGGTGAAAACGCCATTTCCTTCGTAGGTGTTGTTGATGAGGTCGTAGTTGTGAATCATGTCCACGCCGAACTTGAGGTCGTGGTTGTGACGTACCCACGCGGCAGTGTCGCCCACCTGCCATTTGCGCTCATCGGGAAGCGCCTTACGGTAAGAATAATAAGGCGAGCCGAGATACAGGCCAGCCGTCGAAGGGCTATCAAGCGATACTTCCGGCACGTTTGGCGAGAGTCCACCGCCAGCCGCTGAGACCCCGTTGTTGCCCTCCAGATACTTTTGGGAATAGCTGCTGAGCGACTGCTGGCCCTCATCGTTCAACTCCCGGCCGAATTGATAGCGAACCTCGTTTGAGATTGTATTGGTGATCAGGCTGTCCAGCTTTGCCAGGCCGTAATCGACCTTCACAAAATCTGTGCCGAACGTATCGATTGCATAGTCGTTGGTAGCTTGCGTCTGCACGCCGCCGGGAGAATCCCAGCGCACGCGATGCTCAAGAAGGCTCAGATGGTGTTTGGAATTAATCTGCCAATCAATTTTCGGAGTATTCAGTTCCAGATTACCGTAGCGAGGCACAGGGCCAAGATCACTCAGGACGTTTGCCAACTGCGTGGAGTAAGCCGTCGCGCCTGCGGCATAGCTGGGGTAATTGAGGCGAGCGGCCAACTCGCAGGACATCTGATCTGCTTGATAGATATTGGTGGAAGTTCCGTACACGCTGGACAAGCCGGTTA
>JASHQE010000262.1 GCA_030037705.1 Acidobacteriaceae bacterium | reverse complement strand
GGCGTCAACTTCATGCTCAACTACACCTACTCCAAGTCGATTGACGACCTGGGCACCTTCCGCGTTGGCGACAACGATCGTCTGGATCGCTCTCTCTCGACGACCGACGAGCCGCAGAACCTGACTGGAACCGTGGTCTATCAATTGCCCTTCGGAAAAGGACACATGTGGGGCGACAACTTGATTTATCGCGCCATCGCCAGCGATTGGACCGGCTCGGGCATCACCACCTATCACTCCGGTTATCCAATTGCCATGACGGCCAAAGGCTGCGGCGGTGACGGAATTCTCAACCAATGCATGCCCAGCGTTGTTGCTGGACAGTCCGGACGCCAGAATGGCGCCTACGGCAAGAACGTAACGGCAGCGGTCGGATCGCCCAACTACATCGGAAACGTCCAGTACATCAACCCGAACGCATTTACGGTCAACATCAGCGGTACCTCATCCGGTGAAGCTGTTGGTGTAGGATCCGGTGCGGCATTGTACGCCCCTGGCAACGCGCCACGCGTGGGTGCGTTGGGTATATGGGGCATGGGCTACTACGACGTCGATCTGGCGCTCAAGCGCACCTTCCCGATTCATGAAAACTGGAAGTTTGCGTTTGAAGGAGATCTCTTCAACTCAACCAATCACGTGGTCTTTGCTTCTCCGTCGGCAGCAGTTGCCTCTGGCGTCAGCAGCGCGGGCGTGATCAATCCCGGCTTCGGCACCATCACCGGAACCAGCTCGGCTTACCTGCCGCGCGAGGCTCAGTTCAGCGGACGTATCATCTGGTAACTTTTCACTGATTCACTGCAATGAGGTGCTGCCGGCGAACCCGGCAGCACTTTTTCTTGTTTGGCTTCGAAAACATTCGGCTGCGGCTGAATGGCTGGATTGTGCAACGCTCCGCGAAGTGACGTGATTCATGCTTTTCCAGATTGAGCCAGGAGCGGTGATGCGATTTTCGGCGGCCGGGTGAAGCGATATTATTTGATTCGATGTCGAAACAAAACTCGCCTTGGCCGGAATGCAATCGGGTCCTGGCGTTTGGAGTCTTGATGAAGGTCATTCGCACATTTGCCTGGGTTTTGCTGCTTGTCTTGGTTGCGAGCAGCGCGCGCGCAGGAGAGTCGCCCTGGTCGCAGCGCGCGGCCAATGCAACGATGGAGCGCTGGCCGGATGGCCGCTTTGTGCCTGCAGGTGCGCCGTGGGCGTGGAACTACGAGCTGGGCACATTGCTCGAAGGCATGGATGCGGTGTGGCTGGATACGGTCGATCCACGCTATTTCCATTACATCCAGAGCTCGATTGACCAGCTTGTCGAACCGGATGGCTCGATTCCTACGCTGAAGCCCGAGGAGCATCAGCTCGACAATATTCTGCTCGGCCGGCAGCTCTTATTGCTTTATCGCGTAACGCAGAACAAACGCTATTTGACCGCGGCGACGCAGCTCTATGACGAGTTGCAGCATCAGCCGCGCAACGCGGATGGCGGCTTCTGGCACAAGCAGCGGTATCCGAACCAGATGTGGCTCGATGGACTCTACATGGCCGAGCCGTTCTATGCCGAATACGCTTCGATTTCTCATCATCCGGAAGACTTCGTAGACATTACACACCAGTTCGTGTTGATGGAAGAGCACGCGCGCGATCCAAAGACCGGTCTTCTCTATCACGGATGGGATGCGTCGAAGCAGGAGCGCTGGGCTAATAAGCAGACCGGCGACTCATCCGAGTTCTGGGCGCGCGGCATGGGCTGGTACATGATGGCGCTCGTCGATACGCTCGGGTACTATCCGGATGATGATCCGGGCCGCGCGCAACTGGCTGCGATTCTCAATCGCGAAGCCGCAGCCGTGGCCAAGTTTCAGGATGCGAGCACGGGACTCTGGTATGACGTTCTGGACAGGCCCGGCGCAAAGGGCAACTACTTCGAGTCTTCGGCCGCGTGCATGTTTGTGTACGCGCTGGCTAAGGGCGTGCGGCGCGGCTATCTGCCGGAGCGCTATCTCGCGAATGCGGAGCGCGGGTATCAAGGCGTTCTGACGCACTTTGTAAAAGCTGGTTCGGATGACGATGTTTCGCTCACGGATACGGTGAAGGCTTCGGGACTGGGCGGCGACCCGTACCGCGATGGCAGCTACGGCTATTACGTCAGCGAGAAGAGGGTTACCAACGATCCCAAAGGTGTCGGCGCATTCATCCTGGCGAGCACGGAGATGGAGAACGCGCAGAACGCGAAGCTAGGGCGTGATGACGTGGTGATGGTCGATGGCTGGTTCAACTCGCAGCAGCGGATGGATGCGTTCGGCCACGAGGTCTACTTCCATTACAAGTGGGATACGCAGGACATGCCAGGCTACTCGCTCTTTGGACACATTTTCCGCAACTTCGGTGCGGAGACAAAGGAGCACGACGCTGAGCCAACCTTTGCGAATCTGCGCGGCGCACAGGTCTTCGTGATCGCGTCGCCCGATAATCTCGACAAGAATCCACATGCGCATTTTGCCACGGCCGAAGATGCGAATCAGATTGCCGAGTGGGTGAAGGCCGGCGGCGTGCTCATGATTATGGAGAACGACACCTCGTTTGCTGATCTCGATCATTTCAACGTCGTCTCCGAGAAATTCGGCATTCACTTCAACAGCGTGCTGCGTAAGCACGTCATCGGCACTGAGTGGGATATGGGGAAGATTGCGGTCGATGGCAACGGGCCGATCTTCCACCATCCGCACACGCTGTACGTGAAGGATGTGTGCACCATTTCAGTGAGTGGGCCGGCAAAACCGCTGCTCAAAGAGGGAGAAGACGTCTTCATGGCCGAGGCGAAGTATGGGAAGGGAACAGTCTTCGCGGTCGTCGATCCGTGGCTTTACAACGAATACACTGACGGGCGGAAACTGCCCGCCGTGTATGACAACTACGCGGCGGGCAAGGAACTGGTGCGCTGGATTCTTGAGCAGGTCCCGCGTTAGAGCGAAGCGAAAAACGGTTATTGCGCAAATTTGCGGCTCGTAAGTGGTCAGTCCTCTTCCATCACTGCGTCGATTCAATGCGTCATTTGGAGAATTGAAATGGGATCGAAATTTTTGTGTTCTCTATTCGTGGTTTCTCCGCTGTTTTTGGCAGCGGCAAATGCGCAGGATACGCGTCAAGTCGCGGAGCCAACGATTCCTGCTGCTTGCGTAACGCTCGATGCGGCAATCGCAGCGAAACATGGTGTGATCGCCAATGCCGACGAGCAGAAGCTGGACACATCACGGATTCAGGATGCTCTTGACCATTGCACTACGGGCGGCGGCGGCGCGGTGGTGCTGCGCGCGCACGGCAAGAAAAATGTGTTTCTGACCGGGCCGCTTGTATTGCGCTCGAATGTGACGTTGGTAGTCGATAAAAACACGGCGCTGGTTGCCTCGCGCGATCCGCAGCTTTATGCTCCTGTGCCGGGAAGTTGCGGCATTGTGAGCGAGCGTGGGCATGGATGCAAAGCCTTGATTACCGCCAATGACATAGAGAACAGTGGCATTATGGGCGAGGGTTCGATTGATGGCCGCGGCGGTGCGAAGCTCCTCGGACAGGATGTGACCTGGTGGGATCTGGCGCATGAAGCGAAGGTGAAGGATCAGTCGCAGAGCGTCTTCGCTTTGATTGTTCTGCGCCATGTGAAGAACTTTACGATGTATAAGATCACGTTGCGCAATTCGCCGAACTACCATGTCTCAATAGGGCAGTCGGATGGGTTCACAGCATGGGGCGTAAAGATCATGACCCCCAAGACGGCGCGGAATACGGACGGCATCGATCCCAGCTCCTCGCGAAATGTGACGATTGCTTACTGTTCGATTCATACGGGCGATGACGATGTTGCTGTGACAGCGAGCCTGGCCGGGCCCGCATCGAATATTTCCATCCTGCACAACCACTTTTACTCCGGACACGGCATGTCCATCGGCAGCGGAACCGTTGGCAGCGTGGATCACATGCTGGTGGACGACCTCACCATCGACGGCGCCGATAACGGCCTCCGCATCAAATCCGACCGCAGCCGCGGCGGACTTGTCCATCAGGTTGTCTATCGCAACGTGTGCATCCGCAACGTGCCCAATCCGCTGGTCTTCACGCCGCACTACACCACGTTCAGTGGAGACCGGTTGCCCATCTATAAAGACATCACGCTGGAAAACGTCCACGTGCTCACGCCGGGCGCGTACACCTTCTATGGGCTCGATGCCGACCACAAGCTCGAAATCAAGCTCGACAACGTCTTTGCAGACGACCAGAAGGATTCGCTCTTCTACGATCAGGACGCGGAGATTGCAATTGGCGACAAGCGCGGCAATCTGGAGCCAAAGGGTGACGATGTCACAGTGAATCAAACGTCCGGCTCCGCAACGGGCCAGCCGCTGGATTGCGACGCGCGCTTTGTAGCCTTCCCCGAAGACAAAACGGCTCCTGAGATGGCGGGCAAGATTCCTCCCGAAGACAAGACTTACTATGTTGCTGCAGACGGCACCGGCGATTACTACTCCGTGCAGCGCGCGCTGGATATGGTTCCCAAAACTGGTGGAGCGGTGCTCTCCGTTGCGCCCGGCGTCTACCGTGAGGTGATCACGGTGGACAAACCGAATATCACGATCCGCAGCGCTAATCCCGATGCCAGCAAAACGGTGATCGTGAACGACCGCAACGCCGGTGAGAACGGGGGAACGCTGCACTCGGCGACGGCCAATATCACAGGCGATAACTTTTTTGCCGAGAACATTACCTTCGAAAACGACTTCAACCGTACGCACGAGCAAAAGTCACAGGGCTCGCAGGCGCTAGCCGTGATGGTGACAGGTGATCGCGCCCTCTTTCACAATGTGCGGTTGCTGGGCAACCAGGACACGGTGTATCTGGGCACGCATTGCGGACCGGACGGCCAGAGCTGCACGCCAACACGCCAGTACTTTTCTGATTGCTACGTCGCTGGCAACGTCGACTTCATCTTTGGCGACAGCAAGGCGGTCTTCGAGCACTGCGAGATTCACTCCACGCCGCACAACGGCGGCTATATCACGGCGCAATCGAAGCACTACCCGGACCAGGACTCTGGATTTGTGATCGATCATTGCAAGCTCACGGCTGATCCGGGTGTAACAGGCAATGTTTACCTGGGCCGTCCATGGAGGCCTTACGCAACAGTTATCTATTTGCATACCGAGATGGATGACAAGATCGATCCGGCAGGCTGGCGCGAGTGGCATCCCGGCGACACGCACTCATTGGACACGGCGTTTTATGCGGAGTTCGATTCTTCTGGTCCAGGCGCGCATCACGACGAACGTGATCCGCACACGCACTTTCTTACACCGGACCAAGCGAAGCAGTATGAGCCGCAGGTGTTTCTGCGCGGTGCGGACAACTGGAATCCGCTGGCGCAGCCAGCGCAGTAGAATAAAGTTTCTGCGAGTGAATGGGAGGAAGGATGAAGACGGTGTTAATGGCTGATCCGATGCGTTATCCGCGGATGACGACGGATGAGCTTCGCGAGACTTTTCTGCTAGGCGCGTTGTATGAGCCGGGGAAGATTCATCTGAATTATGTCGATCTGGACCGCTCCGTGGTGGGATTTGCCGCGCCTCTGGACGCGGCGATTGCTCTACCCACGGATGCCGATCTGCGCGCGAGCTATTTTACGGAGCGTCGCGAGTTGGGCGTACTGAACATCGGCGGCACGGGCACCGTGGCGGTGGATGGAAAGAGCTACACGCTGGAGAATGTCGATTGCCTGTACATCGGGCGCGGCAACAAGGAAGTGAGCTTTGCATCGAAGGACAGGAACGCTCCGGCGGTGTATTACCTGCTTAGTTATCCCGCACATGCCGAGTATCCAGTCACACTGGTGAAGAAGGCAGACGCGAGCCCGACCGAACTTGGCAGCGTGGAGACGTGCAACAAGCGTACCATCTGCAAGTACATTCATCTGCAAGGCGCGCGGAGCTGCCAACTGGTGATGGGCGTCACGCATCTTGCGCCGGGCAGCAACTGGAACACGATGCCTCCGCACACGCACATGCGGCGCTCGGAAGTGTACATGTATTTCAACGTGGCCGCGGATGCGCGGGTGATGCACTTCATGGGGCCTCCGGCAGAGACGCGGCACCTGGTGATGATGGACAAGGACGTTGTTGTATCGCCAGGGTGGTCGATTCACGCGGGCGTGGGTACGCGCGCGTATAGCTTTTGCTGGGGCATGGGCGGCGAAAACCAGGACTATGCGGATATGGATCCGGCGTCCGTGGATACGTTGAGGTGACGCAGGGACTAAACACCTAGGATGATGACAAAGCACAAATCAAGGGTGCCCCAGGTCTGTCCGCCGCGGCGGAAGACCTGGGAGAGCACGATGCCAATCAGCCCATCTTCTTAAAGAACCGGAAGAGTTGAGGACTGTGCTTTCCCAGGTCTCATCCGCCGCGGTCCGCCACGGCGGAAGACCTGGGGCACCCATATTTGTACTGATTCGAGCTCAGGCTTTGTCGTTTCCACCTTTTAATTTTGGCAGTGCGGATTCGCTGCCTTGGATGAGCAGGCCGGCCTGCGAATAGATGCCGAGCTTGTCGCGCGTGTCGGTGATGTCGAGGTTGCGCATGGTGAGCTGGCCAATGCGGTCGCGTGGCGAGAAGGCTGAATCAGTCTTCTCCATCGAGAGGCGCTCAGGCTTGAAGGTGAGGTTGGGCGATTCGGTATTGAGGATGGTGTAGTCGTTGCCGCGGCGCAGTTCGAGTGTGACTTCTCCGGTGACAACCTTGGACACCCAGCGCGCGCAGTCGCGTAGCATGATGGACTGCGAATCGAACCAGCGGCCCTGGTAGAGCAGGCGGCCGAGCTTGCGGCCATTTTCGCGGTACTGCTCGATAGTGTCTTCATTGTGGATGCCGGTGACCAGCCGCTCATAAGCGATGAAGAGCAGCGCCATGCCGGGAGCTTCGTAGATGCCGCGGCTCTTGGCTTCGATGATCCTATTTTCAATTTGATCGCTCATGCCGAGGCCGTGACGTCCGCCGATGCGGTTGGCTTCAAGCATCAGCTCGACCGGGTCGGTGAACTCGACTCCATTGAGTGCGACAGGCCAGCCTTCGACGAATTTGACGACGATCTGCTCGGGCTTGATGGCGACGTCTTCGCGCCAGAAAGGAACGCCCATGATGGGCGCGACAATTTTCATGCTGGTGCTCAGGTGCTCGAGGTCCTTGGCTTCGTGCGTGCCGCCGAGAATGTTGGAGTCGGTTGAGTAGGCTTTTTCCGCGGACATCTTGTATTCGAAGCCGGACTTCTGCATGAAGGCGGACATCTCGGCGCGGCCGCCGAGCTCGTCGATGAATGCGCTGTCGAGCCAGGGCTTGTAGATCTTGAGCTCGGGGTTGACGAGCAGGCCATAGCGGTAGAACCGCTCGATGTCATTGCCCTTGAAGGTGCTGCCGTCACCCCAGATGCTCACGCCATCTTCTTTCATGGCGCTCACAAGCATGGTGCCGGTAACGGCGCGGCCGATGGGCGTGGTGTTGAAGTACGGTACTCCAGCAGTCGTGACGTGGAAGGCACCGCTCTGCAGCGCGGCCAGGCCTTCGCGCACAAGCTGGGCGCGGCAGTCGATGAGGCGGGCCTTTTCTGCGCCGTACTCGAGGGCGGCGCGCGGAATGGCCTCGTAGTCGGACTCGTCGGGCTGGCCGAGATTGGCTGTGTAGGCGTAGGGCTTGGCGCCTTTCAGCTTCATCCAGTGAATGGCTGCGCTGGTATCCAGGCCGCCAGAGAAGGCGATTCCGACTCTCTCACCGACCGGAAGATTTTCGAGGATTGTGGACATTCTTCAGTGACTCCGAGTTTGGTGCGACAGGCTATTTGAGAAACAGGCGTCTTGTTTATTTTACGGGGTGGTGGGGGGCGCGGCGGTTTATGGATGTGAAAGTCTGGCGAGGGATCATTTTTTCTTCTGTCGTCCTGAGCGACCGGAGTGCAGCGGAGGGAGTCGAAGGATCTGCGGTTGCTTTTGCGCCGCCGCGCTGCTGTATGATGCGTGCCATGCATTCGAGCAGCTATTTCACCTACATCATGGCGAGCCGCAGCCATACGCTGTATATCGGTGTGACTGGAGATTTGCACAAGCGCGTTTTTGAACACAAGTGGAAAGAGCGCGATGGGTTCACTGCGCGGTATAACTGCGATCGGCTGGTGTGGTTCGAGAGCTATCAGGATGTTACGAAGGCGATTGCGCGGGAGAAGCAGTTGAAAGGATGGCGGCGGGAGAAGAAGATTGCGTTGATTGAGAAAACGAATGCTGCGTGGATTGATTTGAGTCGGGAATGGTATGACGTGGAGCCCGCGGACTGGAAGCGGGCCGCGGATCGGATGGATGTGTAAAAGCTATTGCTAGTGGCGCTCGACACTGAAAAGCAACCGCAGATCCTTCGACTCGTCGCCACGGCGACTCGCTCAGGATGACAGTGCTTGGGATGGGGCTTTGCTTTCCCAGGTCTCCCGCCACGGCGGGCGAGACCTGGGGCACCCAGCCGACCTCTCAGGACTGAACACC
>JASHQE010000261.1 GCA_030037705.1 Acidobacteriaceae bacterium | reverse complement strand
CTGGATGGTAAATCCCGGAGGAACAGGCAGACCGGCGTTGGTCATCTCAGCAAGACCGGCCCCTTTGCCGCCCAGCACGTCTTTCATCTTTCCGTCGCCGTCGGCCTTGCCGCCGCCAAAGGAATACACATATTGAGTTGCCGTTGCGGTTGAGCTCGCCGTGGCGAGCGTCTGCTCCAAAACGCCCTGCGTCATGGATAAAGCCTCCATCTCTTTGGATTGCGCTGCGCGGGTCGATATGGAAGGGTAGCGAACAGAGGCTCAACGACTTCATTTCCAAGCGGCCAACTGAGCGTGCGCGCGGCATCCAGACATCGGACTGCGTCCTGCGGCTGTCGTACTTACCAATAGCGATTCAAGTATACGATTGCCTGTGGCCCTCGTCACAGTCGATTCGTCCTGGAGCGGAGTTCCGAATCTCCAAACTGAGCGGGGCTTTTCGCAATCCGAGACAGGCTCACGCGATTAGAGCGCACGAAAGTCCAGGCCCTTTGTCATAGCAGTTCAGGCATAAACCGGGATCTGAAGCTCCATTCGTATTGCGGAATAGCACTCTCCTGGTGCGACTTCTGGAGTGCCGTACCAGGAAGACGATCGGGTTCAGGCAGCCGTGAGCACCAGCGGCAAATTGCACTCCGGGGCAGTTTCCGCGTCTTCGGAGGCCAGCAGATGCTTGACCCCTACCAGCGCCAGAATTTCCTCGACGCGCGGCGCGGCATGGGAGATTGTGAATGCGTGGCCAGCCTGGCGCGCGGCGCAATAGAGCGTAATCAGCGCAGCGATGCCGGCAGCGTCAATGCGTTCCACATGCCGCATATCCAGGGCAACCGACTGGCCGCGGACCAGTGGCTCGACGCACTCGAGCAGCGACCCTTCCTGCCCACGTACAAGCTCGGCCATCCCGCCATGCGGTTCCGCGCCATGCGGTTCGGCTTTGATCGTCACCGTCAACGGTATGCTGCACTCGGTCCCGTTCATCCTAATCCTCCTCTGCGAACGCCGCGCGCGCTCCTGCACAGCGCCTGCCACCGTGCTGCTACCTGAGTTTTGCACGCAACCGGCCAAAGCAGTGGCCAAGGGAATATGCTGAAATGCAAGGGGAACCGGTCTTTTCGTGTCTCCTGGCTGCGGCTCCCGGTGTGCGGTTTCGCTTCCAGCGTCCGCAAATGAACAGTCCTATTCGATACGCAAAGAGAGAACCGTGAGTTCCCTTTCCAGCCCGGTTTCGAATCCATCTGCTGCGGGTGCCCAGCCGGCTTTGGTATTGGATCGTGCGCGGGCACTGGCGCGGGAAGCCGGCTTTACTGAGGCAGGCCTGGTAGCACTTCCCTATGCCGAGGAAGCGCGGGATGCAAGCCGCTTCGAGGGATGGATCCAAGCTGGCCGCGCGGGCACAATGCGCTATCTTGAGCGCACGGATGAAGATGGACGCCTGGTGCGGGCGCGGACGGCCTTGCCGTTCCCGTGGGCGCGGTCTGCAATCGTCTGTTTCGCGCTGTATCAAAGCCAAAAGATCCGCTCCATTGATCCTGCGCCGGAAGGATCGGGATGGATTGCACGCTATGCCCTGACCGGATCTCGGAGCAGCCGCGTTCACCCGGACGGAGTCCGCCGGCCCAGCGACTATCACAAGGTACTTCTGAAACGGTTAAAGGCTCTGGATGCGCGACTTCACGAGGAATTTGGCGCGTTCGAATCTCGCGCCTATGTGGATACAGGTCCGGTGGTCGAGCGCTCCCTGGCCGTGGCTGCTGGCCTTGGCTGGACGGGTAAGAATACCTGCCTGATTCACCCCAAGCTGGGGTCGTATGGGTTTTTGGCAGTTCTTCTGACCTCCCTCGAAGCCAGTCCGACGCTTAAAACAGCGGAGCTGCCGGATCGATGCGGGAGCTGTACGCGCTGCATCGAGGCCTGCCCGACGGATGCGCTGATAGCGCCCTACCAGATGGATGCGACGCGGTGCATCGCCTATCTGACCATCGAGCATAAAGGCCCGATTCCAGAGCACCTGATGGAGGGAGTGGGCCGCCAGGTCTTCGGCTGCGATATCTGCCAGGACGTGTGCCCGTGGAATGCGCCGCGGCGAACGCCGATCACGGCGGATACTGACCTCGAGGCCCGTCCCGAACTTATCAATCCCACGCTGGGGTGGTTGGGCTCCTTGGACGAACAGGCTTTCGAACAGCAGTTCAATGGCTCCCCTGTACGCAGAACAGGATTCCTGGGACTTCGCCGCAATATCGCAGTTGCCATGGGCAATAGCGGCCAGCAGCGTTTCCTGCCTTGGCTGGAAGCCTGGGCCGCCGCGGCGGACAGCGGGCTGCGCACAGCGGCCCAATGGGCGCTTGGCCGATTGCGAAGCGCATCGGATTCGGACCGGCGTGCCCACTGACGTGCACCGAACGCGCCGAACAGCTATTCTTAAACCAGCACTCCATTGGACGCACAGGAAGACGAGGAGACGGAATCCCTGCCAACCAAGGACGAACTCGGAGCTTTAACGGCGATCTCTCCAACCGCCCCGGTGACGACCGTCCAGACAGTGGGCGCGGTGGATGTGACCGAACGGCCCACGAAATCAAAATGGTATCGCTGGCGCCGCGACGGCAAGGCCCTGATCGCCTACCTGCTCGATTCCGAGGTGCATACCTTCGCTTTCAGTGTTGCGGCCAACGCGATCCTGTCGTTTATTCCGTTCATTGTGCTGCTCTACACACTGGCGCTCTCGGTCTTTCGCTCGCAGGCGATGGTCGACGTAGTCACCGAGATGGTGAACTATTTTCTTCCCACCGCAACCAGGCAGCCGAATTGGGTTGCGAACAACATGGAAGCGGTAGCAGCCTTGTCCTCGCGCCACGGCGTGCAGGCGCTTTCGCTTGTGGTAATCCTCATCTCCTGCACCGGTATTTTTTTACCTTTGGAAGTGGCCCTCAATCAGGCATGGGGAGTGCACAAGAGCCGCAATTACCTGCTCAATCAGGTGGTCGCGTTTGGCCTGGCGTTGATCATGGTCGTCCTGGGCATGGGCAGCGTGGCCCTCAATGCCACAGCGCAGCAGGTGCTTGCCATGATCTTCTTCCACCATGTGGATAACTTTGTCTTCAAGGGAATCTGTTCCCTGCTGCTGGCCGCAACCACCGGCGTGGCGGTGATCCTGTTCTTCTTCGCTGTTTACTGGCTTTTACCCAACTGCAAAGTGCCGCCGCTGCCCATTCTGCGTACCGCGATCATCACCGGGATCATCTGGCTGGTGGCGAAATATATCTTCATCGCAGCGCTCCCGCACCTTGACCTGAAGGCGCTCTACGGTGCGTTCTATGTCTCGGTTGGGGTGCTCTTCTGGGCGTATATCTCGGGGCTGATTCTGTTTGCCGGCGCGCAGTTCAGCGTGTCGCGGCTGGGGAATAAAAAGGCAGCGAGTCCGCAGGTGAGCAAGTTAGCTGGCTGATCGGATATGTTCGTTCAAGCCGGGTTTGGAGGGAGAGTTTCTGAGGATTGCGCATTCCAGAATGCTATAGCAGTTCCCGAATGGGTGTAGTCCGAAAGCACGCCCGCCACCCTGCACGACTTTCAAAAAGTCAACATTCTTTCGGAAACTGCTCTAGGCTGTATCGACATATAGACCAACTCTAAGTTGCTGAAAAGTAATTCAAGCACTGTCATGTTGAGCGAAGTCCGCCGCGGCGGACGCAGTCGAAACATCTGCGGCTCGTTTCGTGCTCCACGCATTCAATGGAAAACTTGCTCATTTTGCCCATAGGTTATCGGGCTATATGTCGATACGGCCTAGCAGGCTGCGGAAAAACTTTCAGCGCAAATAGTTTTGTGGAGGGGCGCGGCTTCAGCCGCGCCGTAAAAGCTGCAAATTCAATGCGGGCTTTAGCCCCTGAGGGATTTCTTTCCGCACGATTCGAATCGGTTCGCTCTTTTTCCGCAGCCTGCTAGAGCATTTCTCATTCGGAATGTAGTCCTCGTATCGCCGTGCCAAGTTGCGTTTTCTTGGTGCGTTTTCCTGGTGAAAACGCACCCTGGGGAATGCCTCCGGTATACGGCGGAAGGATAAATGCCCTAGGAAGCGCTGAGGTTAACTGCGTGCGAGGAATATCACCGGCAACGGCTCTCGTCATTTATGATGCGTCAGCCTCATCGGATACATTGCCGGCTGCAATGGGTTACGAAGCGCAGTCTTTCAGAACACGGTCTCCGCCTTAATGAAGCGGGATAGTCTCTCGAACAAGAATGTTGATTCCCTTTACCGTAAATTTTTACTGAACTTAACCAATAAGAAAAATAACTAGAAATCTGCTACTCCGCAAAACTGCTTGCAGCGTAACGGTTGTTATCGTCTCGCCTGTTTCATTTCGATGTATCACTAAGAAATGCCAATCGGTATGGGTACCGGTCTCCTGAATCGAACGCGATGGACGTCATCTTAAATTAATACTGAACAATCCTCATTGCGCATCGCCATTCACAATTTTACTGTTACTTCACTTCACAAGCGCGGGCACTCACCTGATACTTGTCGACGGTCAAGGACACCCATAAAGGACACGGCAGCAGATCTACAAGAAACGCTGAAATGCAATTTGGTTTTCGCTGCGAGATTCTTCCCAGACTCCTTCCCAGACTCCGCGGAGTTGTACAACCATCCGGTATCAACCTTCAGGAGTGTATCCATGCGAATATTGCAGAAGCAGTTGAAGTGCGGCGTCCTCGCTGCATTTCTTGGCAGTTTTGTATTTAGCTCACTGGCGGTTCATGCGCAGAACTCGCTTCCGCAACTATGGCCCACGTTTAGTGAACCCTCAACTCTCGTGAACGTAGGTCTGTCGGGTCAGTCGGGCGACGACTTCATGGCCATTACTACATTCCAAGGCGCCTACAACCAGCAGCAACTTAGCACCCGGCTGTATGTCAATACCCCCGGAGATGCGAACTATTGGCTATCGCACGCAGTGCCTTCCGGCATCACGGTGACGAATCTTTCTTATACCCAAAGCGATCCGGACGGCGCGTTGAAAGCGCTGTTGAGCACCTATGGACCGCAGGGAAGCAACACCGTTTCCCAGTACGTCGTTTGCGATCCAGTGAATATTCCGGAAAGCTGCAACATGGCTGCCACCATGGCGGGACTGAATGATGCGATGGTCGTCAATCCGGACAATCTTACTCTCATGTCGACCTACGGCATGACCGAGGTGAGTAACGGTGATTTGCGCTCCTACACGTGGATCGGGAGCAACCAGGACCTGATCGGTAACGGATCGACCTATGGGACCACCAACATGATCTCCAATCCGAGCGGTTCGGGCGGAACCACGGGGTGGAGCGACAATAGTGGAACCTTATCCACGGGCACCGGAACGGGGAATTGCGCCGGGCAGGGGAGCACGTTGGAATGGACCCGCACCAGCGGCTCGGGAAATGCCTGGGCCTGGTACGATCCTGCCATCCCTTCGGCGCGCATCAATACCACTCCGTATATTTTCTCCGTGCAAGTGTGCGTTCAGTCGGGCTCGCCGGTTTTCCTGGACGTGTGGAACGGCGCAGAGGATATCCAAAGCGCGTCCGTATCGGATACGCAGGGATGGCAGACGCTGCAGATAGAAGCCCCACTTCCCCTGCCCGGCGCTTCGGGCAACACGACGATTAAGCTCCAGGTGCGCACCGCGGGCAGCAGCACGCAGGTATTCTTCCAAAATGCCGCGGTGGTCGGTAACCGGGTGGCGATCGACTACTACCAGTACAAGAATTTTGTCGGCCAGGTCAATGACTCCATCCTGACACAGGTCAACTCCGGCAATAACAACCTTCGAGACTACGAGATCGCTTCCAAGATGCTCGTCTTCGAACTTACCGACGACGGGAGTTATACCGACGAGCAGAAACTTTATGGGTTAATCCTGAACACAACGCCACACGTTACGCCGGTGATGGGGTACATCGATCACGAGATCGAGGACGTAAGCTTCATGAGCTCGTCCTACGGAAAATTTCTGAACGCCTCTGACGATTACAATAACGGATCGGTGTGGGCCTCGATGCCGCAGCCATCAAGCTTGTCGCAGCCGACTGCCTCGCCGCTCGCGGTATCCGATGGCACCCTCTATCTGGCCTTCGCAGCCACGGATGGTGACAATGCCTCGGTTGTCGAGCACCAAGATCAGAATCACTGGACTGATAACAACTTCCTTGGGGCAGTTCCCATGGCCTGGACCATTAATCCCTCGCTGATCAATTTTGCTCCTGGCCTGATCAGCAATTACTTCACATTCGTGCCGCAGAGCCAGGAGATGATGTCCGGTCCCTCGGGCTTCGGCTACGTGCGGGACATCGACTCAGGTGACATGTCCACTTTCGCGTCCGACACCAACCAATTCATGACCGCCGAGGACATGAATTCAGTGACCTATTGGACCACATCGAACACATCGTCGGATGAGAGCAATATGAAGAGCTTTGCCGCAGACCTGGATATGCCGCACGTGGCCTGGGGAACCTGCTCAGCCTCTTCTCCCTACTGCGAGGAATACAGCGAACAAGGTTCTAGGCCCACGGTGGTCGACGATCAGGCTGTGGGCTACGAAAACAATGCGGCCTTGCAGGTTTCCGCGGTCGAAAGCTGCCTCAGCAGTTCTACCTGTAACCCGTATCAAGGATCGGGGGCGCCCACCTTCATGGAGGCGATGCTCGATGATTTCACTCTGACACCGGACGACACGCTGTACATCGCGCAGCAGCTATCACTCCATGAAAGCTACCCGGTCGTTTTTATGAGCCCCAGCGAACTGGCAGCCTCTGAATACGCCTATAAGCACGGCACAAGTACAGTCACCAGCAGTCCCCAGGCGGTTGCGGGATCGACGCTGACCTCGGCCTTCCCGCAGAATGTGCTGTACAACGCGCAGGGACAGTCAGGAAATTATGGCACTTCGTCATCGAGCTGGGCGCTGGGCAGCAACTGCACAAGCGATTACCTGTTCAGCACGTTGTATGAAGGCGGCGGCGCCCAGGAACTTATCATTCCCGCCAGCGCAGGCGCGTGCTATGCGTGGGAATACCTTGGCAACGTTCCGGTTGCGGGAAGGTATTACCTCTTTACGGCCAGTGTCGCCGGCAGCGGCACCGCTCAGATGACCATCTACGATGGCAGCGCGAACAATCACAGCGCTACCGTCACTCTGACGTCGTCGTGGCAGACCATCGCCATGATCATCAAGATGAACAGCACCTCAACGGGCCAGATTCAGATTGGAGTCACATCCTCAAGCAGCGGCCAAACGCTCTATTTCAATGGCGGCACGGCGCAACCAATCGGGTGGTACTACAACCCTCCATCCTCGAGCGGCAACCTGGTCGGTGCCGGTGGAACAACCTACAATAACGGCTATTTCAACACACAGGCGACGTACTTCAACGTGCCGTCAGGGCAGTCGAGCTCGCAGTGGATCTCGGAACATCCGGGAGATACCCCGGCGCTCTCGGCCAGCATATCCTATACCGCAACAGTGGATGTTGCCGGAACCTCAGGTCAGCAAGCGTATCTGGATCTGTGGAACGGAAGCACGGATACCACGTCTTCCACGGTCACCCTGGGCTCACAATGGCAGACGTTAACGGCAACCTACACCAGCGGATCGACAACCAGCAACGATCAATTCGAAATCCGCGTGCCCTCCGGAAACAGTGCGAACGAGACCGTATACTTCCGTAACGCCACTCTTGTGCCCACCAGCAGCATTCCAAATTATGGCTTCGAGACCGGCCTCGAAAGTGGGCAGACTCAGCTTACCTGGACCAACACGGTTGATTCCACATCACCCGGGGGCGGCGAGAGCGACGTTACCGGCGCGCTGACGGAATCCAGTTCAACCATCACGCGCGGTGGAGCGTATGCCATTCAATATGGTGGTACGGCCAGCGGTGGCTCCTCGACGCACGCGTATCTGGAAGCATTCAGCAACAGCACGACGCTCAGTTCAGCCAGCCGGTTGTCGTACTGGGTTTATCCCATGACCCCTCTTGGCTCTGAGTCGGGCGCCAGCTCGACGACCGGACTCAACAGCACCTGTGTCGCCATCGACATCATCTTCACCGACGGCACAGCGCTGCGCAACCTTGGCGTCACGGATCAGTATGGCAATCAGCTGCACCCGGCCCACGAGTGCAACCACCTCGAACCAGATCAGTGGAACTACGTGACCGCGAACCTGAGCAGCCTGTCCGGAAAAACTGTAGCACGCATCGATGTCGGGTACGATCAGCCAGGCGCCAGCGGCAACTATGCTGGCTATATCGACGACATTGCATTGAGTCACTGAACATTTGCCACAGCACAAAAAACTGAGGCTTGACTGCAGTGCGGGTTTACCTGCGAAATCCGCACTGCAAAGCTCACGAGGCTGAGCAGCGCGCAACATTGCACGCGACGGCTGCGGCTTCAGCTTTGTAAACGGGCGCGGCTTCAGCCGCGCCGTAAAGGCCACAAATTCAATGCGGGCTTTAGGCAGTGTCTGATGAATCATGCAGCGAGAGGTTTTGTAACAGGGCATGGCTTCAGCCATGCCGAAAAGGCCCAAAATTCGATGGGGTTTTAACCCCCGAGGGATGTTCTTTGTCCGGCAAACAGGTGTTCTCCGATTCGTCAGACACTGCCTAGCCCCTGAGGAATTTCGGCTGAATAGCTAGACGCTTTATGAAACACGCTCTACTTGGCAGCCGGAGCAGTTGCCGGTTTTATCGCGTTCACGGCAGTCGTAAGATCGGTCAAAGCCGTTGCGCTCAATTGATAGAGGGTCGGTTCGTTCTCCCGCTTGGCAATGGAGTGATCCCCTGATTTCGAAATCTCTACCTTCTCGACCCGCTTGCCATCGCTGGACACCACAGTTACCTCAAAATCCGGAGTTGAAAATCCCGTATCCGGAAAACCGGTTGCCGCAAGACCACGCAGGTTTTCGACAAGCGATTCAACTCCCGCGCTATCCATCTTCTTTCCATTGGACCACCAATCAGTCCCTTTGCGCGTGAAGAACCAGGCCTTTGCCCCTTCATGCAGTTCAATTTTGTTGGGGTCTTCAAAGCCAAAGTCAAAGAGCTTCTTGTCGCGAAAATCGTTCAACCCCTTGTCCATGCTCGTCTTGTTATATTCAGCGATCGTGAAGACCCTGGGATCACCGGCGAGCATCGCATAAACATCACTGCCGGCCGGCGTGTCATCACCCAGCAACAGCTTTCGCTCCTTATAATCCTTGGACTCGATATCGATTTTCACAGATGGATCGTCGAGACCATACTGCTTCAAGTCCGATGCCTTATCTTCTACAACGCGGTCTGCGGTCAGGCTGGACAAGGTCGAGAGCATACCAGAAACCTCATCCTGATCGGCGCTCCACGCCTTGGGCGCGATGATTTGCCATTTACCCGCGGTTCCTTTCACCAGCGTAACCGGGGCAGATCCCTTGCGCGCGAGCGAAAGCTGTGTGATGTTTCCTTGATCCATCTTGAGGATCACAGGCGACGCACTGAGGGATGAGTTCACATCTTGCTCAGGTGGCTTGCGGTGATTTGACCAGTAGAGCAATCCGCCGAGAACAACGAGAACTAGAATGGCAAGAATCAGGCCGCGAAACTTCATGGCTCTTTTCGAATTTCAGCTCAAATTCATGTGAGCGTTTGTTTTCATCTACGCCTCCACCATATCGCGACGCCCGCAATAACAACGATAAGCGGAAGGCCAAACTGACTGATAAGTCGCACTCGATTCAATTGAGCGCGGGTCATGGTAATGCGGCGGTCATCCTGCGGCTTGGGCCGGATGGAGATGAGATCTTCATCCGATGAAAGCCAGTTCACCGCATTGAGGGCGAGGTCGCTGTTGCCGTTGAACCCGATGAACCGGTTGGCAATCCAAGAGGAACTGCCCACGACAACAAAGCGTCCTTGCACGCTGGGCTTGCCCGTATCGTAGCTGCCGCTCGCCGCCAGCGTGAGAGGCCCTTTTTTGTTTTTAGGATCCCGGATGTTGATGGAGGCAGAGTTCAGATCATTGGTGGCAAGGCTGCTGTCGGACGAATCAAACAGCTTCTGCACACTGGCCTTTTCGGTGTCCTTGATCTCAAGTGACCGCGCGAGTGGGAGTCCGACAGCCGTTCCTTTCATCCCATCTACGATTGGCTGCGAAGCATACTGCGTCACGAGGGCCACCTGCGGACCGAGCCCTGCAAGCTGGCCAATGGGATTGAAATCGAGAACCAGGTCCTTATCGGGGGTTACACCCCAGCTCTCGAGCAAGTTCGTAAGCGCGTCGTTACTGGCAATAGTCGAACGGCCCATCTGAAGCGGTGGATCGAGCAGAAAAAATGCGCGCCCTCCATCTTCGACGTACTTCTTGATGGCATCAACCTCCGGCTGCAGGTAATCGCGCGTCGGACCGGCCACGACGAGAGTTGTGCAATCATCCGGGACCTTGGCTGCCTGCAGCAGGTTGACAGTCTTTGCCTGATATTCATCCTTCGCGAGCAGATCCTTAAACTGCGAGAGGCCGTCGCGATCAGTGTCATCCATCTGGTGTTCACCGCTGCCGGTGACAAAGCAGACCGTGCGCGTATTGCCCTTCAGATCGCGAATGAAAGAGCCGGTTATGCCCTCTTCGGTTATGCTCTTGGCTGTATCTTTCTTATCTCCGATCTGCACCACGGCAGTGCCAAAGTCGCGAATTCCGTCTTCCCGCGCTAGCTGAGGATTTTTATCCGGGTCGACATACTCGACATGAACGCGCGGTGAGAGATTGGAATACTCGTCAAGCAGGTCTTTGCCTTCGCGGAACCGTGTGCTCTGATTAAAGTAGGTGATCGTCGCGTTCTGCTTGAGCCCCTGAATGATTTTGCGGGTCTGGTCAGAAAGGCTATAGCGTTTGTTCGAAGTCGTATCGAGCGATTTGTCGTAGCGGTTCGCGAGGATATTGAGCACGACAACCGCGGCAATGACGACAACAATGTACACGAAAGCGTAGGCCGCATATTTTGTTTGCCGCGCCTTGAGCCACCGGGTCGCCATCTACGACCTCCACCGCAGGGACTCCATCGAGCGCGCGGTTGCGAAGAGTCCCAGGAATATTCCGGTGAGATAAAAGACCACATCTTTCGAATCAATCACTCCCCTGGCGAAAGAATCGAAATGGGTGATCACGGAAAGATAGGCGAGCACAGTGGCCCAGCTCGCGGAGTCATAGCCGCTGACCCATTCGAGAACCCATAACAACAGGCAAACTCCGAATGTCGCGGCTCCAGCGATGATCTGATTCTTCGTCAACGTGGAGATAAATGTTCCCACTGCGAGGAGCAAACCACCCTGCAACAGGAGACCGAGGTAGCCAACCGCCAGCGGCTTCCAGTCGGGATTCCCATAGAGAAAGAGAAATCCGAAATTAAGAGCGGTACACAGCAGGAGGCACGCGTAGAGAATCAATGCGGCGAACCATTTTCCCAAAATGACTTCGATGTCGCGCACCGGTGAGGTTGCAAGGAGTTCAATTGTCCCAGACCTCTTCTCTTCCGCGAAGAGGCGCATCGTGATCATAGGGATAAAGAACAGTCCAACCACGCTGACGTTTGACAGCAAGGGCCGGATGATCTGCTCATTCACATTCATGGGCGATGTCTCCCCGCGGAGTTGCATCTCCATGCCCTCGATTACAAAGAAGCTCAATGCATTCCAAAAGAAAAAACCAAAGATCAGGCCGAACATCGTCAACAGGAGATAGGCGACCGGCGAGGCAAAATAACTCCCCAGTTCCTTGCGACAAATCGTCCAGATATTTCTCATGCGTGTGACTCTTTTGCGGTCTCTTTTGCTTCCGCTGCGGTTTGATTCCCCGTGAGTTCGAGGAAGATTTCTTCCAGGCTCATGCCCGCCGCGCGAAGTTCATTGAGGTCCCAACCCGATTCCACGACGGCCCGCGCAAGGTCGCCACGGACCAGTTGTCCCTTCTGGCTCTGCACTTCGAAAACCAGGCGAGGATCCTTGGGATCCTTACACGCTACTTGGGCAACGCCGGATACTCGTTCGAGTGTATGCTGTACCAATTCAAAGTTCAGTGCGCCGCTGCGGCTCGCTACTTCTACAAGGATCGATTCGACGCCGCGCGTGCGAGCCTGCAGATTCCGCACCGAATCGGTTGCCACGAGCTTGCCTTTATTGATAATGATGACTTGTTCGCAGGTTTGTTCGACCTCAGACAGGATGTGCGTGCTGAGAATAATCGTGTGATCGCCAGCAAGGCTCTTGATCAGATCGCGCGTCTCATTGATCTGTTTGGGATCGAGCCCCGCCGTCGGCTCGTCAAGAATCAGCACTTCAGGGTTGTGAATGATGGCCTGCGCCAGCCCTACTCTCTGCCGGTAGCCTTTGGAAAGCTTGCCAAGAAGCTTGTGCTTTACGTCAGAGATAAAGCACCGGCTGCAAACATAATCCACGCGCTTGTCAAGATCGGCGCCTGAGAGGCCTTTCAGTTTACCGACAAAACGCAGGTACTCCACTGCCGCCATTTCGACGTAGAGCGGAGGCGTCTCCGGCAGATAGCCGATACGTCTCTTAACTTCCCGAGGCTGTTCCAGAACATCGAATCCAGCCACTGTGGCTGTGCCCGCGGATGGCGGCAGGAAACACGTGAGTACGCGCATCGTAGTCGTCTTCCCAGCGCCGTTGGGACCGAGGAATCCGACAATCTGGCCCTTTTCGACAGAGAATGAAATCTGGTCAACGGCGGTTGTACGCGCGTACCGCTTGGTAAGTTCCTTAACTGCGATCATCGTCCCAAGGCTTTGACGTGCGAGGATGGAAGCTCGTTATCAGCACAGGCTGAGGGCTTCGGACGAACAACAGAATCGTACAAACCGACCTTTTGTTGTGTCAATCCTTCCGTCTCATTGGTAGTGTCTCAGTTTGAAGGGGCACGGCTTTAGCCGTGCCGTAAACAGATCAAAATGTGTGCGGGCTTCAGCCCCCGAGGGATGGTTTTACGCAAACTGAGCCACTACCGTCTCATTGCGAATTTCTGCGGGCTCGTCAAAATCGCACCAAACAGGAAAGGTTCGGCAGATCACATTGCCCGCAGCGTTGCGTGCCGCGTGGCTGAAGTACCTGTCCGCGCCTTTTGCTTTCTTTGAGCACCCGGCGAGGCTGGCCCGGCCTGCTCCGGAGGCTCGATCGTTCGCCGCGTGACTGCAGAAGAAAAGACCAGCATGGTTGTGGTAGCGACATAGGGTGTTAGCTTGTCCACCGTCTTCTCCAGAGCCTCGGAGGTTGGCACACAAACTTTCAGCAGAAAAGTATCCTCGCCGGCGATGCGGTGGCATTCGTAGACCTCCGGCATCTCCCTGGCAACAGCAATGACACGGGGGATGAGATTGCCCACAACCCGGACGCGAATGAAGGCGCAGACCGGAAGACCCACCTTGCGATGATCGATTTCCGCCCGGTAACCGGTAATGATGCCCGCTTCCTCCATGCGCCGGACCCGTTCGATGACGGCGGGGTTCGAGAGCCCAACCCGCCGCCCCAGCTCCGCGTACTGAATCCGGGCGTCCTCCTGCAGGATGGTGAGAATCTTCCAGCCAATCGGATCGAGCATTCTTTCCATTTCTAAAGTGTTTGGCATTTTTCACCTAACGGAATTCTGGAGATGCCTAATAATACCGTACTTAAACCATTCCTGGCGCCAACTGGCTTGAGATAGATTTTTTATACTTTATGTGTGCCAAGCTACAGCTCATTGACCGCGAAACGCGCTCGGTTTACATGGACGCGAACGCGACCACGCCGTTGCTCGTCGAAGTCTTTAACGCAATGATGCCCTGGTATCTCAGCCGTGTCGGAAATGCCTCGTCGGGGCACACGCACGGCCGGGCTGTGCGGGCGGCGGTGGAAGAGGCTCGGCAGCAAGTCGCCGACCTGATCCATTGCAATCGGCTGGAGCTTGTGTTCACGAGCGGCGGCACGGAGGCCGACAATCTCGCCATCTTCGGGACTGTGACCGAACCTGGTGCTCACATAATCACCACGAGTATCGAGCATCATGCTGTGCTTCATGCTGTCGAACGGCTCGAGCAGCATGGATGCACGGCGACCTATCTGCCCGTCGGCGAGAACGGCCAGATTCAGATCGACGATCTGCGCCGCGCGCTGCGGCCCAATACGCGGCTGATTTCGGTGATGATGGCGAACAACGAGACGGGCGTGCTGCAACCGGTCGAGGAGATCGGGCGCATTGCGCGGGATCGCGGCATTCTCTTTCACGTTGACGCAGTGCAGGCTGCAGGCAAAGTGCCGATCGACGTAAAGAAGATCGGATGCGATCTCCTGTCGATCTCCGCCCACAAGATGCACGGTCCACCGGGAATCGGCGCGTTGTATGTTCGGGAGGACATCAATCTGGTCCCGATGTTTTACGGTGGCGGGCACGAGCTCGGGCGCCGCGCGGGCACGGAAAACGTAGCCGCGATCGTAGGGTTCGGAAAGGCAGCGGAGATCGCCCTGAACGGGTTCTATGATGGCAGCGTGACGAAGCTCGAGCATCTCAGAGACGAGCTTGAGCGCAGACTGCTGCACGAAATTGGCGATGCCGGCGTTAACGGTGCCCGAGCCCCGCGCGTGCTCAATACCGTCAATCTTTGGTTCGGCGGGGTCGAGGGACCGCGTTTATTGCGGCAACTCGATGAGATGGGCCTCTCCGTTTCCGGCGGCTCGGCCTGCACAGCGGGCCTATGCCTGCCGTCTCACGTTCTCCTGGCGATGGGCCTCTCGATACAAAAGGCCAGTTCCAGCGTTCGCTTCAGCCTGAGCAAGCAGACGACGGCGGAAGACGTGCACTTTGCGATCTGCCAGGTTTCGGGGGCGATTGAACAGCTCCGCGCCACCTCGAGTTCGCGTTGTTAGTTTGCGGGCGGTTGGTGAACAGTTATGACGGTAAACCTCTTCGATATTTTCGGCATCGGCCCATCGAGCTCACATACGGTTGGGCTCATGATCGCCGCGCGGCGGTCCCTGTTCAACCCGTTCTCCTTGCTTAGCGAGAGGGGGGTACTCGAACTCCTGGGTGAGTATCCCCTACTTTTTTCCCTGAAAGAAGCTCTCGGCTTTCACCCTAATGATGACTTTTATTGCCTTCGACCTGTGTCGAAAACCGATCCGGGCCATAAGGATACTTCGCTGGCCGGCTTGGCCCTGAACATCATCGAATACTGACACTATGCACATCATTTATTTGATCACCACGGGCGGCACGATCGAGAAGGAATACTCCGAACAGCTGGGGCTTGTCCTGAATAACACCAGCAAGATTGGAGATTATCTGAAGCGGCTTCGCTTGCCCGACTGCCAGGTGCGTGTGACCCCGCTGATGAATAAGGACAGCCTGGAGATGACGCCGGAAGACCGGGCCGCTCTGGTCACCGAAATCGAACAACTGCTTCCTTTGCGATGTCCCATCATCATCACGCACGGGACCGACACGATGGTGGAGAGTGGCGCTCTGATCGAGAAGGCGCTTCCCGATTTGGCGGTCCCGATAGTCCTGACCGGGGCGATGAAGCCGTTAGGGTTCGATCGCAGCGACGGTCTGCAAAACCTCACAGAGAGCATTTTTGCGGCACGGATTCTCGGCCCTGGTGTCTACGTTGTGTTTCACGGTCGGGTAATCCCCGTCGCGCATGCGCGCAAGGATAAGCAACGGGGAACGTTTGTGCGCGTAGAGCCGGACTCGGAATTGGTGGAGGCTACAAACGCAGAATGAAGGCGCCGGTCAAGAGCCGGGCCGAACCCGGACCGCCGAACCCGGGCGTTGTTGAAAGGAATCGCTGTGCCTGAGATCGGTATCAACAACGTATTGGTACGCGTCTCCTGCACGGACGAGAGATGTGCGAGACCTGGTACAAGAGGCCGGTGATGCTCCAATCGGGGGCAGATATTTTCCCGGTGATTGCACACCGCTTCGCATATCACGAATTTGAGAAGGATTTGAGGCAATGGTGTCGGGCGAGATGGGAAAGATCATTCTCGATTGATGCGATTGCTGATTGCAAGTGGGAGGCACTACTTAAATGGAATCGCCGATGCATCCGGCACAAATGGTTTCCGTCAGGCCTGTTCGAAAGACGGCTGCTAAGCCGCCCGTAGGCATGGTTCTATTGTTCGGCTTGCCAGGCGCAGGCAAGGGGACGCAGGCAAAAGAGCTTTCAAAAATGTGGGGTGTCCCGCATATTTCAACTGGCGACCTGCTACGAATCAATGTCGCTCACATGACGCCTTTGGGGCGCGCTGTAAAAAACATCATGGATCGTGGAGAACTGGTGCCGGATTCTTTGATGAAGGAGATGGTAGAAGCTCGCCTTCAGAAATCCGATACTGCGCGTGGGTGTATCCTGGATGGATTTCCACGAACACTGGACCAGGCGAGTTGGCTAATTGAAAGACTCACAACTCTCCGCGTGTCATTTCCGATCTTTGCCGTCCGTATCCATTTGAGCCGAAATCAGCTTCTGCGGCGGATCACGGGACGCAGGCATTGTTCCCTCTGCCAGACGACTTTCAATATTTACGAGAATCCTCCGAAACGGGAGGGATTCTGTGACCTGGACAATACGGCTTTGAGTCAGCGCCCCGATGATACCGAAGCGATCGTCAAGAAGCGTTTCGAACTTGATGCAGCGCTCACGGCGCCGGTTATCGAGTATTTTCGCACTCGCACACAATTCATCGAGGTGGCGGGAGATGGTCCAGTTGGGTCGATCACCGCAAGAATTCTTGCGGCTGTGGATCGCTTATCGTTGGTTCAAGCATAGGGCCCGTGTGTTGAACTGCGTGATAGACGCGGAGACTGAAATTCATGCCGCGCCCGCACTGAAAATCCTACTCTCCATGATTCCACTCATCCTGTCACTTTAAGCTCTCGACACTGACCGTGCATCCGGCGCATTCCGCTCGCATCAAACCGGCGAGAGAGCTAAGCGCTTGATGCTTAAGGTTGTCACCTCCAGCTTTCTCCCCGAGGCGCGGAGCATCCGAGCAAGAGCGATCTCTGTTCTCAAATAAGAAAGTATGTTCCTCCTATCGACTTGCCGATGATAGAGAGTGCATGGTGTTCATGAGCTATAGCGGCGGCGAATTCCCTGGTTTATGCTTACGCAACAGTTCTTTTCGCGAGGAGACTGCCCAGCGTGAATGCGGACCGCATACCCCCGCTTCAATCGTTATTCGATCTTATGCTGATCGAAAGCCTATTCACCATGGCCGGCGGATTTCTCGATGCGTTTGCCTTCATATTGCACGGGCACGTTTTTGCCAACGCACAAACCGGGAATATCGTTTTCTTTGCGGTGTATGCCACCGTGGGAGACTGGCCGCAGGCATGGGATCATGTGCCGCCAATCGTGGCCTTCATCTTTGGAGTGGCCATGGCCAAGCTCCTCGGAGTCCAAACCCAGAAGCACACGTTTCGGGCGACGATGGTCTGCCAGGTGATTGAGCTCGCAGTGTTAGTGGTGCTCGCTTGCGGCGGGTCCCATGTTCCGGAAGCATGGATCGTTCCTGTAATCTCATTTGTGGCGGCGCTGCAGATCACGAGCTTCGACACTCTTGGACCATGGAGCTTCAACAGCGCCATGACCACAGGAAACCTTAAGAACGCGACCGTGGGGCTGATGATGTGGCTACTCGGCCGTGAGCCAGCGGCGAATCGCGGCATGCTGGTCATCTCTTCGATTGCCTGCATTTCGTTTCTAGTGGGGGCCATTTTGGGAGGCCTTGTCAGCAGGCATAACGAGCGGTTTGCGTTGGTTCCTTGTATCGC
Organism: Acidobacteriaceae bacterium; assembly: GCA_030037705.1. Classification (GTDB taxonomy): domain Bacteria; phylum Acidobacteriota; class Terriglobia; order Terriglobales; family Acidobacteriaceae; genus Telmatobacter. Next base: position 38,084 of record JASHQE010000261.1, on the reverse strand, counting down.
GATAGTCCTCAGTGGCGTCGTTCTGACCTGGCGCAGGCACCGGCTCAACGCGCGGCTTCTCGTTCCAGCGTGAAGAATGCTGCCTGGAAATCACCACGCAGCGAGATGCTGACTCCGTGGTGCATCCAATAATCTCCACTGGCTCTCTGCGCAGTGCCGTCAGCGAGCTTGCCTTCCTGCATATGAAGGCTATACTCGGCATCGGGATCAAGTCCGCGTAGATAGAGTTGCGGATAAGGCTGGCCCTTCTGACTGGAATGCAGGAAAGCGAAGATCGCCGCCTCATGGCCATCTCGCGCCACTGACTCAGTCACCGAATATTCGCTGTTCCCAGGTGAAATCAACCGGTAAAGAGCGCCGTCTTGAACGGTTGCACGCACCGCCTTGTATTCGGCAACGAGTCTCTTCGCCGCCGCAAAGTCTTCGGGCGTCCACTTGTTCAGGTTTGCTCCAATGCCAAGGCTCCCCTGCATCGATGAGAGAAAGCGATACTCAAGCGAGGTAGACCGGCCATTCATCCAGTTCGGAGAATCGGTCACCCAGGCCATCATCAGCCCCGGCGCGTACGCATAGGTGAAACCATTCTGAATGCTGAGGCGATCAAAGGGATCCGTATTGTCGGACGGCCAGACCTCATCGGTCCAGCGCAGGATTCCAAGATCGACGCGTGCTCCGCCGCCGGAGCAGGACTCGATCTCTACGTGCGGATGCTTCGCGCGCAGCTCAGCGAGAATGCTGTAGAGGTTCTGCACATACTTCACATAGACCTCCTTCTGCTCCTCGATCGGCGCAGCCGGCCATCCCGGCTCGGACCAGTTGCGGTTGTAGTCCCACTTCAGGAATGCAATGTCATTTTCGCTGAGCAGCTTGTCGAGGAAGCCGTACACATACGCCCTGACGTCATCGCGTGCGAGATTCAGGACAAGCTGATTGCGGCCCTCGGTCCGCGGGCGGCCGGAAAAATTCAGCACCCAATCCGGATGCTTGCGATAGAGATCGCTGTCCGGGTTCACCATCTCCGGCTCGACCCATAACCCGAAGTCCATGCCGAGCGAGTGCACCTTGTCGATCAGCGGCTTCAATCCGTGCGGGAACTTCTGCGGATTCACATACCAGTCGCCGAGTCCCGCGTGATCGTCTTTCCGCTCGCCGAACCAGCCGTCGTCCATCACGAAGCGCTCCACGCCGATGCTTGCAGCCTTCTCCACCAGGGCCTCTTGTTCACCCTCGTCGACGTCGAAGCCTGTCGCCTCCCAGGAGTTGTAGAGAACCGGCCGCAGACGACGATGGGGAGCTTCGGGGACAATGGAATCAAGTTCGAGTCGATGCAAGAGCCGCGATGCCCCGCCGATCCCTTCATCCGAATATCCGCCATAAAATTTGGGCGTCTCCAGAGACTGGCCAGGAGCAAGAACATAGGAAAAATCAAATGGAGTAGATCCGCCCGTGATGCGCACCCGGTTCTGCCAGTCCGTCTCGACATTGATCTGCCAGGAACCGCTCCAACCGAGCGCGCCGAACCAAACGTCACCCACGTCCTCGTCCCGCTGATCTGTGCGTTCGATGGCAAACCATGGGTTCACCTCGTCGCCGGTAGAGCCGCGGCGGCTCTCGAGGACCACCTTCCCGGGATGCAAAGTTGTCTGTTGCAGATTCCATTCCCCGACCCAACGTCCCGTAAGGTAACGCAACTGATAATTGCTGCTTGGGCCCAAATTCCACGTCGCTGCAAGGACCTGTTCGATGGTAAACGGCTGTTGGGTTCGATTCTCAATGCGAGCCGACCGCGCGAGCACGCCGGTTTCCTCGTCCATCCGGTAGATCAGGTCGACCACTACATCCCGGCTGATATCTTTGAGCGTGACGGTCAGCGTGTTGCCCTGAATCGCGTGCGACACGTAGCGCAGCACCAAGTCGCGATTGCCATCCGGAAACGAGACCTTCAGATCCGGCACGACGACTAGGCCGCCACCCCAGCCGACAAACTCCTGTGGAGTAGCGTTTACCGAAAGATCAAAGGATGAAGTGCCTCCATCGGCGTGAGCTGGCGGGATGGGATCATCGGACCGCAAGCGCTTCCCCCAATAGAGGGTCTGCAGCTCTCCGTTCTGATTCACGCCAAACATGTACGAAACCCCACCACCATCTATCCGGAAGGTATGCGTCGTCTCGTCATAGTCAATCTGCGCCGGTGCGGCGCCAGCGGATTGGCCCAGCGCAGGAGATACCAACCCAATCCTAGAGAGGCAGAATGCGATCGCGAGGGAAATGATTAGGCGGCAACACAGTGAATACTTAAAAACTCGTTCCCTTTTCATGAAACCTCTTTCGTGCATTTGGTCCCTCGCGGAGCGGCCCATGCCGGTCATCCGGCTTCAGGTTTTCGAAATATCGCAACGGGAATTTCGGCGTTCTGTTCTCCCCTCGCAAATGAATCTTAGCGAACGCAATCTTGTCTTTAAAAGACGGGATACAAGAATCATTCAGGAATCGTGACCGCAACCGGCAGCAAATCCTTCACAGAGACAGCGCGAAAACAGAAACGCCCGTCCCCTTGAAGGGAACGGGCGTCTTCTAACACGCTGCGAATCGGTCTCGGTCCGCCGACTTTACACGCTGAAGGACGAACCGCAGCCACAGGTAGACTTTACCTGCGGATTCTCGAACTTGAAGCCGGCGGCTTCCAGGGTCTCAACATAATCAACGATGCAACCGTTCAGGTACATCAGGGAAGTCGCATCGACGAAGACCTTGAGGTCGTCAAAATTGAAAACCTTGTCCATCATGCCGCTTTGGTTTTCGAAGGCCATCGAGTATTGAAAACCCGAACAGCCCCCGCCGACCACACCGATGCGCAACCCCGCCGGCAGCGGATCCTGCGTAGCCATGATCTCCCGGACTTTGGCGATTGCCTGGGGGGTAAGGATAAGTGGTTGTTTCTTAAGGGCTTCCTGGTTCGGTGCAACAGTGGCTGTGGCCATAGATATCTCCCGGTCGATCAATGCCGTTGCTTTTAGAGTAACTTTCGGCGGGCTCAAAAACAAGCCCCCCCAACAGTCCTTTATTCGATGCAGTCCTAAATTGGATCGTTGCAGAAAGTTGGCGAACCGGGTGCGGGTAATCGTCTGGGTTCGCAGCCCTCGGAATCCACAAAAAAGCTGTAAAAAGTTGCGGCTGGGTGCGGACAATCGCATAGAAACGGCGCTATTATGGTCAACCAATATGGCCCCGTTACCCCGAGGGCCGCGATTCCTGAGCGGACTCGCGGGTATCGGGACCCGCCAAGACCAGTCGGAGGTGGGTATGACATTCGCTCCAGTGATGTGGACTGTCTGGTGCTCCTTGGTCGCCGTGATGGCCGCCCTCTATATCTATCGTTCGAGCCTCACGCGCGACGAGGAAGGCCAGATCTTCCTTGATGACTCCTTCGAGCACGAAAAGACCGCCCAGGCGGCCATCGTAGCCAAGGTGGGCAAAGTGGAACCGGTGCTGCGAATCGCACAGTGGATGGTCCTGGGTATGACGGCCATCGTACTGGTGTATTACATTCGCGATATCCTTGTTCACCTGAACGTGATCGGCAGCTAGGACCTGTTCAATTTAACGAGTTGCTCGAAGCGGACGCCTCCCGCGAGGCCGGCAATTGGGTTTTGCGTCCGTAAACGGGAACCGGTCGGCCTTGCACCTGCGGAAGCAGCAGCTTGTTTTTCAGCACGGATATTCCGCCGCGCGGACGCCTGTCCATCCAGCAGCATCCTTGCCTCAACCGACTGCTCGCAAACCGGCGAGGTGATGCAGCCACAATAGCAGAAAGCGCCGCGAAGATCCTCCGCAGCGCTCCGTGTTCTAATGCTTCACTCGCTTCTTGAAGCTACTCCACTTCCTGCTTGGCGCGGTAGCCGTCGCGCGCAACAATATCGTATTTGAGCGGCTTATGCTTCTCGTCCTGCATACGCAGGGGTTGGCCTTCCGAGTCCACCAGCACCACCCGCAGCTTGCGATATGTTCCATCCTGCTTGGCGTTCGTTGGCCGGTAGACCAATTGATATTTGGCACGGATGTTCTCGTTGATCGTCCTGACCATATCGGGCAGTTCGCCGGTAAATTTAGGCTCGAACCACATGCCGCCCGTCGTTTGGGCGAAGGTGCGCATCTCGTTATCAGCCTGCAGATAATCCATGTCGCGCATAGAAGCCATCATGCCGCCACGCCCCTCCGTCATTTCGCGCAGCAGCCCGCCAGTGGAAATGGCGTAGATGGTAATGTTCTGCGACTCCTTCACCCGCTTGAGAATTTTGTCGAAGGTGAGCTTCGACATCGAGTCGATTCCAGACGCGATGAGAACGATGTATTTGCGGCCTTCGATGCGGTCCAGACGGTCCATCGCTTCATAAAGGGCGTCAAAGACATTGGTTTCGCTGAACGCGGCGGGCATGTACACGGACATGCCCAGCTCATTGATCGCCTGTTGGATCTGACGCTTGTCCTGTGTGAAGTCGACGTCGATATGGGTCCTCATATCAAAGGTCATCAGGGCCACATAATCCTGCGGACGCAACTGCTGCGTAAAAGCCCAGGCCGAATTCAGCATGTCCATTCTGAAGACCCAGCCCCGCGCGGCATACTCGCACAGCAGCAGCGCGGTAATGGGTGCTTCGACGCGTTTGAACCCATCGATCTTCTGCTCCACTCCATCTTCGTAGACGCGGAAGTTTTCCGGCTTGAGGCCGGGCACAAACTGGCCGGTCTTCTCGAGAATGACACCCACGTCGACCGTCACCTCGGGAACATCCACATGCAGTGAGACCGGCGGCATGTTGGTCGGATTGGTGACCTTGGGCTCGGGTGGAGCGGGAGGCGCGGGCGGTTCCTCGTCGGTGTTGTCCTTTTTCTTGGGCACGGCAATCACGCCGGTATCGCCGCTAGGACCGCCTGCGTCGGGAGTCGTCTGGTCGGGCTGCTTGGGCTGCTGGCTGGCCGGCTGTTGGGGCGAGTCCTGCGCGCCGTGAACCGGCGCCGATAGGAGAACCGCAACCGCGAACAGCAGCACGGCCAGAGAAATTTGGCGGGGAGTCGGAGTGGCCATAACAACCTCTGTGCTCACCAGCATAGTTGATCCGGGCGGAGGACTGTTCTGCAGCGTCCTGGCGGCGGGCTGTACTCTAATAGACGTGGAATATTGCCTGAAGGAAACCAGAATGCGGCGGACCGCCTTGGCGGTCTGGCTGGCCGTCTTGACCGCCCTGTTTGGAGTGCGCCTGACAGCCGCTCAAGACGCCGCAACTCAAAATCAGCAGGCTTCAACCGCGCCGCCGCCCAGCACAAGCGGTTTCTTCCCTTTGAGCCAGGTCCACCGCGGGCTGATGGGAACAGCCTGGACGGTCTTCGAAGGCGACAAACCCGAGCCGATGCAGGTAGAAATTCTGGGCATTTTACGCGGCGCGCGCGGCCCCGGCCAGGACATGATTCTCGCTCGGCTCCGCGGTCCCAAGCCCGAGTATACCGGCGTCGTAGAGGGGATGAGCGGCAGTCCGGTGTATATCGGCGACAAGCTGCTGGGTTCGCTCTCCTACCGCATCGGCGTTTTCAGCAAGGAGCCGATTGCAGGCATCACACCTATCGAACAGATGCTGGAAGTCCGCAACCTGCCCATCGACAACCTGGAAATGGCCTCGATCGCCCAGGCGCCCAAACTCCGCAAGCTCGAACTCGCCGCTTCCGGAAGCAATGAACCGGAAAATGGGACCGAATTCGCCGCTGGCGCAACAAACTTTACAGCTATGGAAACTCCGCTGGTGATGAGCGGCTTCCATCCGCAGGCGATCGATTTCTGGCAGCAGCAGATGCGCGGCACCGGCCTCGAAACGGTTGCGGCAGGAGGAATGGGCGGATCATCCGATGCCGACGCAATGCCCTCTGCAGCAGCCGCGGCCACGCTGGAGCCGGGATCGGCCGTGAGTATGCAACTGGTCCGCGGCGACGTGGAGATTGCGGCCACCTGCACCGTGACCTACATTGATCCGAAGCAACTGCTGGCCTGCGGCCATCCGGTGCTGCAAGCGGGCCAGGTCTCCCTGCCGATGACTACCGCTGAGGTGGTTACTACGCTGGCCTCGCCCTTGAACGCCTTTAAGATCATCAACACCGGCGCAACGATAGGCGCGTTTACAGACGACCGTGATGCCGCCATTCGCGGCGTGATGGGCGCAACCGCGCACATGATCCCGATGCACATTACCGTGAATGGGCCCGATGATCATCGCAAGCTGAATGTGGAGATTCTCGATCTGCCGTCACTCACCTCACAGGCCATGATGGTAGTTCTCTTCGAGTCGCTGCTTGAGTCCAACGCAAGCACGGCTTCCACCAGCTATCATCTGACCGGCAATGTCGATCTCCAGCGATACCCGGCGGTACCGCTGGACGTCTGGGCATCGCCCGGAGAGCTCGCGCCTGCGCCATTGCAGCTTGCCCTGCTGGCCGGCGAGCGCTTCACCGCGCTTTATACGAATGCAGCGCGGCAGGGTGCGGTACGGGGCATAGACTTGCACGTCGAGGAGGTCCCGCGCAGGATGAGCGTGGAGCTCGAAAGCGCGCGGCTGGTTTCGAATGACATTGTGCACGCCGGTGATACGGTCGAAGTCGAAGCGACCATCCGTCCCTGGCAACAACCCGAGCGCAACATACGTATCCCGGTCAAGCTTCCGGCCAGACTCGAAACGGGCAACCTCCGTCTGCTCATTTCGGATGCCGCAACACTGGACCGTACATTGAACCAACCTCACATACCTGCACGGCCAGCCGACGTTGAGACAGTCCTTGAAGAAGCGCGGCACGAGCACGCAGCCGACCGCATCTATGTGAGTCTCCTGATTCCCGAAGCACAGGCAGGAATCGATGGCGATACCCTTCCCAGTCTTCCGCTCTCGGTGGCGAATGCGCTCGAAGCCGCCCGCTCTTCGGAGGAGATCAACCTGAACGGCGAGTCAGCAGAGGTGGCCGCAGACACCTCCGCCGGAGGCCTGTTGAGCGGCTTTCAAATTCTCAATCTGCACATTGACCCCGGCGGCGGTTTAAACTAATCCCCGGGGATAAAGGAAACATCTTTTCACTCCGCATCGGACTAGGCGCAGGATCAGGATATTGTTTGCATGCTGTTGGCACGCGCCAGCGAGGATTCCAATACAATGGCTCAAATTCAAGGTCTGGCGGCCCACGCAGCGGGCGCCGAGCTTCTGCCTTATCATTACGACCCGGGCAAGCTGGGCGCGCAGGAGGTCGAAATTGCCATCACGCATTGCGGCATCTGCCACAGCGATCTCCACCTGATTGCAAACGACTGGGGCGTCAGCCAGTATCCATTCATTCCCGGCCATGAGATTATCGGCACCGTTGCGGCCGTAGGCAGTGAGGTGCTTCAGCTCGAGACCGGCCAGCGTGTCGGCCTGGGCTGGCAGTCGAATTCCTGCGGCGTGTGCGAGTGGTGCATGAGGGGAATGGAAAATCTCTGCCCCCAATCTGAAGCCACCTGCGTTCACCGCAATGGCGGCTACGCCGATCATGTCCGCGCCAATGCGCGGTTCGTGCTTCCCATCCCCGATGCGCTGAAGAGCGAGCACGCCGCGCCCCTGCTCTGCGGCGGCATTACCGTCTACAATCCGCTGCGCACGCATGGCGTCAATCCGTCATCGCGCGTTGGTGTGGTTGGCATCGGAGGTCTCGGCCATCTTGCCGTGCAGTTCGCGCGCGCTTTTGGTGCGGAGGTCACCGCCTTCTCCTCGTCGGCCGAAAAGGAAGAAGAGGTCCGCGCTCTCGGCGCGCACCACTTTGTGAATTCCCGCGAGACCAAGGCGATGAAGGAAGTAGCCGGCACACAGGACTTCATCCTCACTACCGTCAATGCTGATCAGGACTGGAGCACGTACATCCAGGCGTTGCGGCCTACAGGCGCGCTCTGCTTTGTAGGCGTGCCGCCTTCACCTATCACCGCTCAGGCGTTTCCACTCATCTCCGGACAACGCAGCATCAGCGGCAGCCCGATTGGAAGCCCCCATCGGTTGCGCGAGATGCTCGACGTGGCCGCGCGGCACAACATAAAGGCTACGACCGAGCTCTTCCCGATGGCCAAAGCCAACGAAGCGATTGAGAAGGTGAAGAAGAACAAGGTGCGCTACCGGGCCGTGCTGGCAAACTGACGGCACACCCGCAAACTCCGGCAAAACGCAATAATATTGGATGCGCGTCGCGCGACCGGCCTCTACACTGTTCGCATGATCTCGCGCCTCTGCGTCCTTGTGCTTGCGATTTTCTGGAATTTTTCCCTTCCCCGGTCCGCTTTCCCGCAGACGCCGCACACGCTCAACTACGCGCCTGGCAAATCCATCACTCTTTTTCTTCCTGAGCCCTTTGACATCAACATCGCAGCCAGCGGATTGCATCGTGTTCGTTTCTTCGCCAGGTCGCCGGACGGACGCATCTTCGCAACCGGAATGTACGATATTTCGGACAACACGCGAGGCTCAATCTTCATTCTCGATGGATGGAATGTGCAGATGCATACCTTCACCCGCGTCACGCACTTCCTCGATCACCTGCATAATCCCAACAGCATCGCCTTCTGGACCGATCCGGCCACCCACCAAAGCTGGCTCTATATTGCGCTGACCGACAAGCTCGTGCGCTATCAATACCACGCGGGCGATCAAGCGCCCTCAACCGCTCCGGAGACTCTCATTCGTTTTCCTGACTACGGTCTGAGTTATAAATACGGTGGCTGGCATTTGACGCGTACTGTCGCCGTCGCAGAGGTTCAGGGCACGACTCACATCTTTATTTCCGTGGGTTCTTCATGCAACTATTGCCAGGAGCACGAGGTCGTTCGCGCTTCGGTGATCCGCATGGACCCGGACGGCCAACATCCCGCGCTTATCGCGCAGGGTCTGCGCAATGCAGTCGATCTGCACGCCGTTCCCGCGCTGGGTAGAGATTCGCTATTCGCTACGAATATGGGCGACGATCATCTGGGCGATAGGCTGCCCGAAGACACATTCTTTGAGCTCGACGCGAAGGCCGGCGCTCCGCTGAACTACGGCTGGCCCGCCTGTTACTTCGATCATGGCAAGCCCGTGCATGACAGCACTCCACTTCCCTCTCTACACGATCTTCAGGCCGCAGGAAAAACATTACCAGGGGTCACGGGCGCAGGCGGCGATTCCGTCTACGGGAAGCAAGGCGGCGTTGCCGCAGCGGGAACGAACCTCGCCGCAGGCGGTGGCCATGCGCCCGGGCATGATCCCAACGCAACGCTCGGCCGTCCGCCTGCTCCTCTCCAAAACTGTGATCAGGTGCCAGCCTCTTACACGAGCTTCGCCGCGCACAGCTCTCCACTGGGATTCGATTATTTTCCCGAAACCGATTCTGCGCTGCGCTCAAATTTTCTCGTCGCTCTGCATGGCGCCAGCCATCCGCACATTGGCGCCGGCTATCGTGTTGTCCGGTTCACGCCTTCAGATCGCACGCCACGCGACTTTATTACCGGCTTTCTGACGTTTCAGAGCGGCAAGCCCATCGTGCACGGCCGGCCGTGCGGCATTCTGCGGGTGGGTCCGGATAGCTTTCTGCTGACCGACGATTATCTCGGCCTGGTCTACTTCATCCACCCAAAACAGTAGGATGGCCCAGGTTTGGGCGGTGATGGGTACAGCAGGATGATGGGTGCCCCAGAGCCTGCCCTGAGCGTAGTCGAAGGGTCTGTCCGCCGCGGCGGAAGACCTGGGAAAGCACAAATCCCACCCAAGCACTGTCATCCTGAGCGTAGGCCGTCCGCCGCAGCGGACGACCGGAGCCGAAAGCCTGCCCTGAGCGTAGTCGAAGGGGATCTGCGGTTGCTCTTGGCGAAGCTCAAGGCTGGAAATGACGATGCTTTGACATCTTTGATGAGCGTATTGTCCGTGGAACTGCGAGACGAACCGCAGATGTTTCGACTCTCCGCCGCGGCGGACCGCGGCGGACTCCGCTCAACATGACAATGCTTGAATGATCGGTCTGAAGCTGAAAGTTGATCGATGGGTCGATAGCCTAACTCCGCACCCGGCCCTTCAGGTTTGTGGAACAGAGGAGTCAGTGACCCGCGACCGGCCCGGCAAGCTCCTGGCCCCGCGCGGCCATAGCTTCCTGGAGGTCTTCGCGGTTGGGCAAATCAAATCGGTCGAGATGCATAACTTTGGTCCAGGCAGCCGCGAAATCCTTGACGAAGGTTTGCTGCGCATCGCTGCTCGCATACACCTCCGCAATGGCTCGAAGCTGGGAGTTGGAACCGAAGACCAAATCAACCACCGTACCGGTCCACTTGAGCTGGCCTGTCTTCCGGTCGCGTCCCTCGAGCACGCCCGCAGATGTGCCGGACTTCTGCCACTTCGTGCCCATATCCAGCAGGTTTATGAAGAAGTCATTGGTGAGGGCCTCAGGCCGCTTGGTAAAGACACCGTGCTTGGATTGCCCGAAGTTCGCGCCCAAAACACGCAGGCCGCCGACGAGGACCGTCATCTCCGGAGCGGTGAGGGTCAGCAGCTGCGCCTTGTCGAGCAGCAGGTTGGCTGCGTGGTCTTCGAGTCCTTTGCGCACGTAATTGCGGAAGCCGTCTGCCTTGGGCTCGAGTACGGCGAAGGCCGCGGCGTCGGTCTGCTTCTCGGAGGCATCCGTACGACCCGGTGCGAAGCCCACCTTCACGGGATAGCCGGCGTTCTTGGCCGCAGCTTCTACAGCCGCCGAGCCCGCAAGCACGATGAGATCGGCCAGCGAGACCTTCTTGCCGCCGACCTGAGCTCCGATCTGAGATTTGAACTCCTTCTGAATGGCTTCGAGCTTTTTGAGCACCTTGGCCAGTTCGGCCGGCTGGTTCACCTCCCAATCCTTCTGCGGCGCGAGCCGGATGCGCGCGCCATTGGCGCCGCCGCGCTTGTCGCTGCCGCGGAAGGTCGCGGCCGCTGCCCATGCGGTAGTCACGAGCTGGGAGATCGACAGGCCGGAGTCGAGAATCTTAGCCTTCAGTGCTTCGATCTCCTGCGCGTTGATCAGCTCATGATCAACAGCCGGGACCGGGTCCTGCCAGATCAGTTCTTCCTTCGGCACCAGGGGCCCGAGGTAGCGTGAGACAGGCCCCATATCGTGGTGCGTCAGCTTGAACCATGCCCGTGCGAACGCATCCGCAAACTCCTCCGGATGCTTGAGGAAGCGCCGCGAGATCTTTTCATAAGCCGGATCGAAGCGCAGAGCCAGATCCGTAGTCAGCATCGATGGCGCGCGGTGCCTGGATTTGTCGTGCGGATCAGGCACCGTATTCGCGCCGGCGTCGCCTTTCGGCTTCCACTGATTCGCGCCGGCTGGGCTCTTGGTCAATTCCCATTCATAGCCGAACAGGTTCTCGAAGAAGTTGTTGCTCCACTTCGTCGGCGTAGTCGTCCAGATGACCTCCAGGCCGCTGGTGATTGTGTCGCCACCAATTCCGGTGCCAAAACTGCTCTTCCAGCCGAGGCCCTGATCCTCAAGGTCGCCCGCTTCGGGTTCAGGTCCGACATGAGACGCCGGGCCCGCGCCATGGGTTTTGCCAAAGCTGTGGCCGCCGGCGATCAACGCGACGGTCTCTTCGTCATTCATCGCCATGCGCGCGAAGGTTTCGCGGATGTCACGCGCCGCCGCGATCGGATCAGGATTACCATTCGGGCCCTCCGGGTTCACGTAGATCAGGCCCATCTGCACCGCGCCCAGCGGGTTCGCCAGTTCACGGTCGCCGCTGTAACGCTCGTCACCGAGCCACGTAGTCTCCGGGCCCCAATCGATGTCCTCCGGCTCCCAGATATCCACGCGGCCGCCGCCGAAGCCAAAGGTCTTGAAGCCCATCGATTCGAGCGCCACGTTGCCGGCAAGGATCATCAGGTCCGCCCAGGAGATTTTGCGGCCGTACTTCTGCTTGATCGGCCAGAGCAGCCGGCGGGCCTTATCAAGGCTCACGTTATCCGGCCAGCTATTGAGCGGCGCAAACCGCTGCGCGCCCCGGCCGCCGCCGCCGCGCCCGTCATAGATGCGATAAGTGCCGGCGGAATGCCAGGCCATGCGAATGAAGAGAGGACCGTAGTGACCGAAGTCCGCTGGCCACCAGTCTTGCGAATCCGTCATCAGAGCGTGAAGATCCTGGATCACGGCATGCAGATCAAGGCTCTTGAATTCTTCTGCGTAGTCAAACTCCTCGCCCATCGGATTGGACTGCGAAGAATGCTGATGCAGAATTCCTAGGTTCAGCTGTTCGGGCCACCACTCCCGGTTGCCCTTGGCCCCTGCCGTGGTGTGCTTGAGCGCGCCGTTCGAGAACGGGCACTTCGATTCGTTCGACATGATATCTCCTAAAGGTTGCAAAGAGGGTGAAAGACCGAGAACGGCCGGCTTGAGTTTTAGAAGCTCGCTGACAACGGCAAATCCGTGCAACAAAATCAAGATTAAGCCTTCACCCTATAATAAGGAAAATCAATTGTTTCTACAGTGACGATTGTTAACTTCTATGATAAAAACCGATTCCATTGCGGGCCCATTATGAACCTTCAGGATCTCCGCTATCTCGTCGCCGTCGCAGAACATCGCCACTTCGGCCGCGCCGCCGAAGCCTGCAACGTGAGCCAGCCCACGCTGAGCAGTCAGATCAGGAAGCTCGAGGACGAACTGGGCGTAACGCTGCTCGAACGCACCAACAAGCGCGTTGACCTCACGCCCGTGGGCAGCCAGATTCTGAACCACGCGCGGCGCGCGCTCGCCGAAGCCGGCCAGATGGAAGCCGTCGCGCAGGCTGCACGCGATCCTCTCGTGGGGCCGCTGAAACTGGGCGTGATTCCCACGCTCGCTCCTTATTTGATGCCGATGATCCTTAAGCCGCTCAAGCAGGCCTGCCCGGCGATGGCGCTCGAATTATGGGAGGACCAGACCCGTTCTCTCATCGACGGGCTCCGCAACCACCGTCTCGATGCCGCGCTCCTCGCCACGCCACCCGATGCGCCCGAGATCACGGAGCTGGTTCTCTTCAACGAGCCGCTGCTGGCCGCGCTTCCTCTCACGCACAGGTTTGCTCATGCCAAAACGGTAAGCGAGGAGTCGCTCAGCCGGGAACTGCTGGTCCTCGCCGATGGCCATTGCCTGGCCAGCCAGGCCATCGCCGCGTGCGGCGCGCGCGGCGGGGCACGCGATGGGGCGCAGCGGGGCGCCATTCCCGCATCCATGCAGGCTTCCACGCTGGAGACCTTGATCAACCTCGTCGCCGCCGGTTACGGCTGCACCTTGTTGCCCGCGCTCGCCGCCGGTTCCTTCCGCACCCGCGAGGTCGTCCTGCGGCCATTAACCGGCAAATCTTCACGTACCGTCCGCCTGGTAAGCCGGCCAGGATTCCCCCGTCCGCAGGCACTGCGGGTGCTGGAGCGTGTGATTCGGAAGGCCGTGAGCACAGCAATAGGTAAAAAATAAGCAAATTCCCTTTTGTGGAAAAGTGGTGCAAATCTCTGTGGGAAACCGAAATGATCCCTATCCATTCAGGTAATTTCCGAAGATTCCCAATTCCGGCCCCCCTTATCCACATGAACACCTCTTCGCGCCGTTGACCCCGCTCCTTGGCATCCTTAGAGTCTCTACTAATACAAGGAAATTCTCCGCGTCACGAAAGCGGGGCGGACATTTGTATCCTCCGGCACGCGGGCGTTTTGCGGGCCGCACATATCGGAGTAACCATGCTGAAGTTAAAAAAGATCCACATCCTGGGCTTCAAAAGCTTCTGCGACCGCACTGAATTGACGCTGGCGGGAACCGGGATTGCCACCGTGGTGGGGCCGAACGGTTGCGGAAAGTCGAACATTCTCGACGGGGTGAGCTGGGTGCTAGGCGAGCAAAGCGCTAAGACCCTCCGCGGCAGCCACATGCAGGATGTGATCTTCGCCGGGACGCGTGACCGCAAGCCGCTGGGCATGGCGGAAGTAACGCTGACCATGGTCGATCCCGAAGCCTGCGAAGGCCCCGTCCCCGTAGAGCCCGAGGTGGTGGTCGATCAGGGTGGGCCTGCCGACTGGGATGAGGAAGAGATGCGCCAGCAGCGCGCGGCCGAGGCTGAAGAGATCATCGCCGCCGAGCAGCCAGGCCAAGTTATTGAAGAAGATTCAGAGCCAGGCGCGTCGTCAGCGCAGGGAACGGAAGGGCCTCAGCCTGTCGTCCTGAAGATCCGGCGGCGCAAATTCCACAGCACGCCGCAGAAGGGCGAAGTCGTGATCACGCGGCGGCTCTTCCGCACCGGCGAGAGCGAGTATCTGCTCAATGGCAAGCTGTGCCGGCTGCGCGATATCCAGGAGATCTTCATGGGCACCGGCCTTGGGCCGGAAAGCTACGCGATCATCGGCCAGGAACGCATCGGGCAGCTACTCAGTTCCAAGCCGCACGACCGGCGCGCCATTATCGAAGAGGCCGCGGGCATCACGCGCTTCAAGACCAAGAAGCGGCTTGCCGAGTTGCGCCTCGAATCCGCAAAGCAAAACCTGGCCCGCGTAGACGATATCTTCGAGGAAGTCACGCGCCAGATGAACAGCCTGAAGCGCCAAGCCGCAAAAGCGGAGCGCTTTGTGGCTGTGCGCGACGAGCTGCGCGGCCGCCTGCGCGTGGTGCTGGCCAGCCGTATCGCGATGATGGATGCCGAGCAGGTGAAATTCGAGCAAGAGATTGACGCGCTGACTGGGCGGATCAATAGCTCGTCTGCCGAGATCGCCGAGCTTGAGGCAAGCCAACACACGCTCACGGAACGCGGCTATGATCTCGATCGCGAGGGCCAGTCCGCGCAGACGCGAGCCAATGAAGCCGCCGTCGAGCTGGAACGAGCGACCGCGCGCGAACGTAGCAATACAGAGCGCGTGGCGGAACTCGAAGCGCGGATTGCCGCCGCAGGCGCGGAACTTGAGCAGACACGCACACAATTGGCTTCCATCGCGGAAGAGAGAGCGCAGCAGCGTAGTTTTCTCGACACCGCCGCAGGCGAAGCCCGGGAATTTCGCCAGAAGGTCGAAGCGCAGCAGCAGGAGGCGCGCACAGCGGCCGAAGAGGTTTTTGGCGCCGAGCGGCAGCTTGAGACGGCACGCCGTCACGTGATGCACCTGCTTACGCAGGCAGGCAACGCGCGCAACCAGACGGCGCAAGCCGAAGAAAGCCTGGCGGCACTCGAGCGCGAGGCCGAGCGGCTGGAAGCCGAGATGGGCCAGGCGCGCAACGAACGCGAAAACCTGGGCGTGGAGAGCGGGCAGGCGCGGCTCCGGTTTGAAGCGGCGGCCGAGGCGCTCAAGCGGCTGGAAGGCGAGATCGCCGAACTGCGCGCAACGCTGCAAGCGAAACGCGCCGATGAAACCGCGCAGCGTACACGCGCGAATCAACTGCGCAGCGAGCAGGCGGCGGCAGTAGGCCGCCGCGACTCGCTGCAGTCCCTCATCCGCAACCATAGCTACTCGACCGATACAGTAAGAAAGCTGCTGAAGCCTGGAGCGTTGGGTCACGGCATAGCGCCCGTTGGAACGCTGGCGGATTTCCTCGAGGTCAGCGGTGAGCACGAAGGCGTGGTTGACGAGTTTCTGCGCGAAGAGCTGAACTATGTAGTCGTGGAAAGCTGGGGCGTAGCCGAGGAAGGCGTGCGGCTGCTCAAGACCAGCGATGGCCGCGCGACATTTCTCATCCACCATGACGCGCAGGGCGAGCTCTTCGAGTCTGGATCGCACTTTGTGAACGAGCCGGGCCTCACGCCGCTTCGCGATGCGATCAAAGTGTTGAACGGATTCGGACGCTCGCTTGAAGGCATTCTGCCTAAGCTGCGGCATGGCTATCTGGTTGAAAGCCCGCATGACGCGTTGCGGCTTGCCGGGCAGCATCCTTACGCCTTCTTCCTTACGCCGGACGGCGAGTGCTTCCACAACTCGACCGTGACCGGCGGCAGGCCGGCAAGCGAAGGCCCGTTGGCGCTAAAGCGCGATCTGCGCGAGACGGAAAACAGGCTCACCAGCCTGGACTCAGCGCTGGCTCAAGCGGAGTCAGAGGCGGCGGCGCTGACGCGCGAGATTGAAGGACTGACAGCGCGGCTCGAAGCACAGAGCGAAGAGCGGCGCCAATCTGAGAGCGATAACGCGAACCTGGGCGCGGCGCTCAAGCAGATGGAAGCCGAGGCGCAGCGGGTCGAGCGGCGATTGCTGGAGTGGACCCTGCAGGCGGCACGCAACAAAGATGCCTGCGAGGCGAAACGGCAGGCGATTGGGGCGAAGCGCGAAGAGGCGGCACGGCTCGAAGCCGAGCACATACAGGCCGAAGCAGGACTCGACACGCTCCAGACACAACTCAGCGAACTGCGCAAGAAGCGTGAGGAGTTGCAGCAGCAGGCGGCGCAGGTGACAGCCGAGCTGGCGGGCCTTGAAGAGCGGCGCCGCGGCGCGGAGGCGGCCTTTCAGCGCATCGACCGGCTTCATGCCGATCTGCAACGGCGCGTTCTGGCCATCGAGCAGCAGAGCGCCGCAGCCACGGCTGAACGCGAGCAGCGCATCGCCGAGAGCGCCACGCTATCCGCGCGGCAAAAGGAGCTGGCCGAAACGCGCACCGAAGCGCTCGCGCAGGCGCAGAGCATTGCGGAACAGGCGCAGGCGTTGCGCCAACAGCTAGCCGAAATGGAGACGCAGCTCAAGACCGGCCGGGGCGCGCTCGATCAGTTACGCGATGAACGCGCCAGCCGTTCGAGCGAGCTGGCCAAGTTGAAGTCCGACCTGGAGCATCTGGAGGCAAGCTGCCTGGCCGAGGTGAATGTCGCAGCGCAGGTGTTGCGCGAGGATCCTGAGGTCGGGCGGCTCGCAGGCGAGGAACTGGCCGCCGAAGAAGAAATGTGTTGCGGACTGCGCCAGCGCATCGAGCAAATGGGCCCGGTGAACATGATGGCGCTCGATGAGTATAAGGAAACGGCGGAGCGGCACTCCTTCCTGGAGACGCAACGTAAAGACCTGATCGAGTCGATCGAGAACACGCAGGAGACCATCAAAGAGATCGATCAGATTTCGCGCACCAAGTTCGACGAGGCGTTTGCGCAGATCAACGAGAACTTCGGGCAGGTATTTACGCGCCTCTTCCGCGGCGGCAACGCTTTTCTGCGCGTAACCGATGCGGAGAATCAGGACGACAGCGGGCTCGACATCGTGGCTTCGCCGCCCGGGAAAAAGCTGCAGAACGTGTTGCTGCTCTCCGGCGGCGAAAAGGCGCTTACCGCGCTGGCGCTGCTGGTGGGCATCTTCCAGTTCCGGCCTAGCCCCTTCTGCGTGCTCGACGAAGTGGACGCGCCGCTCGACGAGACCAACGTAGGCCGCTTCGCCGAGCTCATGCATTCCTTGAGCAAGGAGACGCAGTTCCTGGTTGTGACGCACTCGAAACGCATGATGCAGGCAGCCGATGTGATCTACGGCGTGACCATGCAGGAGCCGGGTGTCTCGAAGATCGTGAGCGTGCGGCTCGGACATCACGAGCAGCGAGCCACCGCGTAAACAACTTTCTTCCCAAACCAATCCCCGCCCAGGCCTGAAAATCCAGGCCTGGGCGTCCACGACTTGATTCCAAGATGAGTGTACCCGGCAAACTGGAATGGATCAGGAACAATACAAATACCCTGCCGCCCGGGTGCAAGCGGCAGGACCGGTTGATTGGGTTGAAGCACGACACTAGGTTTCTGACCGTTTGATTTTGCACCATCCTCGGGTGCCCCAGGTCTTCTGCCGTGGCGGACCGCGGCGGATGAGACCTGGGAAACCTGGATGCCAATGTACGAATTCATGCGGAATGATGCCAGGCTTTCGTTTTTCGTCCTTGTCCGGAATAGGCGAAACCTTCAAAGGTCCACAGTTGAGCATCATCCGGCGACTGCCGTAGAGCCGGTCCCAGTCATGCAAGCGCCGCAGCATAATTTCTTGCGCGAAGTGCGGAAACGATTGCGCCGGCCCTGTCTTTGCTGCTGGATTGAGCCGCGATCGCGATGCAGCAGAGAGCGATCAAGAGAAGCATCCCAGATCGAGCCCGCCTGGTCATGGCCGCCATTGTATCTCACGGCTCCCTTTGATTCGCCTGCAGGCCAAGCCGGAAGAGATACTTGACAATCCAATTGCGGCGCGAGAATAATTCTCCCCAGTTCGTAATCGATAACGGAATCGCTTGTGACAACGCTAACATTTGAGGAAACCAAAATTGAGATTCGTGCTTCCAGATTTGCAGTTCAGCATAAGTCGTCTTAGAAGAATCTGCGGCATGGATCATTTAGGAGGGGTGATGCGCATTCGGATATTTTCAGTCATGGTCCTGCTGCTGGGGCTGGCGCTGCTGGCGGCGCCGGTTCGGGGCCAGCGGTCTACCGGCGAGGTTCACGGCACGATCACCGATTCGACCGGGGGCATTCTGCCAGGTGCAGATGTAACGCTCACAAATGTCGACACGGGTATCTCTCAACATGCTGCGACCAACGGCAGCGGTTATTTTACTTTCGTCGACGTGACACCAGGCGAGTACACGATGGCGGTCATGATGCATGGGTTCAAGAAGCTCACATTGCCCCAGTTTCCCCTTGTGGTGGGCCAGATCCTTACCGAAAACGAAGCGCTGACCGTGGGCGCGATGAACGAGACGGTAAGCGTGAATGCAGCTCAGGAAGACGTGATGATGGATCGGTCGTCTTCCCAGCTGGGCAGCGTCATTGAAACGAAAGAGATCCAGCATCTGCCTCTGAATGGTCTTAACTTCACCTCGTTACTGATCCTCTCGCCCGGTGTGAATCCGGTTTCGACGGCGCAGGGGTCTGGGATCAGCACCACGGACGCGGGTATCTCGGCAATCCCCGGGACGAACTTCTACAAACCGTCCTTCTTCGGGCAACAGAACCGCGAGACCTTCTACCTGATGGACGGCATCGTGAACACCGATCTGCGCGGCGCGATTTATGGTTTCCTTCCCATCATCGACGCAATGCAGGAGTTCCGCGTCGCATCGCACATCGATAGCGCGGAGTACGGCGTGGTAACGGGCGGCGTGGTGAACATGCTGTCGCGTTCTGGAACCAACGAGTTGCATGGCTCCGTGTGGGAATTCGACCGCAACAACATGTTCGACGCGCGCAACACGTTCAGCGATTTCTGCTCCGTGGGGCGCTGCGCTCCCGGAACTCCGACCACTACGCCTGCCGCTCCGGGGCATTACGTCCAGAACGAGTTCGGAGGTGCTTTAGGCGGGCCGATCTGGAAGAACAAGATGTTTTTTTACGGCGCCTACCAGGGATGGCGCTATAGCAAACCGGTCCTCTCGCAAACGCTGGTCCCCACGACGCAGGAGCTCGGCGGCGATTTTTCCAACGTGGCGTATTCCTATTACCAGCAAGCCATTTACAATCCCTACTCGACCACTTGCGCCGGCGGCAAGTGCACCGTGCAACCCTTCGAATGTGATGCCAGCGGCAATCCCATTTCTCCAAACAGCAATGGAACGCAGACGGGCGGAATACCTTGCCTGAAGGTGCCCTCAGGACTGATCAACTCAACCATGTCGAACTATCTCAAGGCCTATTATCTGGCGCCCAACACCGAGGGCAACGAGGCATCCGGTTATAACTTTATCGAGAATCGTGCGAACATCGACACCAACGACAGTTATCAGATCAGAGTTGATCTTCACAAAAGCGATAAGAACTTCGGCTTCGGGCGCATCAGCCAGATGTGGGTTTACGATACGTCGCCCGTCGCCGGAACGAACGATGCCAACGTATCGCATTATCACGCTTACAACTTCGGCGGCGGCTACACGCACGTTTTCTCTCCAAGTCTGATTCTTGATGTGCGGGGCGGAGCGATGCTGAAGCCATATCAGTTCAGCCAGGCCGCCGCTCAGGACGGTTACACAGCCGCATCTTCGGCGGGCTTTACCAATCTCGCGCAGTACGGCGGGATGTACGTCAACCTCGCCAGCCCTTATGACACTTCCAATGCAGGCAATGAAGGCACGCTGTACCGCGGCAATCCGGTGGTGAACGGCGGGGGCAGCATCACCTGGGTCAAGGGCGCGCACACGATCAAGGGTGGTGTCGATTATATCTATCAGAACCGGCTGCAGCGCAATTTGTATCAGCAGTTCACGTTCAGCGATTCAACAACGAGCGACGTGAATGCCTCGAAGACCGGCAACTCGCTGGTTTCTTCCCTGCTCGGACTTCCCGCGACGTTTACGGCACAGGTTCCAACTTACTCTGAGGATTTCTTCAGCATGACCCTGTGGTCCGGTTATCTGCAGGACTCGTGGCGCGTGACTCCGGCGTTGACCGTCAATTATGGGTTACGTTACGACTATCTCCCTGCCATTCACATGCTCAACAATCGTCTGGCCAACGGCCTGGACATCGTCCATCAGAAATACATCATCCAGAGCTCGGTAGCGGCGTGCACCTCTACCTTTGTCGATCCATGCATTCCCGGAGGTATCGCCTCCGTTCCGGAGAGCAGCAATATCGTGTTTGCCAACGGAGCAGAACAGGTGGGGCCACCGATCAAGGACAACATTGGGCCGCGGCTGGGATTTGCATGGCAGGCTCGCAATGATACGGTTTTGAATGGCGGCGTCGGCATCTTCTATGACACCATTACGGCGCGCAGCCAGTGGGTGCAGAACAACATCGAAGGCCCCACCTGGCCTTGGACCACCGGTATCTCCGGCCAGCAGGTGAACTTCACGCAGGGCGGCGTTTGGGAGGGCGGTCCAGGAAACCCGCTGACCGCCATCACCAATCTCGAGGGCAACTTTCCGAATCCCGTGATCGCATCGAGTCCCTGGCTGACTACCGGCGGCGGTTACGTGAGTGAACCCGGCTATACAGATGAGCGCGCCGTCGAGTACAACCTGCAGGTTCAGCAGCAGCTTGCTCCCACGACGCTCTTGACTCTCGGATATGCGGGATCGAAGAGCACTCGGCTGAACTTTACCGGGTATGCCAATGCAGCGCAACAAGCGTCGCCGGCCGGCACGCCGCTCACGACCATCGATACCTACAAATACATGCCATGGATGACACCCGCCTGGCACTACTCCGAAGACACCGGCTACGCGAACTACAACGCCCTGCTGGTGGAGCTTCAGAAGCGCTTTTCCAACTCCCTCAACACGATTGCTTCCTATACGTGGGGCAAATCGCTGGATAACAGCAGCGGCTGGTTTAACGCGGAGAATGGCACGGGCGGCGGATCGGTCGTGCAGAGTTTCTTCCTGCCGCGCAATGCCTACGGCATCTCTTCCTACGACGTCCGCAACACGTTCAGTTGGAGCACAGTGTATGCGCTGCCGTGGGGAAAGCAGCAGCGTTGGCTGCAAGGCGGACCTCTCTCTTACGTGGTTGGCGGCTGGACAGTCGACTATCTGGTACTGATGCATTCCGGACAGCCGTATAACCTGGGCGTGGGCGGGGACGTAGCCAACATCTCCGGTGATAACGGCTCTGTGACAAGTTATTCACGTCCGAACGTAATCGCCAATCCAAACCTGGGCAGTTGCGGAGCTACGCCGATCAACACGCGCGGTTCCACGGGATTCTGCGAGTATAACCCGGCGGCCCTCTCGATTCCTTCCGGATCGTTTGGCAATTTGGGCAAGATGATCTTCCGAGCGCCCTATTACAACGACCTGGATTTCTCGCTGGTGAAGGAGACGCCGCTCTATGACCGATTCAATCTGGAGTTGCGTGCCGAGGCGTTCAATCTCTACAACGCCCAGATCATCGGCAATCCGGGTACAACGATCGGCCAAAGCTCGGCGGGATTGGCGACCAGCATCTCCAACACGCCACGCGAACTGCAGTTTGGAGCGAAGATCACGTTCTGATACCTCCTTCCGTGCCGCGGTCGGACATGCCGCGGCACAGTTTTGTGACTATCGACGAAAATCCGTTCCTAAATCACAACAAAGTTGGCGCAGCAGCACTGAAATGCGCATTCACCACCTTGAAAGGCAAATCGCGCGTGCAACTTGCACCGCCGAGAGATAACGATGCAGACCGATCCTGAACTATTTAGCCGTCGCCATTTTCTTCAGTGGACCGCTGCGGGCACGGCAGCGGCTGGCGCTCAGTGGCTGCTTCCTGCCGCCGATTCGCAAGAACAGCCGGCTGCCGATGGCGAGCGCCACGCGCCGGAACAGACTGTCGTTCTTGAGAGCCCTGAACTTGAAGTGACGCTCGATGCCGCAAGCGGCCTACCCTGGAGATACCGGCTCATCGCCAACGGGGCGACCCTTCGCGGAGAAGATTTCGGCGAGCCTATCAGCGCTACACTGTGCCGTACCGAGCCTTGGAACTTTCAGACAACGCCCACCGCGCCCGAGAGCCACCATGCTACGAAGACTGCGGCGACCTTCCGCTTCGCGGCCACATTGGGCGGTAGTCCGGCTGTTCGCTTCACCCTGCGCTATCGGCTCAGCGGAGCCACGCTGCTGGTCGAGATGGATGCAATCGAGGAGACAGCTCCCTTCCAACTAATAGAAGTGGCCCTCCCGCAGTTAGTGACGGTCCGTGAATCGGACGATGGTGCATGGCTTGCTCACGGAGACGAAGGTGGCAGTCACGCCATGCTGGCCCAGGCCCACGCGGGCAG
The DNA here is from genome assembly GCA_030037705.1 of Acidobacteriaceae bacterium. Taxonomy (GTDB): domain Bacteria; phylum Acidobacteriota; class Terriglobia; order Terriglobales; family Acidobacteriaceae; genus Telmatobacter. Next base: position 15,387 of record JASHQE010000261.1, on the reverse strand, counting down.
CCTGCCGCCGAATCGCTTCTGGGGCAAGGTGCTCGGGACGCTGCCGATTGTTATGGTCGGTACGACACAGGCGCTGTGCGTTCAGGAGACTACTTCCTACATGGATGGCACTTCGCTGGCGGTCAGGGGCGACGCGGGCAGCCGTCGCGCAGCGATGGGCACGTTCAAAGTACACCGCGTCAACGGCAGCGCCTGTTACGACTTGAATCTTGAGCACGGCGCTCCGCTCAACTGCGGCACTCAGAACACTCCGAATCTGCTGGTGGATCAGCCTTCTTCGTGCCGGCTCGATTTTCTCGCAGTCACGGGGGATCCAGCCAAGGCGTGGATCAAGGCGGGGCAACTGGTCCGCAACCGCATGCCAGCCATTCCAACGCACTTTTATGACGACAAGTACGTCTACGGCATCCGCTGCGATGAACCGCTCTTTCCCGCTCCAGCCGCGACCTTCGAACAATGCCATGAAGTCGTCAGCCGCGTATCGGCCCTGATCGATGGCGCGCCGCAGATCGTCCATCTTTGGGGCTGGCAATTCCGCGGGAAAGACACGGGATACCCGGCGGTGAATGTCGTCAACGAACGCATCGGCGGATATGACGGCATGATGCGCCTGATGGAGCAGGGTGCGGCGCTGAATGCCACCGTTACACTCTCCGACAATTACGATGATGCCTATCGCAGCAGCCCGGCATGGGACGAGGCAGTGATCGCCCGGCGGCCCGACGGACAGTTGTGGAAGAGCCGTTCATGGACTGGAGAGCAGTCGTACATTCTGGGCTTGGCCAAATACATGGCGGGCCCTGGTCCGGAGCGTGTCCGCTACACCTGCGAGCGTTACCGTCTCCGGCACACCACGCACGTCGATGTGCTCTCGTACTACTCGATTCGCAACGACTGGGACCCGGCGCATCCTGCCAGCGGCATCCGCAACCTGCTTGAAGGACGTTATAAGGTTCTGCACGATTTTGCGCAGCATGGCGTGGACGTCAGCTCCGAGGCGCTGCGTTACCCCATGATCGGCCACATCAGCTGTTACTGGTATCTCACCGGTCCGGCGCCCTGTCCGTTTGGAGGTACGGCGATTCCGCTCGTTCCCCTGATCTATGGCAACAGCGCGGTGTGGGGCCTCTCGGGTGCGCACAGCGATGCGACAACAACGAGGATCCTCGAGCGCTTCTACGGCGCCTGTCCGCACAGCATTCTCCGCGCCGACAGCGATCCGACGGTGTTTCTCGACGCGTTCTATCTTGGCGTGGTTCCCTTCTTCATCCTGCGCGGCCGCACCTTACAGGATTTCGAGCGCCTCGGCGACCAGACACGGATACACCTCGAAGGAGATGTCCTCATCGAGAGCAGCCTCGAAGCTAAGACGATCCGCATAGCTCTCGGCGATACAGAGGTTCTGCGCGATGATGCCGTCTTTTGTCCGATTGGCGATGAGAAGATCGCCTGTTATTCCATTTCGCCCCGCGCCGTCACCGTATCGTTGCCTCCAAGCTGGAAACCAGCCGAGGTGACGGCCGTCGCTTTATACGCAGACCGGCGCGAACCCGTGCCTATCGCAGGACAAGGCGGAACCGCCCGGGTGACGCTTGAGGCGCGCCGCCCGGTAATGATCTATCCCAATAAAACCGCAGCGAAGCTCGTGTAGAAAACTAGAAACTAATTGCTGTCCATGAACTCCAGCTCTGCCGGGAAGGAAGAATCAAAGCGTTTCGCAAAGATCATAGATGGGCCCCGACTGCTGGTCAGAGGATTGGATGCAGAACCATCCGGCCATAAACGGCTGCAAATGGAATGCGGCCGGGACGATGAGTCCGACCGTGCATATGAGCGGTGGAGAATTCACCGTTTCTCAATTAAGTGAGAAAGATTTGCCCTCGCTCGGAGGTTATTGGGATCAATTCTCAGTGCCTGCTCAAAGCCCTGCCGCGCAGCTTCTTTGTCGCCGGATCGTGCCTCATAAACTGCCAGGCTGTTCCAACCTTCAGCGTCTTTGTTATTTAGGCGCAGCGCAGATTTTTCCTCCTCGATGGCCTCGTGCAGTTGGCCTGCTTGAGCTAACACTTGCGCAAGCAGAGAATGAGGGGCGGGATCTGCGCGAGCCAAGTTGACCGCTTCGCGAAGCTGCGAAATTGCGTCATCCAAACGTCCGGTTTGCACGTAAGCGAAGGCTAGATGTTCGTGCAAATCGAGAGCCAAAGCGCCTGATGGATTAAGCGTAAGGGCGCGCAGGAATTCAGTCTGCGCCGGCGCGTATTGCTCTCGGGCCAGCAGCGCCAGCCCGAGACCGTTGCGCACATCCGGATCGTCAGGACAACTGCCCAGAAGGGCACGAAAGCTTGTCTCTGCTTCCGAGGGAAGATCCTGTCTGAGATCGAGCCTAGCCAGATTGAATCTGGCATCGCAATTTTCGGGTTCGATGGCCGCGGCTTTTTTGTAGATCTCTTGCGCCTGCTTCCAATCGCCCATACTCTCGGTGACCGTTCCTAGCGCATTCCAACTTCTTCCGTCATCAGGTTTCGCGCGAAGGATCTTCCGAAATATGTCGGCGGCCGCGGATGTCTTGCCTTCTCCCGCCAATGCCGTACCCAGGTTATAGAGACTGATATAGTCGTTGGGCATCTTGCGCAATCGACTACGCATCCACATCTCTTCGAGCAACAGGCGTGGATCAGGCTGGTGTTCTTTTTGGGGATTGGCCGGCAAGACTTGCAACCACAAGTGGGCCATTTCGTCTTCCGACCGGTTACCAGCCTTCACCCGTACCGGCGGATCGTGCGGGTTATGGGGGTTCATGTTGGAGTTGTCGTAGGTGAAACGCATGTGCACCACTGTTCCCTTGGTCAAAAGAACCGGCCTTTTGTAGCTATAAACAGATTGGCGATCAATGTCCCAGTTGCGTATCCAGATGAGCCATTCTTTCTTCCCGTCTGGCAAAATGGCCCAGCACTGCATTTCCTTGCCCAGATAGTGTGCATGGGGATAAATGCCGAGGACCTGCACGTCAACCGGAAGCGTCATCTCATCTTCCACTGTGAAATTGGATCGGCCGGCTGGAATATCGAGTGCATCGTCGCGGTCGAGTTCGAGGAGCATCGGCATTTGCGTGGGTGGCGAATCAGCAAAGTAGAGCCCGATTTCGGCCTGTATGTTTTCGCTCTTTCCTGATGGCTTGAGATGTGTATTCAGGATCAGGTCATTTCCTGGACCGAGCCGCCAAGGCATGCCAGCAGGCTCTATAACGACAGGCGTGTCGGGCTTCCAGAATAGGAAATGACCGTCGGGGTCGAAGCTATCTCCCGCGTCCACCGTCAACTCCATGCCGGCTATGCCTTGCTTCCAATCCAACGGGTGCTGGCGGCGAAATTCGGCTGTTCTATCGATCAGGATGTTGGCGTGGTGCACAATACTTGGCACGCTGGGAAGAATCTCCAAGGCACGGATGTAGTGCGTGATTCTAAGCGGATATGGAAGGATGAAATTGTGGAAGACATCTTCTCCGCCGGGGGCAAGCCTGTAAGGCTCTTCGACTGTCAGAACAAGATCCGGTTGTCCAAGAGTCCATTGGGAGGGGTAACTCGGAGGGGCCGGCGCATCCTCGGTGTTGCCCATGGGTGTTCCCGCTGCAACCCAGCTCTTGATCAGCTCCAATTCCTTGTCACTCAAACGGCGCGAACCGGCAAAATCACCATAACCCGGCTCAGGCAACCAGGGAGGCATGAAACGTGACTGTGTCACTTTGAGAATTTGCGGTGCCCATCGACGTGCATCCTCATAGCTAAGCAAGCTAAAAGGGCCCGCGCCGCCCGGATGATGGCAACTCGTGCATTTGGCATAGAGCAGTGGAGCAATATCATGGTCCCATGTGGCCACTGGAAGTGCTTGATGCGCTGGAGTGCCTTGCGTTGACGTTAATACAGTCTCAGCGGACCGGGTAGGATCTTCCTTTGCAGCGGCAATCGGGACGCCAACTGGCAAACGATATTGCACGAAAGAGCTTGCTGCAATGGCAAAAAGTGCGGCTCCTGCGTAGAACGAGGCGGCCTTCGAAGGGGACAGCATATGCGAAGGTCCTTATTGTGCCGCTGCCAAGGGCACGATTGAGCATCCGACAGGAGTAGTTGTAGGGCGTGAGATTGGCTTGCCGTGGAGAGCGTTTGAAATCGCCTCTTCGAGATCATGCCGTATCGGCCGCGTACGTTCCTGGCCAAGGGAGAGATAACGATCGTCCACTCGCCCGTGATAGGCCTCACGCAAACTATCGCCGGATACGACGAAGACTGCGGACTCAGGTGTGGCTGTGACATGTGCCAAACGCACGAGGGTCTGTCCAATGTCGATAATCGTGTTTCCGTCTACGGAGAACTGGCGCTGATGTTCTTGAGCGATCTCAGGCGTATCCTCGGGATTCGGAAAGACCCACCAGAAGACGACATGCTGCGCAGCGAATTCTTGACGCAGACGAAGAATTTCCGGGATATAGCGATTCGAAATAGGGCAATCACTTGAGGCAAAGAATAGAACTACAACGCGCGTGTCGGGAAGATTCAAATGCCCAATTGGCCTACCACGCAAGTCGATGCCGAACGGAGCGCTTTGTCCACTCACAATCAAAGCAAGAAACAGAATCGGTCGGATCAAATGCTGGGCCACGATCTTATACCTCCCAAGACAATTCCTTACGTTTGCCTCCAGAAACGCGCGTGCTTTTCAGCCCAAAGACGAACCGTGATGCGCGCTATTTGCCTGGCGTCCTCAATACGTTGCCGCCTGCGCCCAAGTGCCCCTAACGGTAGAGAAGAGTTCCCGTGTCCTTGTCGTAATGAATGATGGCTTCAATCTTGCCGTTGATCCATTCACTCATCGTACCGTCGTCGATATTGTCGGTGATTTGAATCTCCTGCATCGGGAATGAAGGACAACTTACTCTGACGCCACTATCAAACCCTTCCTTCACAGGCCGCAACGTGCAGAGCGATCCATCGAAACGCGCAAGGTTCAACCATCCTTCCTTAGTGATGGTCAATGAGAATACTGGTCGGCCGAGCATGTCATTCGACGTATAGGTCTGATTGGCGTGATAGTCGAATGCTCTCGGATCGCTTTCGTCCCAGCCGATCATGCCGACTTCGGAATGAGAAATCAGCCCAGAACTCGTCAGATACAGATGCGGGACCAGACTGCCCATCGCTTTGTAGTTCGGCAGCCAGAGGACGAGATGAAAGTGCGGTGGAGAATCCCGATGCCCATGGGGAAAGTTCGTATCGAATCCCATCAGAAAAAGCCGGCCGAGGTTCTCATCATCGACGTAAGAGTCCAGGCCTAATTCGCGAATCGCCTCCAAAAGCCCAAACTCCAGGTTGTCGGCTGCATGGCGCTGTATCACAGGAAAGTCGCCTTCTGCGTAATCGCCGGCCCGTCTCTCAGGATCGGCATGTTCGAAACGCAGTTCCACGCCACGCCAGTACAGGTGAGTCTGAAACTCGCCTGAATTGACTCGGTCAGCAATCTGCGAAGGAATTGTGAAGGCTAGCCCCTCTGTATTCTTCTGGAATGGCAGGTCGACCGTCTCAAGCAGGACACGACTATAGATGGCTGCCTCGGTGTAGATGTGCACGTCGACAGGTGTAGATGTGGGAATACGAATTGCAAGGATAGTCTCCCGTAGGTTCTGCCTCTCGTACGCCTGATCATGAACAACAGTACAAAGTGTGCATGACTTCGGGAACTCGATCGTGTAAGGAATGTTGACGGGCGCCGCAGGGTTCTTGACCAGCTTGACCGTCACCAAAACTGTGTTGCTACCCTCAGCGGCAACAAAATCTGCGGTGATGCAGCGAAGACAAATGCTCAGCAGAAGAAGGATTTTCCCAATGTGTCTCATGAAATATTCTCGTTGAAAGGTAGAGAAGAATGGAGGGAGCGTGTTGAACGTCTACCGCTCCCTCAAAACACTAGAAGTCCAGACGGAGTGCAAATTGGAGCCGGCGCATATTGGCAGCGGCGGCGATGCTCGTGATCTTGCCGGCCGTCGCGTCGGTGATTGTTGAGTCTGGTAATCCTAGGCTTGCGTGATTGAAGGCATTAAAGGCGTCCGCGCGCAAAGTAAATTTGTATTTCTCCGCTACGAGGACACTCTTCATCGCGGCCAGGTCTTGGTCGATGTAGATTGGCCCATACAAATCGTCGAAGCCGTAGTTGCCAAATGTGTTTTGCGCAGGCAGGCTGAATGCACCGCAGGTGGCATTCGCAAGAGCCGCTGTCAAACATCCTTGGAACCACTGATTTCGATTGTGGGCGGCGCCGGCATACGGTGAAGCTGACCCGCGATCCGGATATGCAATACCGACGTTCTGCGCCGCATATCCAGAGGGATAGGCGCCGATGGACACGGTATAGGGCTCACCGCTCAGAAAGCTCGTGACGCCATTTAGCCTCCAGCCGCCAATGATTGCATTGGTCAACGGGCTACTCTTACCTCCGATCAGCTTGCCCGTACCAATTGGAAGAGCGTAGTCCTGCACCACGGTGACCTGAGTGTGCGTGATGTACGACTCATTTCCATAGCCCAGCGGCTTGTCGTAAAGCATCGTGTACGATTCGTTGCCGCCAATTCCATCGCCGTAGGCGCGCTGATAGAGATAGGTCCCCTGCGCGGTATAGCCGTGGTAATTGTGTACATCGACAGTGGTCCGGAACGAGTTGTATTGGTTGTTTCCGCAATCGCAGAAATATGTAATCGATTGAGTCCATCCGTACAACGCATAGTACGGCTTCAGGGTGTTCAGGTTGCTCACGCCGGGCACAAAGGATGCCTGATTCGCGTTGAAATTGCCCGACGAATCGTTGGGGCCATGCCGCAGGGAGTTTCCTACGAAAGCAGCCGTCACAGAGATGCTGCTATTGAGCTCTCGTTGAATAGCGGCGTTGTAGGCGTATACGGTTGGCAGGCTTTCGTGATGAGGACGCGCCGCATCGGAGATGTTGTTCGGCAGAGGCATCAACCCGCCATTCGCAGTGGGAAACACCGCGGCGGGTGGACCCGAGGCGAGCGTGAAGACTCCCTGCGCCGAGTTTGCCGGAGTGTTCGATTGCGCCAGCAGAACAGGTAACGTGATATTCGCCTCATTGAAGATGGAACCTGCCCAGCCCGCACTATAAGCCCATCCATATCCCGCACGAAGCACTGTCTTAGGCGTGAGCTGATAGGCAACACCCAAGCGGGGTGCGAAGTTGAACCAAGCCGTCTGCTGGTAGTTACGCGAGGAGTTCCCGTCCACGCCGTCAATCACCACGTTTCCGGTTGTCAGATCAAGCAAACCTCCCTTGTTTGGAGCGGTGGCTTCGGGCAAAGTGAGCTCATAACGCAGGCCATAGCTTAGAGTCAGTTTGGGTGTAGCGTGCCAGGTATCCTGGGCATAGAAGTGATAGCGATCCAAATATGCGGTCGCATCGGTGACCGTGCTCACATAACGAGAGAAGGTGGTGGTTTCACCGAGAAGAAAGGTTGCAAGTCCAAGACCGTCGATGGTGTTTCCATTTCCACTTCCCTGACCGGTATACGCTTGGGCAAATGTCAGCTCTCCGGCGCGGTGGCCGTCGCTGGGGACGCGCAGATTGGCGGTGCGTCTGAGGTCCGTACCGAATTTCAATGAATGATTGCCAACCATCTTCGTGAAGTTGTCTACAACTTCGAACTCATTCTCTGTTTCAGTGAGGGTGCAATTGCACCGATTTGCCGTGAGGCTGTACCCCAGTTCCATGAGTCCGACCCCGGAGGAGTTCGTGGCGTTCGACGCTCCCGGCATGGCTATGTAGAAAGCCGGCATACCCGAGGTTACGGTGTTGTTCGTATTCAGCCCAGGGATGCCCGCCGCTGTTGCCGGCGTTGTTCCGTAGCCTCCCGGAACTTCGTATACATGGTAGTGGTAGAAGCCAAAACGAAGCTCGTTGATTTTCTTAGGGGTGAAGACGTGCGTATAGCCGAGTGAGAGACTTTGGTTTTCGACGTTGGAGATGCCAGAATAGCCCGTACTATCCATCCCGGGCCCACCTGCCTCAGAACCGAATGCACCCGGAACAGAGAGCGCAAATCTGGCATATGTGTAGCGTCCAAAGAAGAGATTGTTCTGATTCAAGTAATAGTCTTCGCGTGTGTTGTACTGTTCGCTATTGAAGATCTGCTTGGCCGACGCGATGTAGTTGTTGATGTAATTCGGACTTGCCGTTGCAATATTGGGAAGAGGAAAATACGCCAGCAGTGCTTGCGCCTGCGAACTCAAACGGCCTAGCGGAATCTGGTTGTTGGTGAAAGCGGTGCGGCCCGTTCCGGTGCCAGCCGCACCTGTATTGGGGTCGTATACCTGGTAAATCCCTCCATCGAGATATTCGCTCAAGTCGCAGTTTGCGGCGGAAGAAGATGCACCACAGGTCTTCTGAACTTCCGCCGTAGGCACTGTGGTCAGCAGTGAGTCTGTCTCGTCCCGTCTCTGAATGGTGATGTCTCCAAAATAGAAGAGCTTGTTCCGAATGATGTGGCCGCCAATTGATCCTCCAAACTGGTTATTCTGCAGCGGAGGCGCGCCGTTGGGCTGGGTGAATGGATTGGCGCCAACTGTCACGAAACCTGGGGTATTGTCGATCAGATACTCGAACAGAGAGCCGTGCGCGCTGTTGGAACCTGACTTCGTGGAGGCCACAATCATCCCTCCGGCGACATAGCCATTTTCAGCATCGAAGTTTTCGAGTGAGAGCTTCGATTCCGCTACCGAGTCAGGATCGGGATTGATGATGATCGATGCCAGCCACGCATCCTGATTGTCAGTACCGTCAAGCTGGTAGCCGGTCATGCCCCACATCATTCCGTTGACGCGCGCGCGGAAACTGCCCTGCGGGTTTTCCGCGGCCGGTGAGCTTGATGTAGTAAGCGAGACGCCCGGCGTAAGAAACTCGAACGCGATGAAATTGCGTTGATAATCCGGCAGGGTGACAACCTGTTCCGAAGTGAGGGTCGTCGCAACGTCAACTTTTTCCGTTTGAAGAAGCGGCGCGGCATCGGTCACTTCCACGGTCAGATTGACGTTTCCCGCGGTCAGAGCGGCATCGAAGCGGGTTACCTGGTCGACATCCACAGTAAGGGGGTTCGAAACCACCTTTTTGAAGTTCGGCGCCTCAATTGCGACCGTGTACGTTCCAGGGATCAACTGTCCTTGGGAGTAGAACCCCGTTGCGTTGGTATGCGCCGTGAACTCGACGCCCTTGGTGGTCTCCCTGACTGTGACGGTGGCGCTATCAACCGCTGCACCCGTTCCATCTGTTACAGTTCCGTCAATTGAGCCGAAGACCTGCTGAGCACGGGTTTTGCTGCACGCAAATACCACGGCAAAGAGCAAAATGGTGAGAAGCAATCTGTTGCCGAAAACAACGTTGAGCAACCTCGAACGCATAGCTGCGGGCACGCGCTCCCAGTCGGGCTTGAGAGTTGCTCGGATCTGCTTCCTACGCAGAATTCTGGCGGATAAGACAGGGTGCATGGTACTGCCTCCGAAAAACTTCATTCGTGATTTGGGGTAAGAATTCACTCCGGGAGCACCCTATTTCCGGCGCGTGTTTTGTGCCAAGTTAATTCGCGGCGACTTCACCGATACTTGTAAATAAACGGCGCATTTCCAAGTGTTTACGCTGCGTTAACTGTAACCGAGACAGAGGTTACTTTTCGTTTCAGCCCGGTGAATGCTTTGTTCGCGTGTATCGGATACCATGACTTTGGGGGAAAGGCGTGGTATCTGTCGGCCAAGAGCGGCTCATAACGATCTCCAGCCAGAAAGCCCTGGTCCAAAGAGTTGCCAGTTCGTCCGCCTTTGCCAAAAGCGAGCGGTTATCAAGCTTCCTCCATTATGTCTGTGATCTGGCGTTGAGCGGACGGGCCGACGAAATTAACGAACAGAAGATCGGCTCGGCAGTCTTTGGCCGTGTCACAGACTACGACTCCTCGATTGACACCATCGTGCGGACGCAGGCCAGCCGCCTGCGCCAGCGCCTGGAACAGTACTTCGCTGAAGAAGGGGCCAGCGAACCGGTTTGTATCGAGATCCCCAGAGGGGGCTACGTCCCGATATTCCGGCAACGATCTCTGACGGATGCCCCGCCGGCCACAGCGAAGACAGCTCCCGCCCAAGACCCGAAAACCACTTCGGTCCCCACGACGGTCGCACGACCGCCAATCTGGAGATCCGCGACTCTTGCCTGGGGCATCGCCGCGATTCTCCTGTTTGCTTTATGCGCCGAGATCGCGATGCGGCACCGGGAATCGGCGCTCAATCGTTCGCCTTCGGCGGCCCGCAACTCGTTTTGGAGCTTGCTCCTTCAACCGGGCAGGCCGACCATGGTCGTGGTGGGCGATAGTGGATTGGTTATGTGGGAGGGCGTCACCGGAAAAAGCCTTGATCTTGGCAGCTATGTTGTTGGAAACTACCGGAGCCAAGGCCCTATCGTATCTCCATCCGGCCGAGTTGATGCAATCAACCTGGCAAACAGCCGCTACACTTCGATCGTCGATTTGGAACTTGCTCTCTCAATCTCCAGAATCGCAGAGAGACAAGGGGGGCAGATTGAGGTGCGATACGCGCGCGATCTCCGCGCGGACGATTTGAAGGGCGGCAACGTCATCTTGATAGGGGCGCCGGAGGCCAATCCGTGGGTTGAATTGTTCGAACCGACCGGAAATTTCATATTGCGTGATGACAGGGTTCAGCATGTGTTTTCCGTAATGAACCGCAATCCCACCGGACAGGAACCGAAAAGCTGGGAATCCAGGTACACCTATACGCGGCCTCAGCCCGACGTCTTCGGCGTCGTTGAATTCCTTCCCAATCTCGCAGGGACGGGCAATGTCCTCATACTCGAAGGGACCTCGATGGCCGGAACCGAATGCGCCTGGGACTTTGTCTCCGACGACTCAACGCTATTGCCTTTCCTGGACCGCATCAAAGCAGCAAACGGCGAGCTGCCTCATTTCGAGATGGTTCTTGGTGCGAAGAATATCAATGGCAGCTCCGCAAAGGGTCAGATTCTCGCGTGGCGAGTCCGTGATTGACTGCGTTCATTCCAGCGCGCACCCTTTCTCCCGTTCGAGTTTCAAATCCAGCGTGGCATAACGGAGCACCGTGCCCAAAGATCTCGTCTCAAGCTGGAATGCCGCTTGGAATTCGCATGACTTGGACCAAGTGCTAGGCCATATCGACATATAGACCAACTCTAAGTTGCTGAAAAGTAAGTCAAGCACTGTCATGTTGAGCGAAGTTGGGAGCGTTCTTTGCTCCCAACGGAGTCGAAACATCTGCGGTTCGCCACGTCTGGCACTGATTTTTGCCCATGGTTCACCAGGCTATATGTCGATACAGCCTGGCGTTCTACACGGACGAGCTCCAAATGACTTCCCCGCACATCGTAAACATTATGGGCTCGGCCTCTGGCACGAAGTGGACACCATGACAGTAAGCTATTGAAAGGAACTGGCGGAGAGGGAGGGATTCGAACCCCCGATAGCCTTACGACTATGCCTGATTTCGAGTCAGGTGCATTCAACCGGGCTCTGCCACCTCTCCGCTTGTTAACTAGGCTGTATCGACATATAGACCAACTCTAAGTTGCTGAAAAGTAAGTCAAGCACTGTCATGTTGAGCGAAGTCCGCCGCGGCGGACGCAGTCGAAACATCTGCGGTTCGCTTCGTGCCGCACGAATTCAATGGAAAACTTGCTCATTTTGCCCATAGGTTATCAGGCTATATGTCGATACGCCCTAAGTCTCCCCAACGATTCATGTTTGGGAGGGATGCTAGGCACCTCGCGCGCAGATCGACTCCGGCCATAACAAGTCTACCGGCAAAGGTATAGCGGTTGCAATTATTCGGCCCTCAGCGTGTCGGCCGGATTGACAGCGGCCACGCGACAAGCCGGCAAAAAGCTGGCCAGCGCCGCTGCTGCAGTCAGGATGAGCGGCACAGCGGCAAAGCTGAATGGATCGAGGGGGCTGACGCCAAACAACAGCGCTGCCATCAGGCGCGCGACCGCAGCAGCAGCCCCCAGGCCAATGACAATGCCAACCCCGGTTAGGGTCAACGCCGAGCGCACAAACATCCAACGCAGCTCGCTCTTCTGGGCGCCGAGCGCCATGCGAATACCGATTTCGCGCGTGCGCTGCGATACAGAGTAGGAGATCACGCCGTAAATGCCGATGATGCCGAGGGCGAGCGCCATCGCCGCAGCGATTCCCAGCATTGTGAGTGTAAAGGACGTGCGCGCCAGCGATTTTGAGTAGATCTCCTGCATGGTAAGCGGAGACGCTACGGGCAGGTCGGCGTCGACGTTCCAGACGGCCTGCTGGACTTCCTTGAGGAAGGTTTCCGTTCCTGCCCGGCTGCTGCGCACCGCGAAGGCGACCGAGCGTGGAGTATAGATCGATGTTCCGGGATAGGGTGTACCCCTGATCAGGGGCCAATACACGATGGCAGGAGCCTTTTCATTGACGCCGTTATAGCGAACGTCCTGAGCCACTCCGATCACCTCATACCAGTCCTGAGGTGGATACGAGTGAATGCGTTTCCCGATTGCTGCGCCGGCGCTGCCCCACGTTTCCCGGGCAAAGTTCTCCGAAATGATCACCTTTTGCTGCATACCGTAAGTCTCATTCCAGGTGAAATCGCGGCCTGCAACCAATCGTGTGCCGAAAGTCTGGAAGTAACCCGGAGAGACGTAGTTGAAGAACCGAATCGGCGGATCGCCGGCATATGTCTTTCCTTCCGCAAAAACGAGATCCCAATCGGGCTCGACACCCTCCATGGGTGCGGAGGCGGCAAATCCGACGGACGTGACCCCCGGAATCGAGGCGAGCTTATCCGCAATGTTGTTCTCGACGCGGGCGACCATGCGCGGATCGGCAATGGAAGAGTCCGGGATTGCGATGTGCAAAGTCTGCAACGAGGAGGCATCCTTAAATCCCGGATCGACTATGCGAAGCTGCTGAAAGGTGCGGATCATCAGCACGGCCGAGATCAGGAGCACGAGGGCCATCGCGACCTGAGCGACAACCAGCACGTTGCGGGATCGGTGGCGCTCGCGGCTGGCGCTTACGGTGCGTCCAGCGCCGAGACTCACCGTGGCGCGATTCCGCGAGTACTTCCAAGCGGGAATCGCGCCGAAGAACAAGCCGGACACGAGCGACAGAGCAAACGCGAAGAAGAGCGAGCGAACGTCAAGAGAGATTTCGTTCAGACGCGGCAGGTTGGCCGGACCGATGGAAACGAGAAGGCGCAGACCCGCATCAGCAATACCGATTCCAAAGATGCCGCCGATCAGCCCGAGCAGCACGCTTTCCAGGAGCAGTTCCCGCGCGATCCGGCCACGTCCCGCCCCCAGCGCCGCGCGGATAGAAAGCTCGAGTTGGCGGCCTTCGGCGCGCACCAGAAGCAGATTGGCTACATTGATGCAGGCGATCACGAGCACCAGTCCAATCGTGCCCATGACGACCCAGAGAACACTCCCCACATTTCCGATGACCTCTTGCTTCAGCGAATGAAGGTCCGGCGTGATCCTCCATCGGGTGTACCAGTGCGAGTCGGTTCCTGGGCCGTTGGTGAATGAGTCCATCCAGACGAGAATCATGCGCCCGATATCGGCGTTCGCCTCCGGAATGGTCACGCCGGGTTTGAGGCGTCCGATTCCCGGATATCCGAAACCAGCCAGTTGTTGCTTGTTGCGTTCGAATGCGAGCGGCACCAGAATGTCGAAGTCCTGGTCGACGATACGGAACCCGCGCGGCATCACGCCGACAATCGTGCGCGTTTGAGAATCGATCGCAATGGTACGGCCGATCACGGAACGATCGCCACCGAAGCGTCTCTGCCAGTACCCGTAGCCAAGCACAACGTTCTTTGGACCGTTTGGAACCTGATCGGCAGCCGCCAGTTCCCGGCCTGCGAGCGGTGCAACCTCGAGCGTCTCAAGCACCCCGTCCGTGACGAAGGCGGCTGTGACTTCCTCAGGCCGTGCCAGCCCCGTGACGTTGACCTTTTGCATAGTCCATATTCCCAGCGATTGAAAGGTCCGGTTGTTTTCGCTGAAGGTGAAGTACATCGAGGCGGAGAGTGGCAGGCCCTTCTGGAAATTTGCCAGACCTGCTGCGCCAGGAGCATTGAGCCATAACGAGACGAGACGGCCGCTGTCCGGATAGGGCAGCGGCTTCAGAAGTACGCTGTTGACGACGCTGAAGACTGCCGTATTGGCGCCGATGCCGATGGCGAGTGTGAGGATAACGGTGGCGGCGAAACCAGGAGCTTTTCTCAATCGCCGCAAGGCGAGTTTGAGATCGGCAAGCACAGATTCCAGCCTGGGCCATTGCCAGACTTCGCGGCTCCGCATTTCGACAAGAGAAGGATTTCCGAAGGCGCGAAGGGCAGCTTGACGCGCCTCAGTCCGGGAAAGATTCTCGAGGCGCATGAGCTGTTCGGTCTTCTCTTCAATATGCTCGCGCACCTCTTCGGAGAATTCATCATAAAGATGTTGGCGGCGGAAGATTCGCTCAATCCAGCTCATGGTGGACGACCTCCTAAGAATTCGCAGCGCGCCTCTCAGGCCCGAGCACCATCTGGATGCCTTCCAGCATCCGGTCGAAGCTGGAGATCTCGCGCTCCAGGTGTCGTAAACCGGCTTTGGTGATCTCATAGACGCGCACGCGACGATGAGTCGAGGGTGAAATGGTCCACTCGGCCTTGACGAGCCTGGCTTTCAGCAAGCGCTGCAGGGCTGGGTACAGCGAGCCCTCTTCCACCTGAAGCAGGTTCCCAGAGCGCTGCTGGATGTGCTGGACCAGGGCATATCCATGCGCCGGCTGCCGGCGGAGAGATTCGAGAATCATCATCTCCAGTGCGCCGGGAAGCAGATCGCGCGATGCGTTTTCTTTATTTCTCATAAGGCATGATGCAACAATGCCTAGAATAAACAAGTATGCAGCGAAAGTCAACGCGGCGCGAGATTAGGTAGTGGGTCAGTCTGAAAGGCATGAGCTTCAGCTGAAGGGTACGGGCTTTAGCTGAAGGGTACAGGCTTTAGCTGAAGGGTACAGGCTTTAGCTGAAGGGTACAGGCTTAGCTGGAGGGTACGGGCTTAGTTGAAGGGTACGGGCTTTAGCCCGTACGTCAACCGGCCAAAAGATCAATCGGGGCTTTAGCCCCTGAGGGAGGGCTTCACGCAAATTGACCCGCTACCCAGGATCGCGAGGACGGATGAACCGGGAAACTGCTCTAAAGATGCAGCTCTGCCTTGGCTTCAGCGAACATAGCCGCGGCAAACTCCAGATCTTTAAGCGTGTGGGCTGCGGAAACCTGG
>JASHQE010000031.1 GCA_030037705.1 Acidobacteriaceae bacterium | reverse complement strand
GCGGTGTGCCTGCCGCTGCGCACGGTCGAGCCGGATGCAAAATCCGCCGCCATCTACGAACGCCTCTACAAGCACTATCGCGATGTGTACTTCGCGTTGGGAACGCGGGATGCCGTGCCGATCGCGCTGGGCAAAGTGCTGCCCGAGCTGCGCAAGATTGCTGCGGAAGTGATGAGAGTCCCTAGTCCCTAGTCCCTGCTTTACTGCTGCTGTTGCATCTGCTGCAGGTCGAGGAAAGGTGCGCTCGGCGCGGGAGCCTGCTGGGCGCGCTCGACAAGCACGCTCCAGTCTTCGGGGATGGGCAGCTTGCGGTCGAGAGCCGGCGGCTCTTCGCTGGCCTCCACCTGCACCGCGACGTAAAGCTCGCTCTCGGTTTTGCCGCGAAAGATGCCATGCGTGGGCGGAACGTCGGCGTAGTCGCGGCCGATGGCGGTGCGGATGTGGCGGCGATGCGAGATGAGATTGTTCGTAGGGTCGAAGCCGACCCAGCCAAGATGGGGCATCAGCGCCTCGACCCAGGCATGAGTTGCGTCCGGCGTTGAGCGGTCATGGTCTTCGCGGCCGCGATAGAGATAGCCGGAGACGTAGCGCGCAGGAATGCGCACGTGCCGCAGCAGCGCGATCATGGCATGGGCAAAATCCTGGCAGACGCCCTTGCCGCTCAAAATAGCTTCATCCACCGGCGAGTCGACGCGCGTATGCCGCGGTACGTATTCGAAGTAGTCGTAGAGTCTTTGATTGAGCTCCTGCACAAGCATGAGCGGATCATCGCGGCGCACGACATCCATTTGCCCGGCAAGCTTCTTCACCGCGGGTGTTTCTACGGCGAAGGTACTGGGTAACAGCGTCTCCCAGTAGTCGCCGCTGGCGATCAGATCGTCCAGAGCCTCCCAGGCATCGGGTGAAAGGAATCCGGGAACATCGTGCTGGGGCTGCTGCTCGACCACCGACTCGGCGACGATGACGAGCTGATTGTGTTCGCCGGGAATGTCAAAGTGCTGCACATTGTTGCCCAGGTGATCGCGGTAGCTGAAGACGCGGCAGCGCGGGCTGACGGACAGCGAAAAGGTGAGGCAGTGCTGGCTCGAGTCAGAGCGCGGATGCATACGCGTCTCCATGATGCTCTCGCTGATCGGACGCGAGTAACGGAAGCGCGTAAGGTGCCGGATGGAGTAGAAGTTCATGCTCGCTTTCGGAACGCGCTAGACAGCCAGCGCGGATTGAATGGAATAGTGGACGTAATAGCGATATGTGAGTTCATGAATGCGCAGGCACTGTTCGCGGATCGTATGCAGAAAAGCGGCTGGGGCGCCGGAGAGGATTTCACCGATTGTCGTATAGCCGAGCATTGCATGGAGCCGGCCGATGCCCGCGGTGAGCTCTTCCGGCGAGCGTCGCCGTCCGGAGCGATGAATCGATTCGATGGCGATGTGGATGCAATCCACGCAATAGCGGAGCGCATGGGGAAAGTCGCGGTTGAGCAGCAGGAACTCGAGGATGCGGTCTGGCGTAAGGTCGGCCGTGTACACCTGGCAATAAGCCTCGAAGGCAGTACAGCAGCGCAGCAGGCCGACAAGTTCGAGGTATTGATAGCCGGTGTGTTCGCGCTCGTGCGTCAGCAACAATTCAGGCTGATAGACCTCGAGCAGCGTAGCGGTGGCATAGGCTCGTTCGAGATAGCGGCCAAGGCGAATGAACTGCCAGCCCTGTCCGTGAATCATGGTGGACGCGCCGACACCCTGAAAGAGATGAATGCCGTCGATGACGGAAGCCAGCACATCGCCGATGCTCGAACTGAACTGGGCCTGCGCGTGCGGCGAGTGCATCTGATGAAATAACCGGTTGAGGCGCTGCCACTGCTCGGTCGAGATCTCCTCGCGCACCTGGCGTGCGTTCTCGCGCGCGGCGTTCACACAGTAGGTGACGGACGCCGGATTGAGGCTGTCGAAGACGAGCTTGCGCGCCATCGATTCGAGCGAGCCGTCCCACTCCATGCCCGCGGGACGGCCGAGCGAAGCCACCATCCGCTGCCAGCGCGCCTCGGCATTCGTGCCTCCGGCGTCGAGCATCAGGCTCATGGTCACGTCGAGCAGGCGCGCGGTGTTTTCAGCGCGCTCCAGGTAGCGGCTCATCCAGTAGAGGCTGTCGGCAACGCGCGAAAGCATCGTCGTACCCTCCCGAACCCGATGACTGCTGACTGCTATTCCAGAACCCATGTGTCCTTGCTGCCGCCGCCTTGCGAAGAGTTCACCACCAGCGAGCCTTTTTCAAGCGCAACGCGCGTCAGGCCGCCCGGAACAATATTGATCTTGTCGCCGAAGAGAATGTAAGGCCGCAGATCCACGTGCCGCGGTTCGAGCCGGTCGCCGATGAGACACGGCGCGCGGGAAAAATCGAGGGTAGGCTGCGCAATGTAATTGCGTGGATTGGCTTCGATCTGGCGGGCAAACTCTTCGCGCTGCCGGGCCGAGGATTGCGGGCCGATCAACATGCCGTAGCCGCCGCTCTCGCCGACCGCCTTCACGACCAGCTTGTCGAGATTGGCAAGCACGTGCCGGCGATCTTTCTCTTCACTCAGCAAAAAGGTCTCGACATTGGGCAGGATTGGATCCTCGTTCAAGTAATAGCGAATCATGCGCGGAACATAGGCGTAAACGGCTTTGTCATCGGCGAGCCCGGTGCCAAAGGCATTGGCGACCGTCACGTTGCCGGCCCGATAGGCATTGAAGAGTCCAGCGCAGCCGAGCGCGGAATCGGCGCGAAAGACGAGCGGATCGCTGAAATCATCGTCCACGCGGCGGTAGATCACGTCGACACGCTTGAGGCCGTCGGTGGTGCGCATGTAGACGATATTGTCGTGCGTGACCAGGTCGCGGCCCTCGACCAGATCGACGCCCATCTGGCGCGCAAGATAAGTGTGCTCGAAGTATGCGGAGTTGAAGACGCCGGGCGTGAGCAGGACGATATTCGGCTCGGGCCGGCCCTCGGGCGCGAGCGAGCGCAGCGTGGAGAGCAGCACCTGCGGATAATGCTCGATGGGCTTGACGCCGTAGCTCTGGAAGAGCAGCGGGAAAGTCCGTTTCATGACGCGGCGATTGGTCAGCATGTAGCTCACGCCGGAAGGCACGCGCAGATTGTCTTCAAGCACGACAAACTCACCGCTCGAAAGACGCAGCAGATCGGAGCCGACAACGGCGATGTAGACGTTGCGCGGCACCTGCAGGCCGCGCATCTGGCGGCGGTAGTGCTTGCAACTGTAGACAAGCTCGCGCGGCACGACGCGGTCGTTGAGTATCTTGCCGTCGGAGTAGATGTCACGCAGAAACAAGTTGAGCGCGGTGATGCGCTGCGTGAGTCCTCGCTCGATGCGATCCCATTCGGCTGCCGTGACCAGCCGCGGCAGAAGATCGTAGGGGAAGATGCGTTCGGTGCCCTCTTCGCGGCCGTAGACCGTGAACGTAATGCCCTGGGTGAGAAAGGCAAGGTCGGCTGACTGCTTGCGCCGCTGCAACTCGTCTACGGGCAGGCCGGCGAGTGTCTCTGCCAGCGCACGGTACTGTGGACGCAGCTCGCCGTTCGACTCACGCATTTCATCGAATGCCTGATCGAGCGGATAATCGCCAAATAGCGTCTCGAGTTCCAGTGAATGGCCGGCGCTCATGTATTCCTAAAGGGCCTTTGCCGCGGATTCAGGAATGGCGAAGAAACGGCGATCTTCGAATGGAGACCTGCTTCCTCAATCTCCAAGGGATATTTCGGGCATAGCTTCGCCGGATGCCTGTTCCCTCGTTTCTATCACGCGGGATATAAAGGAGCCATCAGGAATCAAAGATCGGCCCGGCCAGAGCAGTTCCCGAATGAATGCTGCCTTTTTGAAAGTCGAGTAGGGCGGCGTCCGCCGCGGCGGACGCCTTTGGGCGAGTGTGCTTTCGGACTACACCAATTCGGGAACTGCCATAGCCTTCCCGCCGCGTTACTCTGATTGCTCAGGAGAATCTCCCGATGACCCAACTTCGGAGCGTGCTCTCGACCCCGCTCATCCCGCTTTCTCTGGCTCTTGTGGCCATGCCAGTCCATGCACAAAAAAAACCCATCGAAATTACGGCCGATCTTAGGGACGCGCCGCGCAAGCTCTATCACGCGGAGATCGACTTGCCCGTAACGGCGGGACCCCTGACTCTCATCACGCCGCAGTGGATTCCCGGCAATCACCGGCCCACCGGCCCCGTGGAAGAGATCACCGGTGTCGTCTTTACGGCGAAAGGACAGACGCTTCCGTGGCGGCGCGATGATGTGGACCTCTACGAGTTTCACCTCACCATTCCCGAAGGCGTGACCACGCTGCATG
>JASHQE010000260.1 GCA_030037705.1 Acidobacteriaceae bacterium | reverse complement strand
ATCGGGCTCGTTGCGATTGAATCCACGCCTTATTTTGGCGCCGATCGCACCAGCGGCCCGCTTCGCTTTCTCTGGGAATCGCTCTTCGGGCATGTCACCGATCGGCACTGGCATATTATCCATATCCTGATTCGCAAATCCGGCCATTTCCTGGGATTTGGCCTGGTCGGCCTTACCTGGCTGCGCGCGTGGCGTTTGACGTTTCCGCAGTTTTCCTTTCTACGCGCCGAACTACTGGCGCTTGCGGGCTCAGCCATCATTGCCAGCGCGGACGAGTATCACCAGAGCTTTTTACCCAACCGCACATCTTCTCCGCGCGACGTGCTGTTGGACTGCATCGGCGCATTCACGATGATGTGTGTCATCCACCTTTACCTGCGGCTCAAAGCTCCGGAAAAGCTCGCCCGCGCCGCGTAGAAGCGCACGAGCGTGTTTCAAAAACCACCGAGTCGGCAATGAAAGTATGGAACCCGGCAACAAGCCGGAGTCATGAACTTTGCTGGCCACGTTCAGTATTTTTGAAACACACCCTACCAGACGACGGACTGCGAAGTGCTGGATACAGAAAGGGCGTTTGCGGAAACGAAGGGCACAGACGCAAAGCTGTACGCTACATTCACCTGAACAATATTGCCTGGCGTGGCCGTCTCCGATCCGCAGTTTGCGCCCGATGAACTGCACCACTCTACGGATACGTTCATATTGCCCGCACCGGGAAAGCTCTGCGCATATGCCTGAATCTGCGCCGCCGAAGCCCCAACTCCAGCCGTACACGATCCATCTGTAATATTGGGATTGTTGCAGTCGGTTCCGCGGACACTCGCCCAGCGGCTCGCTTCGCGCGCAGATTCAGCGGCCGTGTTCCACATATAGAACACAATGCACGACTCAATAATCCCGAATAGAACAACGAGCAAAACGAGGGAGCTAACTGCGAACTCAACCAGTTCCGCGCCTTCCTCGCTGGACCAGAAACCCTTTTTAAAGCTTGCTTCGCCCGTTGACTCACGCATGGGCCGCAGCAGCCGTAGCATGGCTCGTGAAAGTACGCGTTGAACCCCAGTTTCCGTCATCGCTAATTCACCAGGTTCATGGTTGCGGTGGTGCTGATAGGGAACGGTCCGGCAAAACCGGGGAGATGGACCATGGGAACGATCAGCGCTTGAGCCGTCACTTGAACATAGGGCAGGGTCGGCGCCGTGCAGGAGGGAATCGTGTTGCCTGAAGTGGCAGTACCCGTTCCACAACCCGTAGCCATCGCCACCGTGAGGGAATTGCCCGACGCCATCAACTTTTGAAGATCCGGTGAATCGCCCTCAGCGACACTGGTCACTTGCGTTGCAGTGGGAAGTGTAATGGAAGCGGAATTTGAGCTCTTTTCCTGCTCATAATATTGCGCCACATATGCCGCGCCAGTGTGGGCCGCATTTGAGATTTCAATCGATGCGTACGCCAGATTTGCGAACTCGACAATACCCACCAGTGTGGGCACAAATAAAAGGGAAAGCACAAGCGCAACTTCAACCAGCGAGCTTCCCCGCTCGTTGCGGAGCACTCTACGGACAAAAAATCTTTTCCCTCTGCGCACTTTAGAATCCTCCTCTGCTGCCCGCATCTTTGTTCTCATGCCTCACTCCGCCAAATTCACTCCGCCTGCTGTGGCGCCGCTCGTAGGAGTGTAGTTGTCCTGGATGGTTGATCCCCCCACGACCATGATCGTGTTGGCGATGATATTCGCACTCATCGTCGATGTGCCGGTACCGTTCCCCAGCACCACATTGGTGTTGGGTGCGTAGATATCGCCGCTAAAGGTTGAGTTGGCTCCGCCACCGAACGTGAGTGTGTCGGGGCTGCTGCTTGAAGAGTTGCCATCCCAGATCGCAATGTTCGCATAGGTGCCCGAAGTGGGCGCCGAGATATTCATGGTCGTGCCATTGCCAACCCCATACGGCGTAGCTCCACCGGCCACGTACGTATAGTTGCCAGAGTTGGAGATGGCCCCATTGGCCAAATAAAGGGTCACCCCACTGCCGCTGATCGTGGTCCCGCTGTTGGTGCTGAAGGTTGTGGTAACGATATAGAGACCTGGACTCATCGTCAGATTCGCGACGTTCTCTGTGTTGAAGTTGCAGTACGTGCCGGGCGATATCGTATAGCTGCCTCCGCCACCGTTATGTTGCGACATCCAGGTGGGGTCGATGCATGTAGAAGGCGTCGGCGCGGGCGGCATGGTGCTGGCAAGAGGATTGCCCGTGCAGTTTTTGAGCGTCGGGGTAGCGGTAATCGTGCTGCCGCTGTTATCTGTTCCATAGCTCGGAGCGGAAGTCGATTCCGCCTGAATGTCGCCGCTTCCCCAGGCGTAGAGCGAGGCCGCGGTCTCTCCGCTCCCTGCAACTTCGCTCGCCGGACCGCAACCTTCGACGCCGCAGCTAGGCGCGATAATCTTGCTGTTTCCCTCGGTCGCAATGTCTGACATCACGGTCGTATTCCAGACCATATTGGTGGAGCCGTCGGTCTCCGCGCCCGATGCATTCGGCACAGCCGCACCGGTCGGGCTCAGCCCTAACATGCATTCATTGTTTGCGGAGAGATAGGAGGCTTGCGCAACGGCGGTGACCGGAACCATCGCAAAAGCGGGATTAAATGCCCCGATGAAGAAGGTGCGCGTCTGTTCGGTCACCGTTACATTTACGTAAGATGTGCCTCCCGATCCGGCAATCCCGTCTACGGCCATTACCGTCGCCTGGCCCGCCGTTGGAGAGCTGGTCACCACGGTAAGGCCATTTTGTGTCGCCGCGGCAGTAGCTGCCTGACTAATGCTTACATTCGAGCTCTCGCCCGCCGCAGCCGCCAAAGCGCCTGCATCTGCCGCCGTCTGGACAATCCTCTTTTGGTGGTAAAGCATTCCTGCGTCGATCGCCACTCCAGCCATGCCAAGACAAACAACTGCAATTACGGCAGCGGTAAGAGCCATTGCCTGTCCATCTTCGTCTCTAAAAATCCCCATCGTGACTTCTCCTCACAGTGATGCACAACTCCAGACACGCGCACGGAACACGCGCCGGAATTGCCTCCACACCGCTCGCAGTGGAAATGTAAAACCTGGCTCTTTATTCGTAGATGAGAGCTGCGAAAGCCAAGTCGGACATCGAAATATGTCCGCCCCGCTTGCAGTCTAAGCCGACCTGCTATTCCCCGCTGTCAATGATTAGAAACACGCAGATTCAAATACAGCATTCTAGGGTCGACACTTATTATGTGTGCTATGTGCCTGTTCTCTTCTATCCGTACCACAATAGATGGACGACATACCACTACCTGAGTGTCACACGGGGCACAAACCTTGATTACAAACGTAATGGAATCCGCGCGAGCTCATCCGTGCGTAGAAAGCTGAGTGTCTGACGGCGCGCACAGATCGTCCTTCTTGCCGAGCATGATCGTTTTCCACGCGCGAACAAACAACCTTGACCTTCGCGACCGTCGTCTCCACACGATCTTCCCGTTTTGCTTCAACCTGCGTAGTAGCGCGCCAGAATCACGTGAGGCAGAACAAAGCAGGTGAGAAGCTGCGCCGCCACTACGATTAGAGTCGCGCGTTCGTACGTCTTGGATGAATTGCCCAGTTGCGGCAGGCCGACGGCTGCCGCAATCATGAGCGGGATGAAGTAGCGGCCCTGCACCCCGTAGATGCCAGGCACGCCAACAGGCGTCCAAATAAGGTACTCCACCGCAAATACGCCGAGGACACCGGCACAGGCTGCGCACAGTAAAAACGAAGTTGCGCACTTTGCAGCAGTTCCTGAGTTGCTGTGGCCGTTCTGGCCTTCTCGCAAGATCGCCGTTCCCTGGAGGGCGCGTCGACTTGAATGTAGCGGCTTCGGGTCACAGTGACTTGGGAATGAAGATGAGGGGCCCAGACCGGCTGCTGTCTCGGCAATGGCAGCCACAGCCAGAACGAGTATCATGGCTAGGTAATAAAGCGCTGGCATGGGCGTATCGAGCCAGCCGAGAATGCCAATGGTCCCGGCGATGTACTCGGCCGTGTGGCGAAAGATGTAGCCGAGCAGCTCTGCAGCGACGGCCGGATGATGCAGCAGCGCGATTACTTGCAACTTTGCGTTGACATTGCCGTAGGTGGAGTCGGGATGCGCGAACTCTCGCGTAACCGAATAGGAGCCGAACCACCACGCGATCGTGCAAACGGTGATCAGCGCGGCAAGAGCGAGTGCGGCGAGCTGCCCCGGCGCCTTGCGCCAGCGCGGAAGCAAGCCAGGGATAAAGAGAACCAGCAGCAGCGTTGCATAGGGCGGACGGCCCACGGAAAGGACGAGCAACGAGAGCGCAAGAACGAAGACGGATGTGCGCGGCATTGAATTGCCGGCGGCGAGTTGACGCGAAACAAGGCTGAAGGCGAGGCAGGCGAGCGCGATGAGAGTTGCATCCTGGCTCGCAGACGCAAACAACGAGAGCGTCATGGGCAGTAATAGCAATGCGAAGATGAGGACGCGGCCGCGACGGCAGATGGAGAGAGCGTAGACGCAGATGGCGATGGCAACGAGGCTATTCAGTAGCCGGACGAGGATGAGCGTCTCAAGGACGCCGAGCCCTAATTTCTGGCCGATGAGGATGCCAAGAGCCTGCGGAAGATATCCGGCAGGAGAAACAGTGACCGTGTTGGGGAAGGTTTGGAAAACGAGATGGCCCGACCAGCGCACCGAGCGCTCGCCTGCAATGCCGGCTGCAGACATACGCGCCTCCGGATGGTACGGAAGCGGGGCAACATAGGCATAGAGCTGCTGGACAGCGCTGTCGGCGTATTCGCCTGTTCCGCCGATGAAGTCGCCGCGTGCAATCTGGCTGGCGCGATAGAAGTGGTTCGTCTCGTCAGGGCTTTGAAAGGCCGGCGTCCAGATGGCGAGGAAGACGACGAGAGGCGCGGCAAAGAGAAGGAAAATCCAGGGAAGGCCCGGCTCCAGCACCTGCAAAGGCGAACGCGGAAGGGTGCGGAATGAAAGATTTTCCTCAGCCGAAGGCATAGGGCAATTCTATCTGGAGCCAGGAACGGCTTCGCCAGACACAATTGCAGATATCGCTACTCGCTGAGGTGACATCGCGGACGGGCCAAGCCGCGTGAGAAAAACGGGCGCATCCATGGGGAAGAGAATGCGGTGAAGAGAACGCGCCCGTGGGTTGTGCTGCCCAGGCCGGTCGAGCTCGGCAGAGAAGTTTTATGCCGCTTCTTCGCCGCCCTGATTCCCGGCTTCGGCCTGCTTGTTCTGCTCTTCGAGCTGCTTCTCGAGCTCGGCGCGTTTCTTGGCCTTGATCTCGGCACGCTTCTGGCGTTTCTCGTCCAGTTGCTTCTCGGCGCCCAGCAATTCGATGAACGCCTTCTCTGCGCCATCGCCCTGCTGAAAACCAGTGCGGACGATGCGCAGATAACCGCCCTGGCGATCGCCGTAACGAGGAGCGACGGTATCAAAGAGCCGCTTCACAGCCTCATCCGTGTGTAGAAAACTGAGCGCCTGACGGCGCGCGTGCAGATCGCCCTTCTTGCCGAGCGTGATCATCTTTTCCACGTGCGGACGCACGGCCTTGGCCTTCGCGACCGTCGTCTCCACGCGATCCTCTACGATTACGGACGTGACCAGGTTGCGCAAAAGGGCGCGGCGATGACTGGTGTTGCGTCCGAGCTTGAATCCTGCATTGCGATGGCGCATGATGAAATCTCTCTTCGGTAAACAGATTTTCAGGTTTCAGGGGTCAGGTTTCAGGGATCAGTTGAGCGGCTAGTTATCGGCTACGTCTGTCTTTGACTGATCCCTGATCCCTGTTCTCTGATCCCTGTCTTTAGAAATTCTCCGTCTCGGTGGGCAGCTGCAAATCCACGGAATCGAGCGGTTCGTCCTCTTCGTCGTAGCGGCCGTAGCTGGCAGCCAGTGCCGTCGCCGGCGGAATGCTTGTCGGGCCGGGCACGGCATTACCCTGCTCATCGATCTTCATGCCCAGCGAGAGGCCCATCTGCGCGAGAATCTCTTTGATCTCGTTCCGGCTCTTGCGGCCGAAGTTCTTGGTCTTGAGCATCTCGGCTTCGGTCTTCTGCACCAGCTCGCCGATGGTTTGAATGTTGGCGTTCTTGAGGCAGTTGTAGCTGCGGACCGAGAGCTCCTGTTCTTCGACGGAGCGATTGAGATTGTCGTTGCGCAGCAGGATGCGGCCTTCCTCGCCGCGCGCTTCGGCTTCAATCTCCTCCTCGAAGTTGATGAAGATGTTCATGTGGTCCTTGAGCAGCTTGGCCGCGAGGCCGACTGCATCGGCCGGCAGCACTGCGCCATTGGTCCACACTTCGAGGGTGAGCTTGTCATAATCGGTGATCTGGCCCAGACGCGCGGCGTCGACAACGTAATTCACGCGGCGCACCGGTGAGTGGACCGAATCGACGGGGATGAAGCCCAAGCCGAGATCGGCGTCAAAATTCTTGTCCGCAGAGACATAACCGCGGCCGCGCTTCAAGCGCATCTCCATATCCAGCTTGCCGCCTTCCGACAGCGTGGCCAGATAGATGCTCTTGTCCAGGATCTCCACATCCCCGTCGGCTTCGATCATGCCGGAGGTCACAATGCCAGGTTGGTCGGCGCGCAGATACAGCGCCTTGGGGCCTTCGCCTTGCAGCTTGAAGGGAATCTGTTTCAGGTTCAGGATAATGTCGGTCGCGTCTTCAACCACGCCAGTGATTGATTGGAACTCGTGCAGCACACCCTCGATGCGGATGGCTGTGACTGCCGCTCCCTCAATGGAACTCAGCAGTGTGCGCCGCAGGGCGTTGCCGATGGTGGTGCCAAAGCCCCGCTCGAAGGGCTGGGCGCTGAACTTGCCGTAGGTGTCGGTGAGCGTCTCGGCTTCGACTGCAAGCCGCTTCGGTTTTTGAAATCCTCTCCACAACATATTCGTCTCTCTTTTCCCACGCGGCGAGTACGTCGCGATGCATTTTGCGGCGGCCGCGCAAGTTCTCCTTTTTCAGTGATCAGTTTTCAGTGAGCAGTGATCAGTTCTAGTAGTCAATCAAATGCGCGAATCGCGCAACGGCTGACCACTGTTCACTGATCCCTGTCCACTGGCTTACTTGCTGTACAGTTCGACGATCAACTGCTCGTTGATCGGCAGATTGACATCTTTGCGCTTGGGCAGGCTCAGCACGCGGCCCGACAGGTTCTCGAAGTTGGCTTCGAGCCATGCCGGAACCGGGTTCTGCGCCGCAAACTGCGCGGCCTGCTCGATAATCACCAGCTTCTTGGCACTGTCGCGAATCGCAACCTCGTCGCCCGCATTTACCTGGTATGAGGGAATGTTCACCTTACGCCCATTCACGGTCACGTGCCCGTGACGAACCACCTGACGGGCCTGGCGGCGCGAGATTGCGAAACCGAGGCGGAACGCCACATTGTCCAGACGGCGCTCAAGCTGCTGAATCAGCAGCTCGCCGGTGACGCCGGTGGAACGGCTGGCCTTCTCATAGTACTCGCGGAACTGGCCTTCGAGCGTGAAGTACATGCGCTTGGCCTTCTGCTTCTCATGCAGCTGCAGGCCGTAGCCCACGATCTTGGCCTTGCGGTCTTTGCCGTGCTGCCCGGGAGGAAAGTTACGCTTCTCGATCGGGCAACGATCAGAGGTGCACTTAGTGCCCTTCAAAAAAAGTTTGGTGCCTTCGCGGCGGCAAAGGCGGCAGACTGCTCCGGTATAACGTGCCATTTCTTCTCCTGACTTCGGATGACGGCCGGTTTACGCGAAATGCAGCTTTCAGCTATTAGCTCTCAGCTTTCAGCTCGATCTGCTACGACGATCGGCATCGGCTGAGCGTGCGACTGATTTGCTGCAATGGGACGCTTCTTCCCGGCCCGGATTAGTTTTCAGTTTTCAGACATCAGCTTTCAGCTTGTCCGTGCTTCCATTGAAATCCGCAAAATCTGGTAGCGGCACAACAAAGCTGACGGCTGATAGCTGATAGCTGCTTCTTACACGCGGCGCCGTTTCGGCGGCCGGCAGCCGTTGTGCGGCACCGGCGTGACGTCACGAATGGACCTCACCTCGATGCCCGCAGAAGCCAGCGCGCGAATCGCTGACTCGCGGCCCGACCCGGGACCGGCTACCCGCACATCGACGGCGCGAAGGCCGTGATCCCGAGCCATGCCAGCCGCGTTCGAAGCCGCCTGCTGCGCCGCAAAAGGCGTGCCCTTGCGCGAGCCGCGGAAGCCCAGCGAGCCCGAGCTCTTCCAGCTCAGCGTGTTGCCCATCTGGTCCGTGATGGTCACGATGGTGTTGTTGAACGAGGCTTGAATATACGCAATGCCATAAGGCACATTCTTGCGCTCGCGCTTCTTGAACTTCTTGGCCTTGCCCTTCTTGCCAGAATCGCCCTTCTGCTCTGGTTTCGCCATTAGGTCTTCGCCGTCGCTTTCTTCTTGCCGGCAATCGTGCCCTTGCGCGGGCCCTTGCGAGTGCGGGCATTGGTGTGGGTGCGCTGGCCGCGCACGGGCAGCGACCGGCGATGCCGGCTGCCGCGATAACTCTGGATGTCGATGAGGCGCTTGATGTGCATCGAGACGTC
>JASHQE010000259.1 GCA_030037705.1 Acidobacteriaceae bacterium | reverse complement strand
TATCGAGGGCGCAGAGGTCGCGACAATTGAAGGCTCTCTTGATTTTCTGGCCGCGCACTCGATCAATTTCGCGATTGAGAGCTACCACCGGATCAAAGGCGAACTAACCTACAAAACTTTGGAAGAGCTCTTCTCCCGCATTGGATATAATGCGCATTCTTCGGATGAATTCGGCCAGATGTTCACATGGGCTGAACCGCGCCGTAGGCAGGACGCGTAACCACACAGCCGCTAAGCTACTCTTCTAACGGCTTGACGATCATGTTGGCCAGGAACTCCTCGCGCGGAAGAAACGGGAACATGTCTTCGAGCGGCCGCGATACCATGGAGCCGTCGGGTTTCTGATACGACTGCAGGCGTGGCGCGCGCATCTCGTCGGGAATCACCCTGACATCCACAACAACGGGGCCATCCATGGCCAGCACGCGGCGCACATCTTCGCGCAGATTCGTCTGATCCGGTATGACGACGGATGGAATGTTGTACGCGGCCGCTACTTTGCTCAAATCAGGCACCGTGAGGCCCGTTCTGCTGTCGCATCCGATGCTTGCCCGGCCGAAGTACCCCGTCTGCGACGCACGGATAGAGGCGTATCCATCGTTATTGAGAACAAAAAACTTGACCGGAAGATCGAGCCGCGCGGCTGTCTCCAGTTCCTGGATGTTGAATTGAAACCCACCGTCGCCATCGACGAGAATCGTCCTGCGGCGCCGGTTGCCGAGACATACTGCCAACGACATGGGCAAGCCAAACCCCATCGAACCCAGGCCGGCTGTGTGATAAATGCGCTGACCGGTCCGCGTAGGACATGCGAGCAGAAAAATCTCGATGCCGCTGCCGGAGCTGCCCGACACGAGCAAATCGTCGGGGTTCGACTCAGTGCCGATGGCTTCTGCAAGATGAAAGATGCTCACGCGCTCCTCGGGTCTGCGGTGTTCGCCGGTCACCACGGGGTAGCGCGTCTTCCAGTCGGCACAGCGCGCATTCCATGCCGAGTGGTCGCGCAGGCGGATGGCTTCCCTGCGGCGCAGCAATTCGCCCAGGAATGCGCGCGCATCGGCGCAGATGGGCTGCTGAAGGTGCGGATCGAGCTTGGCCAGCTCCGCCGGATCGATGTCGACCGCCGCTTTGTGGGCCTCACGTGCAAGATTTTGCGGCGCATACCCGGTAATGGCAAAGTCGAGGCGCACGCCGATGGCCAGGAGAAGATCGCAGTTCTGCAAGGCAAAGTTTGCGCCACGCGCCGCAACCGAGCCAGGACGTCCGACATAGGTCGGGTCATCGCTGGGAACCAGGTCAGCCGCACACCAGGTAGCCACGGTAGGAATGCCGAGCAGCTTGCGCAACTGCTCGAATTCCTGCTCGGCGCGCGCAAGGCGGATACCGTTGCCGGCAAAGAGCAATGGGCGCTCCGCCTGATTCAGCTTCTCGATCAAGCGGCCGACTTCCTGCTCAAGGTTCGACGCACCGGTCTGCGCTTCGAGTTCAGATGGATCAAAGGTCCGCAGCCTTTCCGGATTGTCGATCGGTGCAGCCTGCACATCGAGGGGAATGTCGATCCACACCGGCCCGGGGCGGCCATGCAGCGCTAGGTACACCGCTTTCTGGAGGTGATAGCGAATCTCGGCCGGATCGAGAATGGTGACGGCGTACTTGGTAATCGGGCGCACGATGGACACAATATCCACCTCCTGCACGCCGAGTTGGCGCATCCCCAACGGCCGGCCGGCCTTATCGAACATGCGATCGGGGCGCTTCACCTGTCCTGAAACGAAGAGCGTCGGAGTCGAATCGAGCCAGGCGCCGGCAACGCCGGTTACGGCGTTCGTGCCACCCGGTCCGGTGGTGACCATGCAGACGCCCAGGTGGTTCGTGGCCTTGGCGTAGGCTTCGGCGCAGATCGCGCTGGCCTGCTCGTGCGAGTTGCACACCGGCTCAATTGCGGGCTCGGCGCCCAGCGACTGGTTCAGGTGCATCGCGCCGCCACCCGTCACCAGAAACACATGCTTCACACCCTGGTCAGCGATGAAGCGCGTCACGTAGTCAGAAAGCTTCATCGTCAACCGCGCCCGCCAGCCGCGGCCTCGCTCACGCGAGGCTTGAGGAACAGCTCCTTGCAATCGATTCCGCGGGCGGCCAGAATTGCATCCACCCATTCACGCACGGCGCCATTTCCCCCGGCCTTCTTGGCCACGAACCCAGCGCTCTCAAGCACGGCCGCCACGGCGCTTGCCGGCGCGGCGGAGAAGCCGGCAATCTTCATCGCGGGCAAATCGTTCACGTCGTCTCCCATAAAGCAAAGCTCCCGCAGGGGAATGTCCGTCGCCGCGGAAAATTCAAGAAGAGCGGCGGCCTTGTCGCGGCAGCCTTTAAAGACGTGCCGGATGTGCATCTTCACGGCGAAGCGGTCAACCAGGGGGCTGTCTTCGCCGGAAACGAGGGCGAATTCAATTCCGGCGCGCTGCGCCAGCGAGATGCCCATGATGTCGGCAAAGCAGAAGCGCTTCCACTCTTCGCCACCCGGACCCCACCAGACGCCGCCATCGGTGAGCACTCCATCCACATCAAGAGCGATGCCGCGGATACGGGTAAAGTCACTATTTGAGGGTGTCGATCCCATCGTCCCGAACTATACCGCCGCGCCCACACGGCGAAGCTTCTTGATGATTGGCAGCTCGCGCTCATAGACACGCTTGACGCCGTCTCCTTTTGCTTGCTCCCAAAGGCGGATATCGCGCACCAGGCGCGTGATGCCATTGGGCTCGAGCGAGGCCGCCTGATCTGAGCCCCAGCTCGCGCGGTCGAGCGTGATGTGGCGTTCGACGCAACAGGCGCCCAGTGCCGCAGCGCATACGCTCGTCGGAATGCCCGTTTCGTGGCCCGAGTACCCAATCGGCACTCCGTAGCGTTTTGCCATGATGGGAATCGCGCGCAGATTGAGTTCATCGTAATTGGCGGGATAGGTACTGGTCGCGTGCATCAGAACCAGGTCATCTTTGCCAAGCACTTCCACGGCATGGTCGATCTCGTCATAGGTGCTCATCCCCGTCGACAGGATGATTGGTTTTCCGGTTCTGCGAATATGGCGCAGCAGGTTATCGTCGGTCAGAGAGGCCGAGGCGATCTTATAGACCGGCATATGGAAGCGCTCAAGAAAATCGACCGAGCCCTCGTCCCACGGCGAAGCAAACCAGGTCATCTTTACCGATTTGCAAAAGGCATCGATCTCTTCATACTCCTCCTGCTCAAACTCCAGACCGTATTTCAAATCGCCGTTGGTGGGGCCGAATGGGTTCTCACGCGGCTTGGCCAGTTCTTCCGGCGTATACACCACATCGACCGTGCGCTTCTGGAATTTGACTGCGTCGCAACCCGCCGCAACCGCCACGCTGATCAACCTTTTTGCAATATCGATATTGCCGCTGTGGTTGATGCCGATCTCAGCAATGATATAACACGGCTCGTCCTCACCGATCCGCCGGTTGCCCACTGTTACGGTACTCATAGGAGCGCTCCTCCTGCAGCCTGCCCGGCCACAACACCTGTTTGCCGTCGCTTCCAGGTATTTTCCGCGGTTATCATAGCAGCGACAGGGCGGCCATTGGCGGGAATTGCGACTAAAGAGTTCCTGTTCCCACCAAAGTGGAAGACTCCGGCGTTCTTGGGATGCAACGAACCAGCCTGCGGCAACGAAACCGGTACCTGTCCAACTGCCTGCATCCCGATCCGCTATCGCATAGCACGCGAGGATTTATGCTGAGTACGTGAAGCCCCTCCCATCTGAGGACCTTGAGCACATCATGCGTCATACGCAGGCGCTTTGGGAGCCGGCACGTGGGCAACGCATCTTTATCACAGGAGGCACGGGGTTTTTCGGTTCCTGGCTGCTTGAGAGCCTGGCCTTCTGCAATCGCAGACTCAACCTCAACCTATCGGCGACTGTTCTGAGCCGGAACCCGGACGCCTTTATCCGTGCGATGCCGCATATGGCCGGCGAGGACTCCATTCGATTTCTGCGCGGTGACATCCTCGACTTTCCCTTTCCCGCTGAGCACTTCCATTTCATCATCCACGCCGCTACGCCGTCTTCGGGCAACGAAGCCCGCCAACCCGATCTCCCCGCCAAGATCATTGCTGGGACAGAGCGCGTGCTCGCCTTTGCCCAGGCCGCCGGCGCGCGAAGATTTCTATTCATCAGTTCAGGCGCCGTCTATGGCCCTCAGCCCGCAACCCTCGCCCACATCCCCGAGAGCTACATCGGCAAACCCGAGACCGCCTATGGCAAAGCCAAACTGGCGTGCGAGGAGATGTGCTTGCAATGCTCGCTGGCGTGCGGCATGGAGTTCTCCATCGCCCGTTGTTTTGCCTTCGTGGGGCCGCATCTGCCGCTGGACCGGCACTTCGCCATCGGCAACTTCATCCGCGATGCATTGGCTGGCAGGAACATCCGCATCGCGGGCGATGGCACACCCATGCGCTCTTATCTCTATGCGGCAGACCTCGCCATCTGGCTCTGGACTTTGCTGCTGCGGCCCTTGGATGCGAATGATGCGAAGTCCCGCCTGCGGATCCACAACGTGGGTTCCGGAGAAGCCATCAGCATTCGCGACCTTGCTCGTGAAGTCATCGAAGAGATCAACCCTTCGCTGGATATCGAAATCGCGCAACCGACCGGCGCCGCGGCGCTGCTCCAGCAATACGTGCCCGACGTCAGCAAGGCGGAATCGCAGCTCGGCTTGCGGCAGATTATCGGACTACGCGAAGCTATCCGACGAACCGCCGATTGGCACCGCAACCGCAGCGGCTGATGTGGTTTTCAGCGCCCCGCTATCCTGTCCTCTTCGGGAGTCGTCTTCATCGGGGAAATCTGTTTCAGTTGCCGGCCATTCTCACGCGTTCCGCCATCCATTCCTGACTTCAAGGCGAACTCCTTCATCACGTCCGCAACATAGGTCAGCATCGGTTGCGTGAGACCCGGATACACGCCAAGCCAGAAAACGTTGTTCATCACGAAATCCGAATGAGCCAGGCTGCCCACCATGCGGTACGCGCAATCCTGGTAAGCGGGCTGGCGCAGCAGGTTTCCGCCAAACAGTAACCGGGTATGGATCTTCTTTGCGTCCAGTTCGCGAATCAGTTCCTCGCGACGAAAGGGCGCATCCTCGCGGACTCCGATGGGAAAACCGAACCATGAAGGATCCGATCCCTCGGTTGCCTGCGGCAGCAGCAGAAACTTCTCCAGCGGCTCCAGCGCCGCGCGCAGAAAATGAAAATTCTCCTTGCGCCGCTCAATGAATCCGGGCAGCTTTTCAATTTGCGACACGCCCAGGGCCGCCTGCATATCTGTCGCCTTCAGGTTGTAGCCGATGTGCGAATACGTGTATTTGTGGTCGTACCCGTAGGGCAGCTTGCCCAGTTGCCAGTCAAATCGCTTGCCGCAGGTATTTTCTTTGCCTGGATCGCACCAGCAGTCGCGGCCCCAATCGCGGAATGACTCGATCAGCACCTGCAGGTCAGGGCGATCCGTCAGCACCGCCCCACCTTCGCCCATGGTGATATGGTGTGCCGGGTAAAAGCTTACCGTCGCAATGTCGCCAAATCTGCCGACTCTCTGTCCTTTCCACAAGGATCCGAGCGCGTCGCAGCAGTCCTCAATCAGCCACAGGTCGTGCTTCTTCACAAAAGCCGTCACTGCGTCCAGATCAAATACATTCCCCAGCGTGTGCGCAATCATCACTGCCCGGGTTTTAGGACTGTATGCCGCCTCAAGCTGACTCACGTCCATTTCGTAGGTCGGAAGCGTGATATCCACAAAAACTGGAACCAGCCGATTCTGAAGGATCGGGTTCAGGGTCGTTGGGAAGCCAGCGGCAACCGTGATGACTTCGTCGCCCGGTTTGAGCCGCCGTTCGCCTAGTTTTGGCGACGTCAGGGCGCTGACGGCAAGAAGATTGGCGGATGAGCCGGAGTTGACCAGCGAAGCGCAACGCACTCCCACAAAGCGAGCTAACTTCCGCTCGAAATCCTTCGCAAAGCGCCCCGTTGTGAACCATCGGTCGAGAACCGCATCCACAACGGAACACACATCGTCGCCGTCGATGACCTTTCCCGATACTGGAACTGGCGTTTCACCAGGCTTGAATTCGATCGGCGACGATGCTTCCGCGCAATATTGGGCGCATAGTTCGAGGATCTGCTTCCGGAGCGATGCTGCCTTGTCTGTCATTGAGAGTCCAGATACCAAGCATACAAAATTGCGAGTCGCCAGTGTACTGTATAGGTTTAGAGAATAAAATCAGACCGAAGAATCAGTTCGCTAGCGACGGTAACGCCTGTTGTGAGAGGCTAAGAGACTGAAAATGAAAGCAGTTATTTTGGCCGGCGGGCTGGGGACAAGGCTCAGTGAAGAAACCGTCGCCCGCCCCAAACCCATGGTGGAGATTGGCGGCCGGCCGATTCTCTGGCACATCCTTAAAATCTATTCCCGGCACGGCATCAACGACTTCATCATCTGTTGCGGCTATAAGGGTTATCTGATCAAAGAGTACTTCGCCAATTATTTTCTGCATATGTCTGACGTGACCTTTGACATGCGGGAAAACCGGATGCAGGTGCACCAGAGCGTTGCGGAGCCCTGGCGTATCACCCTTGTGGACACGGGAGACAACGCCGGCACCGGCGGACGGCTGCGCAAGATTGCAGCGTATCTGGAAGCGGAAAACGAGTTCTGCATGACCTATGGAGATGGAATAAGCGATCTGAATATCTCAGCGTCGATCGCTTTTCACAGGAGTCACGGTAAATTGGTGACGGTAACGGCGGTGCAGCCCCCGGCTCGCTTCGGTGGTTTGAGCGTTGTTGGAACGACTATCAGCGCATTCCGTGAAAAGCCCGATGGGGAGGGTGGATGGATCAATGGCGGTTTCTTTGTCCTTTCGCCGGAGATCATGAACGATATTTCCGATGAAAGCTGCATGTTTGAACAAGAGCCTCTGCAGAAGCTGTCATCAAGAAATCAGGTAGAGGCCTTTTTTCATCATGGCTTCTGGCAGCCGATGGATACGCTGCGAGACAAGCAACGGCTTGAAGAGCTGTGGACCTCTGGGAGGGCTCCTTGGAAGACGTGGTAAATCATTGGCGGGGCCGGCGCGTTTTCCTGACCGGCCACACCGGGTTTAAGGGCAGTTGGCTCGCACTCTGGCTTGCACGCCGGGGAGCGCAGGTACGGGGATATGCGCTCGATCCGCCCACTGAACCCAATCTATTCACGGCAGCATCCGTGGCCACCGTTCTCGATGACGTCCGCGGCGATACCCGGGACTACGCCAAGCTGGAATCCGCGATGACGGAGTTCGGTCCGGAGGTCGTGTTTCATCTTGCCGCGCAGCCCATCCTGCGGCGCTCGTATACTGATCCGCTGCTCACGTATTCGACGAACGTCATGGGCACGGCTCACGTGCTGGAGGCCGTTCGAAAGACTTCGAGCGTGCGCGTGGTGGTATGCATCACCTCGGATAAGTGCTACCAGAATCAGGAATGGGCCTGGCCTTATCGCGAAACCGACACTCTTGGCGGATTTGACCCCTACTCCTCCAGCAAGGCCTGCGCCGAGCTCGTGTGCTCGGCCTACCGCAGCTCCTTCTTCCCAGTGAGCCGCCTGAATGAGCATCGTGTCGCCTTGGCCACCACCCGTGCCGGCAATGTGGTTGGCGGTGGTGATTGGTCGCAGGACCGCCTGATTCCGGACCTGATCCGGGGATTTCAAGCCGGTCGGCCGGTGCTTATCCGGCAGCCCAAGGCAGTTCGGCCCTGGCAGCACGTCCTCGAACCCCTCAGCGGGTACATGCTGCTGGCGGAGAAACTCCTCGAAGCGCCTTCCCAGTTTTGCTCCTCGTTCAACTTTGGCCCGAACGACGAGGATGCGTGGCCGGTTGAGCGCATCGCCACAAAACTTGCGGAAATGTGGGGCGAGGGAGCCGCATGGACACGCGATTCTGTTCCAAGCGTGCATGAAGACCACACTCTGACGCTGGACACCAGCAAGGCCCGAAGGCAACTTGGCTGGCGGCCGCGTCTGGGGATCGAAGCGAATCTGGAATGGACCGTGAAATGGTACCGCGCTTGGCAACAGGGCGCCGATATGAACCGGGAGACCTGCGTGCAAATCGCCAGCTTTGAGCAGCTCGCTCACTGAGCGCAGTCGAAGGGGACCCACGGTTGTTTTACGGCGAACTTCTGAGCCGTCACACTAGTGTCCTGAGCCTTAAATTCGCAACATAATTGCTACTGTCATCCTGAGCGGAGTTTGGCCGTTTTTAGGCCAAACGGAGTCGAGGGATCCGCGGTTCGGGACTTCGACTTATGTTATGAACTTCTGACTCACCACACTAGCTCTTTTCTTCGTGATACTCCATTTCCGTGTTCACGGCCCAGATATTATCCTTGGTGCGGACGCCGTTTACGATGTTTTCTACAGCCGTCATCGCGGTCAGCATCGAATGGTCCTGGTTGTTGTACTTGTGCATGCCGTTGCGGCCCACGAGGAAGAGGTTCTCGAAGCCATCGAGATACTTGCGGATGACCTCGAAGCGGCCGTAGCTGCCGAAATAGGCCGGGTACGTTTTGGGCACGCGGACAACATGAAAGTCCTCCACGTCTTCCTTCTTAAGAATTCCGATTTTGGCTACCTCGCCGATGGCAAACTTCGCCATCTCCTCGTCGGATAACTTCCAGATGGGGTCGGTATCGTTGCAAAAGTATTCCAGGCCGATCCAGACTTTCTCCTTGCTGCCCACCAGCCACGGGCTCCAGTTATTGAAGATCTGCAGCCGGCCGACCGTCACGTCGGGCTCCTGGATGTAGATCCAGTTGTCTTTGAGAGGCGAACCGTCTCGCTCGGTCACGGCGAGCTTATCGGCCAGCAAACCGACTGTAATGAAATCGCGATACACCAGGCCTTCGCTCACCTCAACCACTTCGGCAGGGGGTGGAATAGAGAAAGCGCGAATGAGATCGCGCACCGGCATGGTCGAGAAGAAATAATCGCCGGCAAAGGCGACGCGCTCTCCGGCCTTGTTGATGCCCTCCACGGAAATCACCCTGTTACCCGAGATGTTGATTCGGTCAACCGCGATGCCGTTATGGATTTCGCCGCCGGCTTCGCGCACCATTGCGGCTGCATGTTCCCAGAGTTGGCCGGGGCCTAATTTGGGATAGAGAAACTTTTCAATCAGAGAGGTCTCCGTCTGTTTCTGAGCGATACTCTCGGAGCGCCTGCCCTGAAACGTCTTCCTCAGGAAATGCATCACCACACGTTTCAGCGAGAGCCCCTTGATGCGCTGCGCTCCCCATTCCGCGCTGATTGCGTTGCAGGGCACCCCCCACACCTTTTCCGTATAGGACTTAAAAAAGGTAAAGTAAAGCTGTTTGCCGAATCGGTTGACAATGAAATCTTCGAGTGTGCGCTCCTCGCGCTGAGGCAGCAGCGCCGAGCGCATGTAACTGATGCCGCAGCGAAAGGTGCGGAAAAGGCCCAGATTCCTGAACGTAGCCGCGGTCATGCTGATGGGATAATCGAAGAAGCGGCGCAAAAAATAGATGCGGCTTTTGCGGTTGCGGACCAGCATCACCAGGTCTTCGACTTCAGGATCTGGCATTGCGGCCGCTGCTGGAAGTTCGCGCTGCTGGCCGCGGTAGCGAAGTTGACCAGCCTCGTCGGCGCCGGCCTCGACCGGCATCAGCTCGAGCCACCAGCGCATCACGCGGTCTGACTTGGAAAAAAAACGATGCCCGCCAATGTCCATCCGATTTCCCTTGTAAAGGACGGTCCGCGAAAGTCCTCCGATCTCCTGGCTGGCTTCAACCACGATGGGTTTGATGTGCGAGTGACGCTGGAGTTCGATCGCGGCGGTAAGCCCGCCCGGGCCTGCGCCGATGATGACGGCCGTATCCTTTTTCATGCGGCGATTTCGATTCCCTTCGGGATTGCAACTCAGTATAATCGCCAATGCGCCAGCACGTGACAGATGCAAAAGGTCACGCAGGCCGGGTCATGAACGGCACTGCGCCGCAATCATTATGGTGTCTTCTGATGCTACCAGTCCCACGCTTCTGATCCTAGAGTTCGGCCTGACAGCATTCACGGTTGTGATTTCTTTCGGGTGGCCGGGAATCGGTCAAGGCTTTTTCCGGCGAGTGGAACGATGGTTTGGGCAGTTGGCGCGAAGACGATGGCTGGCGGTTCTGTCTGTCGCCTTGAGCGTGTTGCTGCTGCGCCTGATCATTCTTCCTCTCTTTCCGGTTCCGCTGCCGTTTAGTACCGACGATTTCAGTTTTCTATTAGCGGCTGATACGTTTGCCCACGGCAGGCTGGCCGATCCAACGCCCGCGATGTGGACCCATTTCGAGACCATCCACATCGCCATGCAACCGACGTATCAATCCATGTACTTTCCAGGGCAGGGGCTGATTCTTGCCGCCGGCAAGGTCCTCTTTGGTAATTCCTGGATCGGCCTGCTGCTCGTGAGCGCATGGATGTGTGCGGCGCTTTGCTGGATGCTGCAGGCATGGCTTCCAGCCAACTGGGCGTTGCTCGGCGGGATGATCGCCGTGCTGCGGCTGGGGGTTTTCAGTTACTGGACCAACACGTATCACGCCGCGGGATCGCTTGCGGCGCTAGGCGGAGCGCTGATTTTGGGTGGCCTGCCGCGGCTGATGAAAACGGCGAGGCTTCGCTACGGAATGCTGATGGGCACTGGCGCCGCGATCCTGGTTTTCACGCGGCCATATGAGGGCATACTGCTTTGCCTGCCGGTGGGGGTCGTGCTGGGTAACTGGATGTGGAAGGGTAAGAACCGGCCGAATGCCGCCACGCTGGCGCGCCTGGCCGCGGCGACGCTGACGTTTGCTGTTGCCGCTGTGGCGTGGATGGGCTACTACGATTATCGTGCGTTTGGCAATCCACTCACTCCGCCGTACACGGTCGATCGCAACACCTACGCAATCGCTCCGTACTATGTGTGGCAACACGCGCGGCCGGTGCCCAACTATAGATATGCGGAGATGAAGGCTTTCTACCAGGGAGAACTGGATTTCTACAATCACATCCATTCCCTGAAGGGATTTGTGCCGTACACTCTGGTGAAAGTGGGCTTTACATTTCTCTTCTACGCCTGCTTCGCGCTGTTTCCTCCGCTGCTTATGGCGCGCCGCATCTTTCTCGATCGGCGCATCCGCTTCCTGGTTGTGTGCGTCCTCGTGCTCGCCGGCGGGATGGCGATCGAGATCTATCTTCTGCCGCATTATGTGGCTCCTTTCACGGCGGCTTTTTATGCGATCGGTTTACAGGCTATGCGGCACATGCGGTTTTGGAAGCCGGAAGGAAAGCCGATGGGTTTGGCTTTGGTGCGGCTGACGGTTGTTGTTTGCGTGCTGATGGCCGCAGTACGCGTGATTGCAACGCCCATGCATTTTGGACCGAGGGAGTTCCCCGCCAGCAACTGGAACGAAACCTGGTTCGGCCCGGACCATTTTGGCACAGAACGAGCGCAGATCGAAGCCCGGCTCAGCCATCTTCCTGGAGGGCAATTGGCGATCGTCCGCTATAACCCTGATCACAACCCAGCGAACGAATGGGTTTACAACCGGGCCGATATCGATGCTTCCAAAGTCGTATGGGCACGGGATGCCGGAGCTGCAGATAATTTGGAGTTGATCCATTACTACCGGAATCGAAAAGTCTGGCTGGTCGAGCCGGATGTGATGCCTGCAAGAATTTCGCCGTACTCAATACCCGAAAGCGCCGCCCGTCCCTCGCAGTAAGGCAGGACTGCTGAATCTTCTTGTTGTGGGCGAAGCGGCCAAGTTCATCCTCCCGTGCGGCCCCCGCGCCCACTCATGCCCAGGAGAATAGGAATGCAGCAGAGCACACAGGCAACGCTCAAGCCGGACGGCCTGCCGCAGGCAGACTCCGCTCGCCCACGGCGGTTTGCTTGGGCGCTCGCAGAGGCGCCGGACAAGACACGCTCGCGTTGGCCGGAATGGACTGCGCTGTTCTTCTATGCGGCGCTGGTTGCCTTTGCAATTCCTTATCATGAACCGTGGGTTGACGAGGCCCAGGCATGGCAATTGGCGAGAAATCTTTCGCTGACCTCTTTATTCAAGACCTACATTCGCTATGAAGGGTCTCCGGGCCTTTGGCATTTCCTGCTGTGGATGCTGGTTCGCGCCCATATCAGCTATGCCGGCCTGCACTGGATTTGCGGAGCGGTTGCCGCCGTAGCGATGGGGCTTTTTCTTTTCAGGTCGCCCTTCCCTCGTTACCTGAAGCTCTCGCTGCCATTCACTTACTTTCTCTTATTTCAGTACGCCGTTGTAGCGCGCAACTATGTACTCGTACCATTCCTTTTGTTTCTTATCGCAATTGCATGGAAGAAACATCCATTCACGCTGGCGCTGACGCTTGGGGTACTGGCCAATGCATCGCTCCACGCCGCGGTGATCTCTGGAGGACTCGCCCTCCTCTACGTTATCGAACAGATTCGGAACCGGCAGAACAAACCTTTCCAGAACCGGCGCAAATTATTGCTTTGCGCGTTTGTCCTCGTTGCCTTCTATGCTTTCGCGATCTGGACAGCATGGCCACCACACGATCTTCTCCTTTCCTCGGTCCGTGGGCAATCCAGCATTTACCTCCTGCGAGCGGTCTACTCATTGGTATGGCCGATGTGCCAACCCTGGATTGTATCCATTCCGTTCTGGGCTGCGATCGCACTTTGGCTTCATGCGCGGCGTAAACTTTTTTACCTTTTGCCGGTCGTGCTCTTTGCTGTTTTTTCGGGCGCCGTGTCGGTCGACTGGTGGCACGCGGGCCTTCTGGTCCCGCTCCTGATCTGCCTGCTATGGATCACCTGGCGTGCGCCTGGAACAGACACTTATGAGCTTGAGGTAGCCGGCCGCATAGCATTGACCGTCATGGTTGTGACACAGCTTCTCTGGGCCGGGTATGCGCTCTTCTACGATCATTACAATGCATACTCTCCTGATCGGGCGGCGGCAAAGTTTTTAACTCCATTTGTTCGAGAAGACGCATCGATCGCGGTGACCTATATCAGCGGTGTGAACGATAAGCGCGTGCGTGCGTATCCCGCCGTGGGGATTCTGCCCTACTTTGACCATAATATTTTTATCAATACTCCTTATCCGTTCTGGTGGTGGAGCGATCAGGACCCCACTGAGGATCGCTTCAACGCCTTGCTGCCGTCTCACCCTCGCATCGTGATCGTTGAAGCAACACATCCGAATCCGGTTACGCACTTGAATCTGGACGATCCCAAGTATCTATCCTTACTTAGAGATGGCTACAGGTTTATCAACCTGTTCTGCGGAACCCAGCCACGGCAATTGAAACCGGGAGAAACCCTCTGCCATGTGGTTTTCGAGTACGCAGGACAGCCCGGCTCTTCAGATATACAGGCACAAAAATAGTCCTGGCCTTCGGTGTCTGGCCTTCAGTGATTGAATAGAAAGATGGCAAACCCGGCCTTTGAAAATATCGTCTCGGAGATTCGCCGTTTCGCAGCGACGGCCATGGACCTCGTTTCTCTTCAGGAGTTCTGCGTCAGCATCCTTGCTGAGCGCCTTTCGTACTACGACTGGGTGGGTTTCTATATGCTGGACCCCGCTGATCAAAGCACCCTCGTCCTCGGGCCGTACCGCGGCGCTCCGACCGAGCACGTTCGCATTCCGGTTACGGAAGGAATCTGCGGTGCGGCGGTCGCTCAGGG
The DNA here is from genome assembly GCA_030037705.1 of Acidobacteriaceae bacterium. Classification (GTDB taxonomy): domain Bacteria; phylum Acidobacteriota; class Terriglobia; order Terriglobales; family Acidobacteriaceae; genus Telmatobacter. The sequence goes on along the minus strand of JASHQE010000259.1, from coordinate 8,061 downwards.
CGAAACCGTGATTGTGGAGGATGTGTCTGCGGATCCGAGATACCTCGCCTGTTCGCTCGAAACCAAGTCGGAGATCGTCGTTCCCATCCGGGCCAACGGAAAGATCCTGGGCGAAATTGACATCGACAGTCATATACTCCATGCATTCGGGCCTGCGGATCGCCAGTTCCTTGAAGAGTGTGCTGACGTATGCGGCCGGTTTCTCAAAGACGGGATTGGGTATCTCGCCCAAGAGCTGAAGAGCATCCTTTCGCTGAAGTTGTCTCGTGAGGACAAAGCAGTGCGCTTAGCCCAAGCAATTCGGGAAGACGGCTCTTTCCGCTGGGTCGGTCTCTATGATGTAGATACGGAGAGCGGCGAAGTCTCGAATATTGCCTGGAGCGGGCCTGCGGCACCGGCCTACCCAAGATTTCCGGTCACAAAAGGGCTTACCTCTAAGGCAATTTCAGAAAAGAGAACGGTGAACGTCGGAGACGTATCTGCCGCTTCGGGCTACCTGACATCATTCGATACCACCCGCTCTGAGATCATCATTCCGGTCTTCAGCTATAGCCGAGACCGCGTGATTGGAACGATCGACGTAGAGAGCGGACAACTCGACGCCTTCGATACTGCGACACAAGTGAAGCTGGAGGAATACGCCCGCTTGCTCAGCGGCTTTTGGACCCGCAGTCAGGCGTTATGAAGGGCTTTCTGCTGGCTCGAGAGTATCGAAATAAGAAGCGTAATGCTTGCGGCAACCGGGATTAAACGCAGCACGACATTGAGGACACCTATAGCCGCTTGCCATGTACTCGTTGATCGTCATTTCGTATCCACAGGCCCCGCATAGCACTGCAGGCTGATTCCATTGTGCTTTGGGCCAGATTTCGATCGGATGGCCAGCCAACGCCTCATGACACTCTTTGCAAGCGTAATAAACGCCACAGCACTTCATCTTAATGGCGATGATGTCAAGCTCAGTCCTATAGTGAGCGCAGCGGGTTTGGGCATCCAGATCGACTCCACTCACTTCGGGGCGCGAGAACGGCATAGAGAAACAGGCTACCGAATCATGATTGAATGCCGCTGATCCAGCCATTCCTTCACCTTCAGAATAGTTCATGGCGTTTATTTCTGCATTCATCACCCTCTGCGGCAACGGATACACGCACGGGCTGTTGAGACCACGCTAACCAGATTGCACTGCATCCCGCTCATCGATCACTTCGCAGCCTGCACTTCGCGGCCTGTGCTACGCTCAACTAAGGCGTTAGAGCATGGCGTTGGAGCGCTGCTGCCGCGCAGTTCCCTGCCCACTGTGCCGGCTCAACATTGCTCATGAACAGGGATCCACTGGCTGCTTTCTGCGCGCGGTGAATTTCGATGTTGTCCGGAAATTGGCGTCTGCGGCCTTGCGATTGTCCTGAGGTTGAATGCATTGACCAGCAGGCGCGAATTTCTCAAATGGTGTGCGGCGGCGATTCCCGGCGCCGCGTGTTTCGGCACCCAGGCCGCTGAGCAGATAGCGCCCGCCCGAATCGATCGCTATATCGATCCGCTGCCGATTCCGCGGAAGCACAAGCCGGTCGAGCGGCACAATAACCAGGACGTCTATCGCGTGGGCATGATCGAAACCCTGCACCGCTTTCATTCGCAGCTCGCTCCTGCGCGCGTGTGGACCTACGAAGGCCAATATCCCGGGCCTACCTTCGAGGTGCTGCGCGGAAGTCCGATCGTCGTTCACTGGGAAAATCGCCTGCCGGAGCGGCACCTCTTCGGCATTGACACAACGATTCATGGAGCTATGCCGCCGGCGCCCGAGGTGCGCACCGTGCCGCATCTGCACGGAGCCCAGACACGCTCAGAGAGTGACGGTCTTCCCGAAAAGTGGTTCACGCCCGGTGGCACGGCCGAATATCACTATCCCAATCAGCAGCAAGCCGCCATGTTGTGGTACCACGATCATGCGCTGGGCATCACCCGTCTCAATGTCTATGCGGGGCTATCGGGACTTTACCTGCTGCGCGATGAAACGGAACGTAATTTGCAGTTGCCCGCCGGCGACTATGAGATCCCGCTCCTGATCCAGGACCGCAGCTTCGATGCGCATGGACAGTTGGCCTATGTTCCGACCTTTGATGATCGCTCTTCTCCTCCACCCGGTCATTGGGCTCCGGAATTCTTTGGCGATCAGCCGGTCGTGAATGGAGCACTCTATCCCTATCTCGAAGTTGAGCCGCGCCCCTATCGGCTACGCATTCTGAACCACGCAAATTCGCGATTCTTCAATTTATATCTCAATCTTTCGCCGCGACCAACCGACATTCCGCAGCTCGTGCCGCTCGAACAGATCGGGACGGACGGAGGATTTCTTCCCAAAACATCCGCGCTGAACAAGCTGCTGCTCGGTCCAGCGGAACGCGCCGATGTCCTTGTCGATTTTTCGAATCTGATCGGCAAAACCATCACGCTCTCAAACGACGCACCCGCTCCCTACCCTGGGTGGGAGTTCGCTGTGGCCGAGCCGCCGCGCCTGTACGAGCTGATGCAGTTCCGAGTGACTCGGCCGCTTACCGCTCCGGCTCCGGTCTTTTCGTTCTCCGGCAGTTCGGAATTTCGAAAACTGACGCCGGACTCGTCGACGATCACCAGGGATTTCGTACTTACCGAGAGGATGGATGCCAAGGGGCATTCTCTGGGCGTTCGCATCAACAGCAAGGGCTACGACGATCCCGTCACGGAAAAGGTCAAGCTGGGCTCAGTAGAATGCTGGCGGTTCATCAATATGACCATGGATGCGCACCCGATGCATTTGCACTTGGTGCAGTTCCAGATCCTGCATCGGCAGGGCTTCGACACGGGGGCCTTCACGCTGGGCCGCTTGCAATTGGCAGGAAACCCTCGTCCTCCGGCTCCGAACGAAACCGGGTGGAAGGACACGGCGGTGGTCAAGCCCGGCGAGATTCTCTCCATCCTCGTTCGCTTTGACGGGTTTGCCGGGCGCTACGTCTACCATTGCCACATGCTCGAGCACGAAGACAACGACATGATGCGTCCCTATGAAGTCATTGCCTGAATGAGCGCCGTGTACGGCTCAACACGCGTTGAGACATGAAAGCATCTCCCAATCACTGCACCCATCTCTCGGAAGAAACATCCTCGGCTTCGCGCCCGGCAATGACAACGATTTGGCTGTAAAGCACGGCTGCCGCTGGATCAGTGGATCAGAATAAGCTGGGCGTAAGCAGGAAGCCGTGCACATCGCCCTGGAAGATTCCCGTTCCGACCATCTGGCCCACCGCATTGATGTCGCTCACCGACTGCAAAGTCCACCCCGAAGAGCCGGAGATCATATCGTTCAGATCGCGCATTCCCCGAACCGGGTCCCAGATAAAGGGCCGGCCCACGACCTGAAGAAACGGGTAGAGGTCCTGTACGGCAACGCCATCGCCCGACATGCCGACTACCACTCCCAGCGCATTGACCTTCACAGCCATGCTGTATTGGTCCCCAGGCAGGGTTCCAAGGTCAGCGGGTGCCGCTGTGGAGGATTGCCAGAGCATCGCGTGGATGGGCACGCTGCCGGTCGGAGGGCAGTCTCGCAATTGGATGGTCGAATCCGAAGCCTGTGCCCAGCCGGCAATCTCGCCCAGATCATTGATGCTGTCTGCGCCGGAACATGCGTCGAGCGTGCTCGGAACAGGCAGCAAGGAGGGAGCGTTGTTCTTGAAGATCAGCGCATCCGAATAGACCCATCCGTCTTCAGACCCGGCCTGGCCCACAACGACCCCAAAATCGTTGATCGCATTTGCGGTTTCCTGATAGTAATCCATTGGCAGGGTGCTCATGCCGCTTGAAGGATTCCACAAGTACGGATCGATGTAAGTGGCGAAATCCTGGTTGGTGGCTATGACCTGGCCGAAGAGATTGATGCCCGTGGAGAAGGTTGCCTGCAAGCAGGCGAGTTCGCTCGGAATCGCTTCCGGCCAAGCGCTCTGAAACGAGGATGGTGTGGTGAATCCCTTGAGCGTCGACCACACGAAGGGTTGGACAAGATTCGTGCAATTATATGTATTTGAGCCCTCATAGAGCGTTCCCGGCCCATCTCCCGTACCGGCCACCACGCCCAGGTCATTGATGGCGTCAGCCTCGCTGAATGTGCCTCCCGGCAAGACCCCGAGGTCGCGAACGCCATTGCTGGTCCAGATGACGGCATGGTTATTCAGATTGCCGGCGACCTGTCCCCACATGTTGACGGCCGCAGGGCTGATCGAACCAAGGTCAGTTATGTTGTAGCTTTGCGCCACGGCGGCGGGCGCCAGAGCAAACACCAGGGCAAGAGAGAGTCGGCAGTTCATCGGCGTTCTCCGGTGAATAAATTTTGAAGAGGATGAAACGGTTCGCGGATCAAATTCCCGTGAAATTGCACCGTCTATATAGCGCAGCGAGTGTAGCCCAATTCGCGCCGCGGTTCAAGCAATTTGTGCGCCGCTTTCGTTAAACATCCGGATTTGAACCGTGTTGGGCACCGGCTGCCGAAGACATGCGCGAGCGGCCGCTTCGGTCGCTTCTGATATATGGGCCTCGCCTGCACGCACCAGACGGCGCCTGGCGCCATTATCAGCTCGACAGTTGACCGGCCTGGAATGCCCTTCCCAATGTGGACCAAGTCTCTCAAAGGAACTTTGTCGCTAACTCATAGCGCCAAGGCCGACTCGTGCCCAGCGCGTACTTTGGTAATCAAAGACGGATTCTGGATGTGCGTGAAAGAGGGCTAGCATAATAGCTGGACTCGTTGGCATCCTGTGAAACGTCACTCATTGCGCCATCTTCCGGCGCGAAATTGAACCTCTGATTGTCTTGGGCTGGACATTTCCACGCGCGGAGCCGGAAATGAAAAAGCTTGTGTCGTTGCTGGCCGTCGGGATTGGAACGAGCCTTAGCCTGCTCACGATTGCGTGCAGCATGGGAACTCATTTCAACACCGTCTACTCACTCACAGTCAACTCGACGAATCCTGCAAGTGGTGTTTCCATCGCCATTGCACAGCCTGACGTTAACGGCGCGGCCAGCGGCACCACGAGCCTTACGCGTACTTACTTTCCCGGGACCACGGTCACGCTCACCGCGCCGGCCACTGCCAGCGGCAACTCCTTTTCTTCCTGGACCGGTTGCACCAGCTCTAACGGCAACACTTGTACAGTCACGGTGAAAAGTACCACTACCGTGACTGCCGCTTACGTCACGCCTCAATTGATTACACCGGCGGTGACCGTGACGCCATCGCCGGCCAGTATTACTACCGCGCAGTCGCTGAGCGTAACAGTGAGCGTGAGCGAAGGCAATGGCAACCCTACACCGACCGGCTCAGTGGTCTTAACCAGCGGCAGTTATACTTCGGCGGCGGCAACACTAAGCAGCGGCAGCGCAACAGTCACCGTTCCCGCGGGTGCATTGGCCACAGGCACAGACACACTTACTGCCACTTACACTCCAGATACGGCAAGCTCCGCCACTTATAACAGTGCAACTGGAACGGGAACTGTGACCGTAACCAGCAGCACGCTACAACCAACCGTAACCTTGGCCGCCGACCCAACGAGCATTGCATCCGGTGCAAGCTCGACGCTCACTTGGTCCAGCACCAATGCGACATCGTGCACAGCTAGCGGTGGTTGGACAGGTGCAGAAGCTATCAGCGGTACGCAAAGCGTTTCGCCAACATTGACAACCTCCTACACGCTCACTTGCACTGGAGCGGGCGGCTCAGCCTCCGCCACTGCGACCGTGGCCATCTCAGCTCCGTCGGGCTCAGGCGCAACTTTAGTTTTTAGTTTTCCGGATGGATTTATCGGATCAGGCAACGTCATCAATCTTGTTAATGACGCAGCATCCTTGAACAGCACCACAGGGGCAATCGAAGTCACCAATGGAACAGTAGGTCAACACGAGGCCGGAGCCGCCTGGTACATAGCCCAGCAGAACATCCAGTCCTTCACGACAGATTTTACCTTCCAGCAGGACCCGAGCGCCTATGGCATGGTCTTCTGCATCCAAAACAGCAATAGCGCAACCAATCCTAACAATAGCGGGATCTGGGCTTCAGCCGATGCCAATGGAGAAGGCTACGGTGTCTACGATGGGCAAACTCCGATCGGCAATAGCATGGCTATCAAGTTCGATCTTACTGGAGCGAATGGCTCAGCCTACTTAGGTACGACTCCCAATAGCACAGGCCTCTATATCAATGGTGGACCTCTCATGTCGGGCGGATTCATCCCCGAGGTCGATCTCAATCCTTCCGGGATTGATCTTCACAGCGGTGACGTCATGGCCGCTCATATCGTCTACGATGGCAGCATTCTGACCATGACGCTGCGCGATACGGTAACAAATGGCCAATTCAGGTATAGCTGGCCGGTCGATATTCCGGCGATCGTGGGTGGCAACTCCGCTTGGATCGGCTTCGGTGGCGGCACGATCCCGGCAGTGGCCCAGAGCATCCTCACATGGACTTTCTGGGAAGGATATAACTCGGAACTCCCCGCCCCGACCTTCGGCGTCTCTGCCGGATCGTACACGTCCGCGCAAACCGTGTCGATCGGCGCGATTCCGGGTGCGACCATTTATTACACGATCAACGGTCAGCAGCCCACAACCTCATCAACCCAATACACCGGCCCGATCACGGTGAGCTCAAGTGAAGTTATTGAGGCGATCGCGGTTGAAACGGGCTATACCGACAGCCCGGTAGCTGTGGCGAATTACCAGATCGCCGCTACGGGTACGCCGCTCATCAACTTTCCGAGCGGCTTTGCGAGCGCTTCGAACATAGTTATACCAACAGGCTCCGCTCTGTTCAGCGGGTCTAACATTCAACTGACGAATCCGAATGCGTCCGATATCCTTCAGTCGGGCGCCGCCTGGTATGCTGTCCCGGTCAATGTACAATCCTTCACGACCAACTTCACGATTCAGCCGATGACCTCGAATCCCAGCAATGTCGAGGGAATCACGTTTACCATCCAGAACCAAAACCCGGCTTCTTCGGACAGCGGCAGCATCTACGTCAGCGGCGGACCTTACACTGTAGGGCTCAGCAATACCGGTCTCGGTTACCAAGGAATCCTGAACAGCGTGGCCGTGATATTCGATTTGTATGAAGGCTCGGGAAATCTGACCGGCCTCTATACGAACGGGGCGGCTCCTACCGGCTCCTCGGTCAGTATGTCCTCATCGGGTGTGAGTCTTCAAAGCAACCATCCTCTCGACGTGACGCTCAATTACAACGGCACTACGCTCGCGATGACGGTCGAGGACACTGTAACCAATGACTCCTTCTCAACCAGCTGGCCGGTCGATATTCCGGCGACTGTGGGCGGGAATACCGCTTACGTCGGCTTCACGAGCTCTACGGGATGGTATAGCGCGTCTCAAAACATCTTGTCCTGGACGTACGCGAATAACGAATAACTGTGCGGCTGTGATGAACGACGTGATCTGGTGAGTTCGAACGCGCCATTGATCTATTCCTCCGAGATCGGAAGCAGCTCAGGTCGTTCCCGATCAACATTATAGAGAACCCAGAAAGCCATCAAGTCTAGACATTCATGAAGCGAGTCTCACTGCAAATCCAACAGCCACCAAAGCAAAATGGCCACTTCAAACGAGACGACCATTTTTCATATAACTCATTTATTTTCTGGTGCCCGGAGGGGGACTTGAACCCCCACGGAGGGTAAGCTCCTGCGGATTTTAAGTCCGTTTTTAGCCGTTTTGCACCGAGTCGCAATTCGTCGCAAGCTACCGCATAAGATATTTGTATTCAAACTGATACTTGGAACGCTTGTCCTGCAATGAATCGCAGCCAAATGCACAAAAGTTGGAAACCAACAGCCATCAAAACAGCCACCACAATTGCACCAAATCTGCGTCGAACCACATCGGATTCGATGTCCGACGACACCACACTACTCGGGCTTTTTGTCGAAGAGGGTTGCCGGTTCGTCGAAGAGTTCCTTTAGAAAGCTCTCACGGTGATTCACGAAACGCCGCACGATTTGCATTGGCGCAGTCTCC
>JASHQE010000258.1 GCA_030037705.1 Acidobacteriaceae bacterium | reverse complement strand
CGCGTGAAGTGGCGGATGATCTCGATCTCGCTCAGCTCGGGCAATTCCGCGCTCTGCGAGCGGCAGGCGTTTCCCAGCAGCTCAGACGGGTTGACCGGAGGCACGTCAAGCGGCGGCAGTTTGTAGGCACGCTTGCCGGGCGCGGATTTCTCGAAGACGAGCGCCTCGTTCTGCGTGGGGTGCGTGCGGACTTTGCCCGTCGTGCGCGGGCCGGAGTTTTTATCGATCGTGGATGCCATTGATGCCTCGCAAAGATCGCTCTTTCGATAGGACCTGATTCTTCCAGGCCTACTTACGTTCTTGCTCTGTAACAGGGCACGACTTTAGTCGTGCCGTAAACATGTCATGTTTGTTGCAGGGCTTCAGCCCCTGTGTGCATGCTGATTGCCCGCGCTTTCTTCTTAGCCAAGGATGTATAACAAAACGGATAATCTTCGCCCGTATGAATCAGGCCCGCTTCAATGGGATTTTTCGCAATGTAGGCTCGATATTGTTCAAAACTTGCCTTACCGATGACTTGCACTTCAGAAAATCCACGCTGCCAGACCTCGCCGCGATATCCAAATTCATGGGACAAACAGTGGGAAAATCGGCCTTTGATCAATTGCATCGCCTTTCCAATCGTCATGCTTTCATCCACCGTCAGCAATAGATGAAGATGATCAGGCATGATCACAAAATCATGCAGCTTGAACTTCCGTTCTGCAACCAGCGAGCGCAGCACATCCACAAGAAGTTTGGCGTTGCGGTCGGGCTGCAATAAACGACGTCCCATGCTCGCCTTGGTTGTTGCGAAAAACGTGCGCGCCGGGCTTAGAATGTCTTCCTGTGAAGAGTTGCGGCCGGGTCGCGCCATGGCAGGGGCTAAAAGCCCGTTCCTTTCTTAAAACTTTTCCAGCACGACTGAAGTCGTGCCCTGTTACAAAACTTACGTGCTCACGACTACAGGCAGGCTGGCATTATGCACCTGCTAAATCACGCGTGCAGAATCTGTCTTCCAGTTTCTGCTCAATCCTTTCCCCTACGCCTCCACCAGCCCCGCGGCCAGCACCTTGGCTGCGCCATCAATCTGTTCGCGGCGCATCATCTCGGTCACGCACCAGAGGGTCGCGTTGCCGAGTTCCGGATACCAGCGGTTGAGTGCGACACCGCCGATGATCTTTTCTTCGAGGAGCCGGGGGCCCCACAACTCCTGAGGCTCCGATGTTTCGAGAACGAATTCGTGAAAGCGCGGCGCACCGGCGAACAAGAGCTTAACGCCTGACTGGGAGCTCAATGTCTTCGCCGCATAATCTGCTTTGGCGAGGTTGTGCTCGGCCAATTCGCGTATGCCTTCTTTGCCGTAGACAATGAGGAAGATCGTCGCCATGAGCGCGACCAGCGCCTGGTTGGTGCAGATATTCGAAGTGGCTTTCTCGCGCCGGATGTGCTGCTCGCGCGTGGCCAGCGTCAGGACGAAGCCACGGTTCCCGGCACCATCGACGGTTTGGCCGACGAGACGGCCAGGCATCTGGCGTACATATTTTTCTTTTGCCGCGATGACACCGCAGAACGGCCCGCCATAGCTGAGCGCCACGCCGAAGGATTGCGCTTCCATGCTGACGATATCGGCCTCGATGGGAGGCCGCACGATGCCGAGCGAGACTGCCTCCGCAATGGAAACGATGAGCAGCGCGCCTTTCGCATGGGCGATCTCCGCAATGGCCGGAATGTCTTCGATGACGCCGAAAAAGTTCGGATTCTGCACGAGAACGGCTGCGGTTTCTTCGGTGACGGAGGCGGCCAGAGCCGTGAGATCAATGCGTCCGGTTTCGTGCTCGTAGCCGACGAGTGTCGAAGGCAGCCCCTGATGCTTCGCATAGGTGGCCATTACTTCGCGGTACTCGGGATGGACCGTCGAAGCGACGACCGCCTTATGCCGGCCGGTGACGCGCACGGCCATCATCACCGCTTCCGCCGCGCCCGTCGAGCCGTCGTACATGCTGGCGTTGGCCACGTCCATGCCGGTGAGCTCGGCGATCATGGTTTGGAATTCGAAGATTGCCTGCAGGGTGCCCTGCGTGATCTCGGCCTGGTAGGGCGTATAGCTGGTTAAAAATTCGCCGCGCTGCACGAGCGAATCAATGATCACGGGCCGGTAGTGGTAATACGCACCGGCGCCAAGAAAGCTGGCGTAGCCGGTCGCGTTCCGGTCGCTGGCTGCGCGGAAGTAGTCGATGATTTCGCTCTCGGCCTGCTGGCGCGGCACGAGCAGGTCGCGGTTGAGCCGGTACTCAGCCGGAATGATGGCGAAAAGGTCCTCAATCGAGGATGCACCGATCTCAGCGAGCAATTTCTCGCGTTCCGCGGGCGATTTGGGTAGATAGCGCATATGGGCTTCGAACCTTTTGAAAAGAGACTAGGGATTAGGGACTAGAGACTTGGACCGCAGCGACTTCATCAAAGCGCCAAGCATCCGACCCACTTCGTTGCATGATTTTTCGACCGTTTGAATCATTTGTTTCGACCCGAATCTCAGGGCTTTGCGATTACAACCTGCATCTTCAAATTTCGAATCCTAGTCCCTCAGTCCCTAATGCCCCGTTTCTTCGGAGATGAACTTCTCATACGCCGCTGCGTCCAGCAGCGCGTCGTATTCGGCGCGGTTCGAAAGCTCGACTTTGATGATCCAGGTCTCGTGAGGAGCGGCATTGATCTTGTCGGGCTCGGTCTTCAGGGCTTCATTGACGGCGGTGACTTTGCCGGAGACGGGCGAATAGAGATCGCTGACAGCCTTGACGCTCTCCACGGAGCCGAAGGTCGCGTTAGCGGTCACGGAGTCGCCTACCTTGGGCGCGTCGACGTAAACAATGTCGCCTAAGGAGTTTTGCGCGTAGTCGGTAATGCCGATAGTTCCGAGGGTTCCGTCGAGCGAAATCCATTCATGCTCGCGTGTATAGCGGTAGCTTGTGGGATAGGGCATTCGTGTCAGCTCCTCAAAGGTAGTGTACGGTGCCGGGGAGGGTTCAGAAAACCCGTGGATTGGAGCGGAACTCCGCGCCCGGACCGGACGTGCGAAGCAGGTCCACGAGCGCCTGCTCTGTCTTCTCAGAACAGAAAAGGCGCCGGCTGAAATTGAGCGGCGCCTCGAGAATCTTGAGAGTTGAAAAGATTGATCCTAGACTGTTTCGGCCACGGGTGATTCGCCTTTCGGGGAGAAGAGATTTTTGTGTTCCACTGCGCTCTGATGGTGTTTTGAATCCACCTGCAGAGTGAGGGTTTGCTGCTTTCGGTCGCGCAGGATCATGACCTGCACCGGCTTGCCTGCATTGGAGCGCAACGCCCGGTCCCAGTCGGCCGAAGTCAAGATGGATTCGACGCCGACTTTGAGAATCACGTCGAAGGCCCGCAGCCCGGCTACATCCGCTTCGCTCTTGCGCGCCACCTGCTTGACCATAAGTCCGCCAGGGATGCCTAGATACTCAGCCATCTGCGAGGTAAGCGGCTCAACCAGCGCTCCTACCTTGAGGCTGCTGCCGAAGAACGGCAGGTGGAATCCTCCGGGCACCGGCGCATCGCCTCCGCCGCCTCCAAGGATGCCCATCGCCGGCGACGGCGCCAGATCATCTCCACCACCGTCAATCTTGTTCCACACATCATGGTCTACAGTCTTGCGATCCGCCAGTTGCACTGCCAGGGTCTGGATATTGCCGTCACGGCTGATCTCAAGGCTCACCTTGCGGCCGGCAGGGATATCACGAAGCATCTTGCGCAACTGCTCTGCGTCTTCCACATTCTGGCCGTTCAATCCCAGCACCACATCGTTCACCTTCAATCCCACCTGGCCGGCCGGAGCGTCGTGATCAACGAGGGTGATAAGGGCGCCGCGAGCCTCCGCGAGTTTCAGCGTATGCGCCTTGTCCGCGTCCACATCAGTGATGTAAACACCCAGATATCCCTGCGAGCTGGAATGCACCAGCAGGGGAATGGGCGCTTCGATGAATTGGACAATATTCTCAGTCTGCGCGCGCGCTGCACCAGGCGCAAGAATAAGGCAGGCGCACGCAATCCATGTGGCTTTCAGAAGGGGTTTTCGGTACGGCCTCAAAAGATACTTCATCGCTTTTCTCCAACAGGTTCTTTACGCCGGCCAGCGCTCTCAAGATGGCACGGTGCCGGCAGAATAAGCAAATCTATTGAATCTCCGGCACCTGGCTCAATACCTGCCGGGAGACATTCCGGATCTGGGGGCTCTGGTCCGAATTGGAAACTGAGTACAACACCTCCCGCACACTGCTATCGGCTTCCACGGGTGCGAGCAAATTGATGGCCGCGCTCCGCACACGGGCGTCGCTGTCATTCAGCAGCGCTTCGAGAACGGCGTTGCGTACGCGGGTATCCTCCGCCACATAGGGCTCCAGGCCTTCCAGCGCCTTCTCGCGCACGGCGGCGCTTCTGTCATAGCGCAGCGCCACCATCAGCGCATCGCGGATACCCGACGGCTGGCAGCTATGCCCAGCCCGGCACTCAGCCGCAAGCAGGCCCACCGAATCGTTGCGTATCCCGGCGGATGCCGAGTTCTCCGTGGCCAGCATGAGCAGCTCACGAATCGTGGGATCGTCGAGAGAGCCCTCGATCCTGCGGGGAACGAGCTGATTGTACGTAACCGCCACCATTTCGCTATTCGGCTGGCGCTCAATCCCGGATATGCTGGCGACGTTCGCCAATGCCGGAAGCTGAACGGCTACCGGCTGCGGCTTGGGAGCCGCAGCAACCTGCACGGCGGCAGCATGAGCAGCGCGGCTTTGCGCGTATTCGTACTCCCCCAGGCAGCCCGCGCCCGCGCCCACAACCAACAGCAGGAGCGCAGCCACAGGTGCGGCCTGCAGGCGCGCAAAGTTGTTGACAATGTCCTGGCTCCAGCGTTCGTACCAGCGCTTCGGAGGCAACGCGTCTAATGCTTCTTCCAAACGCAGGCGCGCCCGCGCTACCAGGTTCGGAGATGGTTCCAGCGCGGGATGCGCGCTCACCAGCGTCTTCAGCGCCAGCACCTGCTCCCGCTCCATCTTGCACGCCGCACAGCCTTCCAGATGGCGCTCCAGCTCATGCGCCTGTTCATCGGGAAGCTCGCCATACGCCGCGGTCACGATTCGTTCCTGTGCAATCTCGCAATTCATGGTTACGTCCTTCCAGCCTCAAAAAATGAGCTTGCAGCTTCTAGCTTTCAGCCCTTAGCTCTCCGTCTTCGGTTGTTCCTCATCGTCTCAGCCTTCGCGCGTGCTGTTTATGTCGATGAGATTGGTCTATCTCCTAGCAAGCCCGTAGCTGCAAGCTAAAAGCTTGCAGCTACCTCAACTCCGCCAACTGCGATCGCAGCTTCTTGGTCGCCCTGAACAGCGTATTCTTGGCGGTTTCTTCCGTGGTGTTCAGCATCTCTCCGATCGTGCGCAGGCGGAGACCCTGGTAATGCTTCAGTTCAAAAACCATCCGCTCGCGTGGCGTCAGCTTGCCCAACGCTGCCTGGATCTTTTCAGCCAGCACTTTGCGGTCGAGTTCGCGGGCCGGATTTGAAAACGCCCGGTCGTCGGAGACCGCGGCCAGCAGGTCGATCTCATCGCCGGCCCGATCCACCATCACTGCATGATCTTCGCGGCGGGTTTTGCGGCGCCGCAGTTGATCCAGGCAAAGATTGGTAACGATCCGGTAAATCCAGGTATAAAACGAGCACTCGAACCGGAAATTCCCGATGTACCGGTAGGCCTTAAGAAATGCTTCCTGGTAAATATCTTCGGCGTCATGCTCAGAGCCGGTGAGGTGCAGCGCCAGCCGCAGAACCTGGTGTTCATATTGGCGGACTAGGGCGTCAAAGGCTGCACGGGAACCGGCCTGAGCCTCGCGGATCAGGTCCATTTCGGCTTCGCGGGCCTGCAGGCGCTCCGGACCCTGCGTTGCCCCGTCCCGGTTTGCTCCGCCCATTGCCCTCGTTGCAGCCATGCCTGCTGAGGATTGTATCCTTCGCTTCCCCGGACAGGCTAAAATCCCGGCTGCCGCAACCGGGGGGACAGGTAAGCTCACGGCGTCCGCTGCCATCGATTTCTCCGTTCCGATCGAGTCAATGCGCACCGGATAGACGCCGAAACCGAGCTTTCGTCATCCAAACGCGCCGATTGGCCTCGGCCGGGTGACGCCGGAAACGCTCCAGCAGCGCCGGGATCCGGCCCAGAGTCCGCTACACTGGAAACCGATGAGCGGGAATCTGTTTAACGAAAAAAAGGCCGGTGAAGACTCCGGGTGGTTCACGGCCCACTGCGACGGCGGTTCGCGGGGCAACCCCGGCCCAGCCGGCTACGGAGCGGTGATCGAAGACCCGGAAGGCCACGTGATAGTCCGGTTGAGCAAATACCTGGGTCGCCAGACGAACAATTTTGCGGAGTACTCCGGTTTGCTCGCCGTGCTGCATTGGGCCATCGAGAACGGTGCGAAGCGCCTGCGCGTGGTCTCCGATTCCGAGTTGATGGTGAACCAGATGAAAGGCCGCTACAAGGTAGCCAGCCCTGGCCTGCGCCCGCTGTGGGAAGAGGCCAGACGCCGCGCCGCCCGGCTCGACCGCTTTGAGATGACCCATACTCTGCGCGGCGGCAACAGGGAGGCCGACCAGTTGGCAAATGAAGCCATGGATCAGGGGATGGGAAAGAGCGGAGCCGGCGGAGTCAGCAAGCCAGCGAGTCAGCAAGCCGGCAAGTCAGCAGCTCCGCGCCAGGTGCTAGAGGGATACGTCAAGGATGGAGTGGTGCACCTGCTCAACGGCGAGCTGCCGGATGGGGCGTTTGTCAAGGTGACAAGAGAGTAATTAGCTTCTCTCCTGGTCCACCATCAGCTACGACCATCGATAAGCATGAAGTCGCCAGGTGCCGGGTACCCCAGAGCCTGCCCTGAGCGTAGTCGAAGGGTCTCGATTTTCAGACCTGGGAAAGCACAAAACCCAACCGTCCCACCTGGCTCTTCGTCCTTCAATTGCTGGCATCTTGCTCTCCCATGTCTCCTACAGAGACCTGGGAGCACCCATCATCGGTGCTGAGCTCGACATCCAGAGACCTGGACAACCCGCCTAAAGCCATGCCCTGTTACAGGGCCCTATATCTTCAACACTCATTCGACACTGTCTAGTAACCGATGTTCTTCAACGCCTGTGAGCCGAGCCGCTCCTTCAACTGCGCGAGGTAGAGGCTCTGCGGCTGGACCGGCTTTCCGGCGGACTCGATCGTGGCGGGCTCGAGCGGCGTGCGCTGCGGGCCGCCGTCGAAGACCGGGAAGGGCGGGTCGGTGTCTTCGCCCTTGTTGCCGATGGACCAGATCATCGAACCGGGCGGGGTGTTCATGGCGAACGACTGCGCGGTTGAATTCCAGAGGACAGCCCAACCGATGGCCCAGCCGTGGCCCGAACCCATCTCACCGCGGTTCATCAGGTCGATGCCGCCGCCGGGCACTTCGCAGTTGTCAATGAGCAAACCGGTTGACCAGCGCTGGTGGGGCGCAATGTGTCCATTGCCGAGAAAACGGCAGTGAAGGGCAACGACGGGACCCTGCTGGCGATCCTGCGTGACGATGTAGAAGGTGTTGTCACCGCTGCCGGTGCAGCGGTCGAAGAGAATCTGCGAGCCGTTACAGGCGAAGTCGGCGGGCTTGGCCGAGCTGGTGACGGGCATATGCTGCTCGATATCGCATTGCAGGAAGGTGATGCGCTCGCTGCCCGCATTGATGCGGACGCCATTGGTCGTTTCCTCAAATGCCACAGAGCGCACCCAGCCGTCGGCCACATCGCTGATCGCCATGCCGCTATACTCCGGCTGGCCCAGAGCGATGCTCTGTTTGGGCGCGTCGAAGCGCAGGTTTTCGACGCCGACCTGAGTGAGCTGGCCGCTGATCTCGATCTTCGAAACCGTCGCATGACCGCCGTCGAAGAACTGCGCATCATAGGAGTCCATGAGCGGGACGTCGAGCGTGATGGTGTTGCCGGAGACCGCGGCGATGCGGCGGCGCACATCGAGATGGCTAGCCGAAACCCAGTGCTCGGGTTTGCCGTTGCGGTAAAGGTTGTCCATGCCCATGAAGCGGGTCCATGCGGCGGTAACAGGCTTCGAGATAAGCAGCAGGTCGCCGGGATGCAAGTTGGTGGTGTCGGCGACGTGAATCACGGTAGCACCAGCGGGAACATAAGCGTCGGTAATCGTTGTCGTGACGCCGAGGTCGTTCTGCTCTAACTTGCCTGCGATGCGCAGCGCGAGATGCGGCGCGCCGGTCATCTCGATGACGGTGCCACGGATTGCGCCATGATCGGCGGAGCCTGCGCCGCGAAGCACTACGCCTGGAGCGGTGATCGAAAGCGTCTGGGCGCAGTGGAATATGCCCGGCGCGAGTTCGACAGCGCCGCGAAAGCCGTTTACAGGCGGAAGCGCGGAGACTTCCTCGATGGCCTTCTGGATGGCTGCGGTGTCGTCCGCACCGGAGGGTTGGACCGTGCGCATAGCCGGCACGTGCGGCAGCGCCACGCCGCCGCCTTCGTAGCCTGCATAGGAAAAATCCGGGATGCGATCGCCTTGGGGCGTGGTCGCGTAGACCAGTCTGCCGCCGCGGCCGGAATGAGCCCAGCGGCTCTGGGCCGCAGCTAAGTTTGAACTGCAAACAAAAGTTATGAGCAACGGCAGGGGCAGACAAATCGGCAGCTTGTTCATAAAAATGGAGTCGATGTTCCGATCAACACTGTACAATATCAATCAAGAGCGATCAATATCATTCATTATTCGTCTTAACCAGCGCGTTCCGCGCCCTAAAATGGGAGAAAGCACGACATGTCATCTTCGCTGGGAACCATGGAATCGAATCCAACGCTGTTTTTCACGCCGGAAGCCGAGGCAATCAAGAAAGAAATCTGCGAGGCAGGCAAGAAGCTGTGGCTGCGCCAGTACGTGGATGGGAACGGCGGCAACATCTCGTACCGCATCGGGCCGAACGAGGTGATCTGCACGCCCACGCTGATCAGCAAGTACGACATCACCCCCGACGACCTGTGCATGGTAGATCTCGACGGGAACCAGATTGCCGGGACTCAAAAACGAACGAGCGAGATCTTTTTGCACCTCGAGATCTTCAAGGCCGCGCCGGAGGTGAAGGCCGCGGTGCATTGCCATCCGCCGCACGCGACGGCGCATGCGATCGTACACCGCGCGCCGGAGTATCTCACGATCCCCGAGTTCGAGGTCTTCGTGGGGAAGGTGCCGGTGCTTCCCTACGCGACGCCAGGGACTGCGGCATTTGCCAAGACCGTGGCTCCTTATGCGAAAAAGCATAACGCGGCACTGTTGGCAAATCACGGCGTGATCTGCTGGGGCGATACGGTGACCCACGCCGAGTGGTACGCCGAGGTGCTGGAGACCTATTGCTGGACGGTGCTGATTGCCCGGCAACTGGGCGGGCCGATGCACTACTTCACGCCGGAGCAGGAGGTTGGCCTCATGGACATCCGCAGGCGCTACAGCATCCCCGATCACCGGCTGGATGCTGCGGGAAATCAGGATTGTGATTGCGCCGGTGGGGCACTGGATTCGACGGTACGCGAGAGTGACAAGATCGAACTGACCGATGCGCAGTTCGAGAAGCTGGTGAAGGCGGTCTCAGATTCCGTGCTCAAGGCAATCCGCAACAAGTAAGCGATGAAGGCAGCAGAACGGCAACTGCGAATCCGGCAGATGATCGAGGTGCGGGACTTCCTCGCGCTGGAGGTGCTTTGCCTCGAACTGGACGCATCGGAGTCGAGTGTGCGCCGCGATCTGGACTTACTGGAACATGCGGGCGCGCTCAAGCGCGTGTATGGCGGCGCGGTCTCAGTGCACACACCGCCGGGACGCGCCTTTGACTATGCCGTGGAGAGTGCGCGGTTCAGCAGTGAAAAGGACCGCATCGCGCGGCGCACGGCCGAACTGATCGAAGACGGCCAGACAGTGATCCTCGATGGCGGATCGACGGTGGCGGCGGTGGCCCGCGCGCTTGCATCGAAGTCGCTGCACATCGTCACCAACTCGCTGCCCATCGCCGAAAGCCTGGAATCGCTGCGCAACATCGAGCTGACGCTGACCGGCGGCTATCTCGATCCGCGGCTGCGGGTCATGCTGGGACCGTTCTGCGAGCAGATGCTGGGCGCGATCCGCGCCGACGTGCTGATCATGGGCATCGCCAGCATTACCGGGGCCGGATTCAGCAACAACAACACGCTGGTAGTGGGCTCGGAGCAGAAGATGATCGCCAGCGCGGGCAAGGTCATCATCGTCGCGGATCACACCAAGTTCGATCGCGGCGGCGTGATCCCGGTAGCACCGTTGCGCGCGGCG